>JAEYVF010000060.1 GCA_023432005.1 Actinomycetes bacterium
CGGCCACACACCGCGCCGCTCCCCCGCGCCGCCCGACGTCCGCTCCCCCGGCCACGCACCGCCCGCTCCCCCGCGCCGCCCGACGTCCGCTCCCCGAGGATCCGAGCTGCCGGCCGTACGGGGTACGGCGTCGCCCCGCGCGGACGTGCCCGACGCCTCACGGGGTTGACCCACTTCCGGCAGCCGCGCCTCGGCGGGAGCACCTGCGTCAGCGGCGGGAGCAATCGCAGCAGCGGGCGGCGAAGCCAGCACCCGGCGGGAGCAACAACTCCCGCCGTGTGCTCGGATCGCCGCCCGGACTCCATCGCGCGAGCCGCAGCGCACGGCGGGAGACAACGCACACGCGGCGGGAGACAGCTCCGAGCCGGGCGGCGATGCGCACGTGTGGCGGGAGAAGTTGCTCCCGCCACACGCCAGGATCACCGTCCGTCAGCGCGAGAGGCTCTCACACGGCGGGAGAAGCGCGCATTCGGAGGGTGTACTAACTCCCGCCGCACGGCAGCTTCCCCCGCCGTCACCGGATGCGCCACGGCGAGCATCGGCGCGTCACGCGAAGACACGCGTGATCTCGCGTCGGCGGTACAGACGTGATCTAGCGCCGGTGAGCGGGAAACACGTGACTTCGCGCCGGGCGGGACGCGCGAGACCTCGCGTCGGCGGGACGCACGTCACGTCGCGACGGCGCGACGAATGTGTCCTCGCGTCGGCGGGCGGGACGCACGTCACGTCGCGTCGGCGGGCGGGACGGACGTGACCTCGCGCCGGCGGCAAGCCCGCGCAGGCGCCCTGACTCGCGCTCGGCGCGACCCGCACAGGCGACCCACGCAGGCAACCCGCACACGCCCCCACAGGCGACCCGCACAGGCGACCCACGCAGGCAACCCGCACGGGCCCCACGCAGGCGCAGGCGTACCCGCACCCGCGCCCGCGACCCGCGGCGGCTACTCCTGGCTCTCGACCGCGGCCTCCTCGGCGAGCGCCTCCTGCACGATCGAGGCCGTCGTCGGCACCGGGCCCGTGAGCGCGGCGGCGAACGCCGGCTCCAGCTCGTCGTCGGCGAGGGGCGCCGCGAACTGGGCGTCGTAGAGCCGCGCGTAGGCGCCGTGCGCCGCGAGCAACTCGTCATGGGTGCCCTGCTCCACGATCGCGCCGTCCTCCATCACGAGGATGAGGTCGGCGTCGCGGATGGTCGAGAGGCGATGCGCGATGACGAAGCTCGTGCGGTCCTTGCGCAGCGCGCTCATCGCGCGCTGCACGAGCAGCTCGGTGCGCGTGTCGACCGAGGAGGTGGCCTCGTCGAGGATGAGCACCGAGGGCTTCGCGAGGAAGGCCCGCGCGATCGTGATGAGCTGCTTCTCGCCCGCCGAGACGTTGCCGCCCTCGTCGTCGAGCACCGTGTCGTAGCCGTCGGGCAGCGAGTGCACGAAGCGGTCGACGTAGGCGGCGGTCGCCGCGGCCATGATCTCCTCCTCCGTGGCATCCGGTCGCCCGTACGCGATGTTGTCGCGGATCGTGCCGCCGAAGAGCCAGGTGTCCTGCAGCACCATGCCCGTGCGGCCGCGGAGGTCGTCGCGGGTCATGCGCGTCGTGTCGACGCCATCGAGCGTGATGCGCCCCGCATCCGGGTCGTAGAACCGCATGATGAGGTTCACGAGCGTCGTCTTGCCGGCGCCCGTCGGGCCGACGATCGCGACGGTCTGACCCGGCTCCGCGACGAGCGAGAGCTCGCGGATGAGCGGCTTCGCCGCGTCGTACGAGAACGACACGCGCTCGAAGGCGAGGCGGCCGGTCGCGTTCGCGGGGGTCTCCGCGGGACGCGGGTCGGCCACCTGCTCGTCGGCGTCGAGCAGCTCGAAGACGCGCTCGGCGGATGCGACCCCCGACTGGAGCAGGTTCGCCATCGACCCGAGCTGCGACAGCGGCTGCGTGAACTGACGCGAGTACTGGATGAACGCCTGCACGTCGCCCAGGCGCATCGTGCCGTTCGCGACGAGGAGGCCGCCGACCACCGCGACCGCGACGTAGACGAGGTTCCCCACGAACATCGTCGCGGGCATGATGATGCCGCTGATGAACTGCGCGCCGAAGCTCGCCTGGTAGAGCTCCTCGTTCTTCTCGTCGAAGCGCGCCTGCACCTCACGGTGCCGTCCGAACACCTTCACGAGAGAGTGGCCCGTGTAGCCCTCCTCGATCTGGGCGTTGAGGGTGCCCGTGTGCGTCCACTGCGCAACGAAGAGCTTCTGCGAGCGCTTCGCCACGAGCACCGTGATGACGAGGGTGATCGGGATGGCGATGAGCGCGATGAGGGCGAGCACGGGCGAGATCACGAACATCATCACGACCACGCCGATGACGGTCAGCAGCGAGGTCAGCAGCTGCGAGAGCGTCTGCTGGAGGCTCTGCGAGATGTTGTCGATGTCGTTCGTGACGCGGCTGAGCAGCTCTCCGCGCGGCATCCGGTCGAAGTACTTGAGCGGGAGGCGGTGGATCTTCGACTCGACGTCGCGCCGCAACCGCAGCACCGTGCGCTGCGTGATGCCGTTGAGCACGAAGCCCTGCAGCCACAGGAACACCGAGCTGAGCACGTAGAGCAGCAGCACGATCCCGAGCACGAGGGCGAGCGCCGAGAAGTCGATGCCCTCCCCGGGCCGGAGGGTCATGCTCCGCAGCATGTCGGCCTGCGTGAGGTCGCCCTGGGCCTCGAGCTGCGCGATCACCTGCTCCTTCGTGGCGCCCGCGGGCAGCTGCGAGGAGATGACCCCCTCGAAGATGAGGTTGGTGGCCTCGCCGAGCACCTTCGGCCCGATGACGCTCAGGATGACGCCGATCGTGCCGAGCAGGATGACGAACACGACACCGATGCGCTCCGGGCGCAGCCTGCCGACGAGGCGCTTCGCGGAGGGGCCGAACGACATGGCCTTCTCGGCGGGCATGCCCATGCCGCCGAACGGACCGTGTCCGCCGCCGGGCCCCGGACGTCGCACGGGTGCGACGGGGCGCGAGGTCGTCGTCTCCTCCGTGTCGCCGCTCACGCCGCCTCCTCCGCGCTCAGCTGGCTCTCGACGATCTCGCGGTACTCCTCGGAGCTCGCGAGCAGCTCGTCGTGCGTGCCGAGACCGACGACGGCCCCGTCCTCGAGCACGACGATCTGGTCGGCCTGGAGGATGGTCGACACGCGCTGGGCGACGACGATCATGGTCGCGTCGGCCACCTCGCGCAGGAGGGCCTGGCGGAGCCGGGCATCCGTCGCGGTGTCGAGGGCCGAGAACGAGTCGTCGAAGACGTAGATCTCGGGGCGCTTCACGAGCGCCCTCGCGATCGCCAATCGTTGTCGCTGGCCGCCCGACACGTTCGTGCCGCCCTGCGCGATGCTCGCCTCGAGCTTCTCGGGCATCGCCTCGACGAAGTCGCGCGCCTGCGCGATCTCGAGCGCAGCCCACAGCTCCTCGTCGGTCGCGGCGGGGTTGCCGTAGCGCAGGTTGGAGGCGATCGTGCCCGTGAACAGGTAGGGCTTCTGCGGCACGAGACCGATGCGGCTCCACAACAGCTCGGGGTCGAGCTCGCGCACGTCGACGCCGTCGACGAGCACGGCGCCGCCGGTCACATCGAAGAGCCGCGGCAGGAGGTTGACGAGAGTCGTCTTGCCCGAACCCGTCGACCCGATGATGGCCGTCATGCGGCCGGGACGTGCCGTGAACGAGACATCGCGCAGCACGGGCGCCTCCGCGCCGGGGTAGGCGAAGGTCGCCCTGCGCAGCTCGACCCGGCCGCTCGTCGCGAGCTCCGTCACGGGTGCGCTCGGCGCGACGACCGACGGCTCGGTGTCGAGCACCTCGCCGATGCGGTCGGCCGACACGGCCGCTCGCGGCAGCAGCACGGCGAGGAACGTGGCCATCATCACGGCCATGAGGATCTGGATGAGGTAGCTGAGGAACGCGATGAGCGAGCCGACCTGCAGCTCGCCCCCCTCGATCCGGAACGCCCCGAACCACAGCACGGCGACGCTCGACACGTTGAGGATGAGCATGACCACGGGGAACATGAGCGCGAACAGGCGACCCGCGCGGATGGCGGTGTCGGTGAGCTCGTCGTTCGCGACGCCGAAGCGCTCGCGCTCGCGCTCCTCGCGGACGAACGCGCGGATGACGCGGATGCCGGTGAGCTGCTCGCGCAGCACGCGGTTGACGTTGTCGATGCGCGTCTGCATCTTGCGGAAGTAGGGCACCATCCGCGAGATGATGAGGCCGACCGCGAGCAGCAGCACCGGCACGGCGACGACCATGATCCACGAGAGGGCGAGGTCCTCGCGCAGCGCGAAGATGACGCCGCCGATCGCGAGGATGGGTGTGGACACGAGGATCGTGCAGCTCATGAGCACGAGCATCTGCACCTGCTGCACGTCGTTGGTGGTGCGCGTGATGAGAGACGGCGCGCCGAAGCGGGCGACCTCGCGCTCCGAGAACTCGCCGACGCGTCGGAAGATCGACGCCCGCAGGTCGCGCCCGAGCGCCATGGCGGCCTTCGCGCCGAAGTAGACGGCGAGGATGGCCGCCGCGATCTGCGCGAGCGTGATGAGCAGCATGACGCCGCCGAGGGAGAGGATCACGCCCGCGTCTCCCTTGGCGACGCCGTCGTCGATGATGTCGGCGTTGAGCGCCGGCAGGTAGAGCGAGGCGATCGACTGCGCGAGCTGGAAGATCACGACGCCGATGAGCAGCAGCCAGTACGGCTTGAGGTAGCGCACGAGGAGTTTGCCGAGCACGGTGCTTCTTTCGGTGGTTTCGAGGGGTGAGGGTGGAGACGGATGCGTCAGGAGGTGGGCGCAGCGTGGACGCCGTGGGTGACGACGGCCGCGAGCTCGGCCGAGTCGAAGGGCCGGAAGTGGTTGAAGGGCTCGATGCTCGCGCCGAACGCGACGAGGCGCAGGTACCACGCGAGCGTCTCGAGGGGCACGGCGAGCTCGTCGGCGTCGGGCGCGAACAGCTCGTGCAGGATCGAGATCCACTCGCCGCCGCCGGCCTCCCGCACGGGCGGGGGTCCGTGCACGCCGAACACGGCCATGATGCGGAAGACCTCGCCGAAGCGCGCCCGCAGTGCCTCGATGACGCACGTGATCTTGTCGTCGACGGGGAGGTCGTGCGGGATGCGGCGGAGCTCCTCGCGGAACCCCTCGGGAGCCAGCAGCCGGATGAGCCCGGCCTCGAGCAGCGTCTCCTTGTCGCCGAACGCGCGGAACAGCGTCCCCTCCGCGATGCCCGCCGCCTCGGCGAGCTCGCGGCTCGTGACGTCGCGACCCTTCTCGCGCAGGAGCGGGAGCACGGCGTCGAGGATCGCATCGCGCCGGTCATCCGGGGCGAGCGGACGCGCGCGCTCGCGCACGACCACGAACTCGTCCGGCAGCGTCACGCCCGCGAGCCTAAGTGAGTGAGCACTCACTCCGCAAGGCTCAGGCGAACCCGGCCGGCAGCCCCTCCACGCCATGCGCGTCGGCGAGCTCGGCTGCGCACCGCGCATACTCGCTGTCGCGCCGGCCCGCCGACCAGCCCGCGACCTCCGCGAGCGCGCTGGCGAGCTCGCGGAGCACCTCCGCGTCGACATCACCCGTGAACGCGAGATCGGTGCGACGCAGCACGAGGTCGGTGAGATGCTCGAGGTGCTCGTGCGCGAGCATCCAGCGCAGCTCCCCCGTCGAGAGGCGTCCGCCCGCGAGCACGCGGTCCTCGGATGCCGCGATCAGCTCGGCGACTTCGCGCGCCCGGGTCCCGTAGCGCGCGAACAGCGCCTCGCGTCGCTCGGGGACCACATCGGCCAGGTGCTCGGCGAGCCAGCGGTCCCGCGCCGCCTCGTCGGCCGGGTAGCCCTCGGAGCCCGCGAGCACCCGCCCCGCCGTGCTCGCGACGCGGGATCGCCCGAGCACGCCCAGCACGGCATCCGCGACACTCGCGCCGATCGCGCGGAACGTCGTCCACTTGCCGCCCACGAGGCTCACGACCGGCGCACCGCGTCCGGCGCGCGCGACCTCGACGCGGTAGTCGCGCGAGACGAAGCCCGGCGAGGTGTCCTCGTGTCGGGGCAGCGGACGGATGCCGGAGAACCGGTAGACGATCTGCGGACGGTCGACCGCGATCGAGGGGAACACGTGGCGCACGAGCTCGAAGAAGTAGTCGACCTCCTCCTCGGTGCAGCGAACCGGCTGCGCGGGGTCGGCGTCGATGTCGGTCGTGCCGACCATGACGCGGCCCTTGAGGGGGTAGATGAGCACGATGCGACCGTCGGAGTGCTCGAAGAAGATCTCGCGCCCCTTCGTCGCGGCGAGCAGCTCGGCGTTGTCGAGCACGATGTGCGAGCCCTTGGTGCCGCCCATGAAGCGCGTCGGCCGGCCGAGGGCCTCGTTCGTGAGGTCCGTCCACGGACCCGAGGCGTTGACCACCGCATCCGCCTCGATCGTGAACGCGAATCCGCTCTCGCGGTCGAGCAGGTGCACGCCGTGCTCGTCGAGCCCCACGGCTTCCACGTAGTTCACGGCGAGAGCGCCCGCGGCCTCCCCGTCGAGCAGCACGTCGAGAGCGAGGCGCTCGGGATCGTGCATGGCCGCGTCGAAGTAGGTGGCGGTGTAGCGCACGGCCGGGTCGAGGGCGGGCAGGTCGGCGTGGGCCGCGCGAGCGGTGCGGAAGCGGTGTCGCGGCACGATCCCCCCGCCGCGCGAGAAGGTGTCGTAGATCGTGAGCCCGACCTTGATGAGCAGGGCGCCCCGCTCCTTGGGCTTGCCGCTCTGGCGATGGGTGAGGAAGCGCAGGGGCGCCGAGAGGATGCCCGAGAAGGTCGAGTAGATCGGGATGGTCGTCTCGAGCGGCACGACGCGGTGCGGGGCGGTGCGCAGCAGCGCGTTCCGCTCCTGCACCGACTCCTTGACGAGCCTGAACTCGCCGTTCTCGAGATACCGGATGCCGCCGTGGATCATGTGGCTCGACGCGGCCGACGCGGCCGAGGCGAAGTCGCCGCGCTCCACGAGCACGACGTCGACCCCCTGGAGAGCGAGGTCGCGCGCCGTGGCGATGCCGTTGATGCCGCCCCCGATCACGAGCACGTCGCAGCGGCCCTTCGCCGCGAGCCGCTCGACGAGGGGCCGGTCGGTGGATCGGGGACGCTCGCTCACGCGTACCATCTGAGGACGCCCCGCAAGGATTCGCAAGTCTCGTGAACGGATGTGCAGCCATGGATCGACGCCAGGCCACCGACCCCAAGCTCTCGACCGCTCTTCGAGCCGCCCAGCTCTACTATCTGCAGGACCTCACGATGGATGCCATCGCGCGCGAGCTGCGCACCTCCCGCTCGTCGGTCTCCCGTTTGCTGAGCTACGCGCGCGAAACGGGGCTCGTCGAGATCCACGTGCGCTCGCCCCTCGAGACGGGAGCCGTGCTCGAGCAGCGCATCGCCGAGCGCTTCAAGGTCACGGCCCACGTCGTCCCGATCCCCGAGACCACCTCCGACGTCGACCGGCTCGAGCGCGTCGCGATCACGGCCGCGCGGCTCCTCCCCCGCTTCGTCGAGTCGAACAGCATCGTCGGCATCGCGTGGGGCTCCACCCTCGGCGCCATGAGCCGCCACCTCGCGACCAAGGAGACCCACGGCTCGGTGATCGTTCAGATGAACGGCGCCGGAAACCTCGAGACGACGGGGATCGAGTACGCGAGCGAGATCCTCGAGCGGTTCGGGCGGGCCTACTCCGCGCGCATCCAGCAGTTCCCCGTGCCGGCGTTCTTCGACAGCCCGCTCACGAAGGAGGCGCTCTGGCGCGAGCGCTCGACGCGCCGTGTGCTCGATCTCGTGAAGCGGATGGATGTCGCCGTCTTCGGACTCGGCTCCCCGTTCGCCGAGGTGCCGAGTCGCGTCTACATCGGCGGCTACCTCGACCGCGCCGACTACCGACGGCTGAGCGACGACCGCGCCGTCGGCGACGTCGCGACGGTGTTCTACCGCGCCGACGGGACCTGGCGTGACATCGCCCTCAACGCGCGCGCGACGGGACCCGGGTTCGATCAGCTCGCGAAGGTCGCGCGTCGCGTGTGCGTCGTCTCGGGGCCGCAGAAGCTCGCGAGCCTGCGCGGCGCCCTCGCCGCGCGTCTCGTCACCGATCTCGTGCTCGACGAGGCGCTCGCCCGACGGCTCGTCGAGAGTGCCGCCTAACCTGCACATCCGTTCATCGGGGCGACGCGCACCGCGCCCGCGTCGCTACGGTGGAGCCGAAGCGAAGGAGCACCGATGCCCGCATCCGAGTCAGCCCCGCGCACGATCGTCGCCATCGACCAGGGCACCACGAGCACGCGCGCGATCGTCTTCGACGACCGCGGCCGCATCCTCAGCACCGGCCAGCGCGAGCACCGCCAGCACTTCCCGAAACCCGGCTGGGTCGAGCACGACCCGGTCGAGATCTGGCGCAACACCCGCCACGTGATCGGCGAGGCTCTCGCCGACGCGGGGATCACGCGTCACGAGGTCGCCGCCATCGGCATCACGAACCAGCGCGAGACCGCGATCGTGTGGGATCGGGCGACGGGCAAGCCCATCCACAACGCGATCGTCTGGCAGGACACCCGCACGCAGGACGCGGTGGACGCGCTCGCGGTCGACGGGGGCGTGCGACGCTTCGCGGAGAAGACGGGCCTGCCGCTCGCGACGTACTTCTCGGCGACGAAGATCGCCTGGATCCTCGACAACGTCGAGGGCGCCCGCGCGCGCGCCGAGGCGGGCGAGCTCGCGTTCGGCACGCCGGACAGCTGGATCCTGTGGAATCTCACCCGCGGTGCCGTGCACGCGACCGACGTCACGAACGCGAGCCGCACGCTGCTCATGGATCTCGCGACGCTCGACTGGGACGACGAGCTGTGCGAGGCGTTCCGGGTGCCGCGCGCGATCCTGCCCGAGATCCGCTCCTCCTCCGAGGTGTACGGCCACGCCGAGAGCAAGAGCCTGCTGCGCGAGACGCCCATCGCGGGGATCCTCGGCGACCAGCAGGCGGCGACGTTCGGTCAGGCGGCGTTCGACGCGGGCGAGTCGAAGAACACCCACGGCACGGGCGGCTTCCTCATCGTCAACACGGGCACCGAGCTCGTGCACAGCGGAAGCGGCCTCATCACGACCGTCGCCTACCGTCTGGGCGACGACGCCCCGCGCTTCGCGCTCGAGGGATCGGTCGCGGTCGCCGGATCGCTCGTGCAGTGGCTGCGCGACAACCTCGGCATCATCGGCTCGGCACCCGAGATCGAGACGCTCGCGAAGACCGTCGACGACAACGGCGACGTCTACATCGTGCCCGCCTTCTCGGGTCTCTTCGCGCCCTACTGGCGCCCGGATGCGCGCGGCGCGATCGTGGGGCTCACGCGGTTCGCGACCAAGGGCCACATCGCGCGCGCCGCGCTCGAGGCCGTCGCCTATCAGACCCTCGACGTGGTCGAGGCGGCGAACTCGGAGCTCACCACGCCGATCGCCGAGCTGCGGGTCGACGGCGGCATGGTGGCCGACGAGCTGCTGCTGCAGCTCCAGGCGGATGTGCTGGGGTTGCCCGTTGTGCGGCCCCGGGTCGCCGAGACGACGGCGCTCGGCGCCGCCTACGCCGCGGGGCTCGCCGTGGGCCTCTGGAAGGACACCGACGAGCTGCGCGCGCTGTGGGCGGAGGACCGCCGCTGGGAGCCCGCGATCGACGAGGCCACACGCGCGCGCGGCATCGTACGCTGGCACAAGGCCGTCGAGCGCACCCTCGACTGGGTGGAATCCGACACGCCGTAGACTCGGGGCGACCACCCCATCCGCTCCAGGAGGACCCCCATGCCCGTCGCCACCCCGGATCAGTACGCCGAGATGCTCGACACGGCGAAGCAGAACGCCTTCGCCTTCCCCGCCATCAACGTGTCGAGCTCCTCGACCATCAACGCCGTCCTCCAGGGCCTCACCGAGGCGGGCTCCGACGGCATCCTCCAGGTCACGACGGGCGGCGCCGACTACTTCGCCGGCCAGAGCGTCAAGGCCCGCGCATCCGGCGCCCTCGCCTTCGCGGCGTTCGTGCACGAGGCGGCCAAGAACTACCCCATCACGGTCGCCCTCCACACCGACCACTGCCCCAAGGACGCGCTCGACGGCTTCGTGCTCCCCCTCATCGAGGCCTCGGAGGCCGAGGTCAAGGCCGGCCGCAACCCGATCTTCCAGTCGCACATGTGGGACGGCTCCGCCGTCCCGCTCGCCGAGAACATCGAGATCGCCCAGCAGCTGCTCCCGCGCATGAAGAACATCCGCGCCATCCTCGAGGTCGAGATCGGCGTCGTCGGCGGCGAGGAGGACGGCGTGCAGCACGAGGGCAGCAACGAGGCCCTCTACACGACGCTCGGCGACGTCGAGCAGGCCGTCGAGGCGCTCGGCCTGGGCGAGCAGGGCCGCTACATCGCCGCCCTCACCTTCGGCAACGTGCACGGCGTCTACAAGCCCGGCAACGTCAAGCTGCGCCCCGAGCTGCTCGGCGAGATCCAGGCCGGCATCGCCGCCAAGTACGGCACGGGCCCGAAGCCGCTCGACCTCGTGTTCCACGGCGGATCGGGCTCGACTGATGCCGAGATCTCCGAGGCGGTCGCGAACGGCGTCATCAAGATGAACATCGACACCGACACGCAGTACGCGTACACGCGCGACATCGCGGGTTGGATGTTCGAGAACTACGACGGCGTGCTCAAGGTCGACGGCGAGGTGGGCAACAAGAAGGTCTACGACCCGCGTGCGTGGGGCAAGCGCGCCGAGTCGGCCATGGCGAAGCGCGTCGTCGCGGCGACGCAGCAGCTCGGCTCGGCCGGGCAGTCGATCAGCGCCTGAGGCGTGGGGGTCGCCGCGAGCGTCCCGACCCGCTACGGGGTCTCGTCCGGGGGTACCCGGAACGAGACCCCGTCGCGTTTCAGCTGCACGTCGTCCATCGTTCCGCGCAGGTTGAAGTAGTACGGCGCGATGTGCCGCACGCGACGCCCCTCGGGAAGCTCCGTGTCGAGCGTCATGGCGACGGCCGTCGAGCCGTCCGGCTGGGCGCGCAACGCGAGGAACAGGGTCGTCGCGTCGGTCGAGGGGTCGTCGAGCACGGCGCGTACGAGGTCGCGGATGGCGGCGCGCTGCGGGGCGCGGAGCGACTGGGCGCGGCGGTCGGGGTCCGCGACGACGACGCGCGTGTCATCCGCTCGCAGACCGAGCCACGCGAGGTCGCTGCGCGAGACGAGGTCGTCGCGCAGGTGGCGCGCGAGCTCTCCCGCGAGGTGGCGGTCGCTCTCGCTCACGGTGCCCCGCTCGGCGATCTCGCGGAGGAACGGCACGGCGCGCGCCGTGAAGCGCGCGAGCACGACGCGCTCCGCCTCCTCGTCCTCCGGGTCGGCTGCGAAGGCGGGCGACACGACCTCGCTCGAGCGGTTGGCCACGATGGGCAGCGTGCGGTGCACGACGCTCACCGCGAAGGCGGCGCCGGCACCCGTCGCGACGAGCGCGGGGCTCGCGATGAGCAGGAACACCGACACCGAGCCCCACGCGGGCACGCGCTCGTCGACGATGAGGAACGCGAGGGGCAGCACCGTGATGAGGGCGATGAGGCCCCAGCCGAGCAGCCTCCCCGTCGAGAGGTAGGGCGAGAGCACCGCGACGCAGAGGCCGAAGGCGAAGGGAGCCCACCACAACTCGACGGTGACGAGCGACTCGGTGTAGCCGAGGGCCGAGAGGATGAGGCCCGCACCTCCCACGAAGACCGCGGTCGCCCCGAGCTGCCAGTCGAAGCGCCGTCTGAGCGAGGTGAGCACCTGGATGAGGATGCACGCCGAGACGCACAGCACGAGCGCGATGAGCTGAAGCCACGGCGCGTCCGTGCGTCCCCACGTGACGATCACCATGCCGCCGCCGTAGCTCGCGATGAGCGCGGCGAAGACGAGCGGCACGTAGGGGCCCGTGAACCAGCTCATGGGATCGACGTCGCGTGCCGCGTAGCGCATGACGTCGACGCGGCGACTAGTGCTCGACATCAGCACCCTCCTCGCTCGCGCGCGGCGCGCCCGTGTCGCTCTCGCGGTGCCGCGACGGCGCGCCCGGGTCGGCCGTCTCGTCGATCGGCATCGTGAGCATGACAGTCGTGCCCGCCCCGGGGGCCGACCAGATGCGCGCGCTGCCACCCACGCCCTCCATCCGTCCGAGAATGGAGTCGCGGATGCCGAGCCGGTCGGGGTCGATCTCGGCCATGTCGAAGCCGACGCCCTCATCCGAGATCATGAACGTCACATCGCTCTCGCCGTAGACGATCTCGACGTTCGCGCTCGAGGCCCCCGAATGCCGCAGCACGTTCTCGAGCGCGGCTCCCAGCGCGCCGACGAGGGCGTCGCCCTGCGCCGCACCGTAGCGGTAGACCCCCGTCGTGACGCCCGTGACGTTGATCGTGAGGCCGCGCCAGCGGAACTCGCTCACGAGCCGCGACATGGCGTTGCGCACAGCCACCTGCGCCTCGTCGGGCACGGCCACCTGGTCCGATGCGTGCAGCCACTCCCCTCCCTCGAGCGTGTCGAGGTCGTCGCGCAGCCGCTCGCGCGTGCGCGCATCGAGCGTGTCGGGCGCGTTCATGACGATCGTGAGGTCGTTGAGCACCGTGTCGTGCACGACGGCCGTCGCACGGCGCGCGAGGTCGGCCGTCGCGGCGCGACGTCTCGTCGCCTCCTCGAGCTCCTCGAAACGCGGCAGCTTGCGGCGCTGACGGGCCTGCAGCGTGAAGAGTGTGAGGTTGAGCACGACGGCGAGCAGCAGCACCATCGTCGGCCCCATCCCCGGCCGCACGGGCGTGTCGGTCAGCGAGGCCACGACGACCGCGACGAGGTTGGCGGCGCCGTAGCCGAAGAGGCACCACGCGATGCCGCCGAGCGCCGACGTCGACGCGACGCCGATCGCCACGAGCGCGAGCGTCGGGCGGTTCACGAGGTACATCTCGTGCTCGAGCAGCGAGAGGTCGTTCGAGAGCAGGCTCACCTCGTAGACGACGGATGCCGCGGTCGCGACGACGAGGTACCCGACGACGACGGGCGGCGTCATGCGCCACACGGCGACGCCGATCCCCGCGAGCACGACGAGCAGCATCCCGAGCGGCAGGGGCAGGAGGCCCAGTTCGTCGCGGCGCGCGAGCGTCTCGACGAGCACCGGGATCGCGAGCACGACGATCCAGGCGCCCGCGGCCCAGGCGAGCGTCGCGATGGAGCCGGTGATGACGCGCGCGGCCGCCTCACGCGGCAGCAGTGTCACGCGCATCCGAACCCCCTCGTCCTCCCGATTCTCCCGGACGGCGCGTCGCGCGCTCGTCAGGCGCGGGCGCGTCCCCCGAGTGCGCGCGCATCCGCGTTGCCGGATGCGTCGCGCCGCAGCTCCTTCGGCAGCGAGAACATGAGGTCCTCCTCCGCCGTGCGCACCTCGGCGACATCCCGGTAGCCGGCGTCCGCGAGATCCGCGAGCACCTCCTGCACGAGCACCTCGGGAACCGATGCGCCGCTCGTCACGCCGACCGTCGCGACGCCGTCGAGCCACTCCTGACGGATCTCGCTCGCGTAGTCGATGCGGTGGGCGGCCTTCGCGCCGTGCTCGAGCGCGACCTCGACGAGGCGGACGCTGTTCGACGAATTGGCCGAGCCCACGACGATCACGAGATCCGCCTCGGGCGCGACCTTCTTGATGGCCACCTGGCGGTTCTGGGTGGCGTAGCAGATGTCGTCGGAGGGCGGGTCCTGCAGCTTCGGGAAGCGCTCGCGCAGCCGCCGCACCGTCTCCATCGTCTCGTCGACGCTCAGCGTCGTCTGCGAGATCCACACGAGGTTGTCGGGGTCGTCGACCTCGATGCGGTCGACGTCCTCGGGCGAGTTCACGAGGATGGTGCGCTCGGGCGCGTGTCCCATCGTGCCCTCGACCTCCTCGTGGCCCGCGTGGCCGATGAGCAGGATCTGCAGGTCCTGCTTCGCGAAGCGCGTCGCCTCGCGGTGCACCTTCGTGACGAGGGGGCACGTCGCGTCGATCGCCTGCAGCTCGCGTTCTGCGGCCGAGCGAACGACCGCGGGCGAGACGCCGTGGGCGCTGAAGACGAGGTGCGAACCCGGCGGCACCTCGTCGACCTCGTCGACGAAGATCGCGCCGCGGCGCTCGAGCTCGGAGACGACGTGCACGTTGTGCACGATCTGCTTGCGCACGTAGACGGGGGCGCCGAAGTTCTCGAGGGCCTTCTCGACGGCGATGACCGCGCGATCGACGCCCGCGCAGTAGCCGCGCGGCGCGGCGAGCAGCACGCGCTTCCCGCGGCCGACGGGCTCGTCGCGGAGGCGTCCGCGGACGGCGGGCACGCGCGGGGTCTCGAGGGTCGTCCCCAGCGCGCCGTTCGTGATCCCGCCCACCCGATGAGTCTACGGGGGACCTCTGGGATACCGCCGGGCGGTGACCCCGGCATCCCGTAGCCTGGGCCGCATGACCGACGTCGACGCACCGAGCGCCGAGCATCCGTGGCCCGTCTCGACCCTCTCGTCGAAGGTCAAGGGCTACATCGACCGGCTCGGCTCGGTGTGGGTCGAGGGCGAGCTCACCCAGTGGAACCTCGCGCGCGGGGTCGTCTACGCGAAGCTCAAGGACCTCGACCAGGACGTCACCGTCTCCCTCACCGTGTGGGGCTCGACGCTGCAGCGCCTCACCGAGCAGTTCGCGCAGGGTGACCGGGTCGTCGCCCTAGTCAAGCCCGACTACTGGATGCGCGGCGGCACGCTCTCGATGGTGGCGTCGGAGCTGCGGCACGCCGGCATCGGCGATCTCCTCGCGCAGCTCGAGCGCCTCAAGCGTACCCTCCAGGCGGAGGGGCTCTTCGACGCCGCCCGCAAGAAGCCGCTGCCGTTCCTCCCCCAGTGCATCGGCCTCGTCACGGGCCGCGACTCGGATGCCGAGAAGGACGTGCTGCGCAACGCCCAGCTGCGCTGGCCGCAGGTGCGGTTCCGCGTGCGGCACGCCGCCGTGCAGGGCGTCAACGCGCCGCGCGAGGTGGCGGCCGGCATCCGCGAGCTCGACGCCGATCCCGAGGTCGACGTCATCATCGTGGCGCGCGGCGGCGGCGACTTCCAGAACCTGCTCGTCTTCAGCGACGAGCAGCTCGTGCGCGCCGCGGCCTCGTGCGCGACACCGCTCGTCTCGGCGATCGGCCACGAGGCCGACAGTCCCCTGCTCGACCTCGTCGCCGACCTGCGTGCGTCGACGCCGACGGATGCCGCGAAGCGCGTCGTGCCCGACGTCACGGAGGAGGCCGCGCGCGTGCAGCAGGCCAGGGCGCGCATGGCGCTGCGCCTCTCGGCGCTCGTCGCCGGGGAGATCGATCGTGTGGCCGCCCTGCGCTCGCGGCCCGTGCTCGCCGACCCCAGCGTCATGGTGCAGACGCGCGCCGAGGACCTCATCCGGCTCGTCGACCGCGGCTCGCAGCTCATGCAGCTGCGCATCGAGCGCGAGAACACGGCCGTGCACCGCCTCGCGGCGGAGCTGCGTGCGCTCTCCCCGCAGCGCACCCTCGACCGCGGCTACGCCGTCGTGCGCCGCGGGGAGGCCGTCGTGCGCGACCCCGCACAGGTCGCGCCCGGCGACGTGCTCCGCATCCGCGTCGCGGGCGGTGAGCTCACGGCGAGCGCCGAGTAGGCTTGAGGCATGACCGACGCCACCCCCGCCGACGTCGCCGAGCTCAGCTACGAGCAGGCGCGCGACGAGCTCGTCCAGGTGGTGGCGAAGCTCGAGCAGGGCGCCGCGACCCTCGAGGAGTCGCTCGCCCTGTGGGAGCGCGGCGAGGCCCTCGCCCGGCGCTGCGAGGAGTGGCTCGTGGGTGCGAAGGCGCGCCTCGACGCGGCACGCGCCGCGGCCGAGGCATCGTGAGCCGCCGCGACAGCGGGGTCGACGAGTCGGGTCGGCCGATCGTCGCGGAGCTCGGGCGAGCCGAGACACCGCAGGAGACCCTCGCGCGCAAGGCCGCCGCGAGCGCCGCCCGGCGCGGCAGCAAGACCGCCCTCAACCTCCTCGTCGCGCTCGTCGCGTCGCTCGGCATCGTCGCCTTCCTCGTGATGGTCGTCGTGCGCCCCGACCAGGGCCCCATGTACGAGGCCGTCCCCTACCTCGAGATCGCCGAGGCCGCGCAGGGCACCGTCGACGAGCCGCTCGTGGCCCCGGCCATGCCCGAGAGCTGGCACGCCAACCACGCGGAGCGCACGACGGGCACGGACGGCGTCGTCACGTGGCGCGTCGGCTTCACGACCCCCGAGGGCGACTACCTCGCGATCGTCCAGGGCGTCGACGCCAACCCGAGCTGGCTCGCCGACCAGGTGCGCGACGCCCGCGCGGGCGCCGTCGTCACGATCGACGGCGTGGCGTGGACCAGCTACGACCGCCGCGACGCGACCGATCCGGGCAACGTCGCCTACGCGCTCGTCACCGAGGTGGGCGGGTCGACGATCGTGCTCGCCGGCACCGCCGAGGACGAGGAGTTCGCGGCGCTCGCCACCGCCGTAGCGAAGGAGATCCGATGAGCGCCACCCGCCGCACCCCCGCCGACGCGTGGCGCGAGATGGCGCGCGGCAACCAGCGCTTCGTCGCGGGTGCTCCCCTGCATCCGCGTCAGGACGTCGAGCGCCGTGAGGAGCTCGCCACCGCCCAGGCACCCCACGCGGCTCTCTTCGGGTGCAGCGACTCACGACTCGCGGCCGAGATCATCTTCGACAAGGGCCTCGGCGACCTGTTCGTCGTGCGCAATGCCGGTCAGGTCATCTCCGACTCCGTCATCGGCTCGCTCGAGTACGCGGTCGCCGTGCTCGAGGTGCCGCTCATCGTCGTGCTCGCACACGACGCGTGCGGGGCCGTGCGCGCCGCGATCGACCTCGATGCGCCCGACGCCCGCCCCCTCCCGCCGCACATCGCGGGCCTCATCGCGGCGATCCGCCCCTCGGTGCGCGCCGCTGCGTCGCGCGATCCCGAGGATGTCGGCCTCACCCACCTGAAGCGCACCGTGGCCGACCTCGTGGCGCGCTCCGAGCTCATCACCGACGCCGTCGCCGCCGGCACGCTCGCCGTGGTCGGGGCCAACTACAAGCTCCTCGAGGGCACCGCGGTGCCGTCCGTCGTCATCGGCGACGTGGGCACCGACTCCTGAGACTCCCCCGCACCCCCGCAGCACCGCACGAGCAGCACCGCACGAAAGGCACACGCATGGGCACCGACGCCGAATACCGCATCGAGCACGACACCATGGGGGAGGTCCGCGTCCCGATCTCGGCGCTCTACCGCGCGCAGACGCAGCGGGCGGTCGAGAACTTCCCGATCTCCGGCACGGGCCTCGAAGCCGCCCAGATCGTCGCACTCGCCCGCATCAAGCGCTCCGCCGCGATCGCCAACAAGGAGCTCGGGGTGCTCGACGGCGCCGTCGCTGACGCGATCGTGGCCGCCGCTGACGAGATCATCGCGGGCGCGCACCACGACCACTTCCCGGTCGACACCTACCAGACCGGTTCGGGCACGAGCTCGAACATGAACATGAACGAGGTGCTCGCGACCCTCGCGACCGACAAGCTCGGCTCCCCCGTGCACCCGAACGACCACGTCAACGCATCGCAGTCCTCGAACGACGTCTTCCCGACCTCGGTGCACGTCGCCGTGACCGGTGCGCTCATCGCCGACCTCATCCCGGCCCTCGACCACCTCGCCACCGCGCTCGAGAAGAAGGCCGCGCTCTGGAAGAACGCCGTCAAGCCCGGCCGCACGCACCTCATGGACGCCACGCCCGTGACGCTCGGCCAGGAGTTCGGCGGCTACGCGCGGCAGATCCGCCTCGGCATCCAGCGCATCGAGGCGGCCCTCCCGCGCGTCGCCGAGGTCCCGCTCGGCGGCACCGCCGTCGGCACGGGCATCAACACCCCGAAGGGCTTCCCGCAGAAGGTCATCGCCGAGCTCGCCGCCGCATCCGGTCTGCCGATCACCGAGGCCGAGGACCACTTCGAGGCGCAGGCCAACCGCGACGCCCTCGTCGAGGCGTCCGGCGCCTTGCGCGTCGTCGCGGTGTCGCTCACCAAGATCTGCAACGACCTGCGCTGGATGGGCTCGGGTCCCAACACGGGTCTCGGCGAGCTGCACATCCCGGACCTGCAGCCCGGCTCGTCGATCATGCCCGGCAAGGTCAACCCCGTCGTGCCCGAGGCGGTCATCATGGTCGCCGCGCGCGTCGTGGGCAACGACGCGACCGTCGCCTGGGCGGGGGCGACGGGCTCGTTCGAGCTCAACGTCGCGATCCCCGTCATGGGCACGGCCCTGCTCGAGTCGATCCGCCTGCTCGCGAACTCGAGCCGCGTGCTCGCCGACAAGACGATCGACGGCCTCGAGGCGAACCTCGAGCGCGCCGCGGCGCTCGCGGGCATGTCGCCCTCGATCGTGACGCCGCTCAACAAGTTCATCGGCTACGAGAACGCCGCGAAGATCGCGAAGCACTCCGTGGCGAAGGGCATCACGGTGCGCGAGGCCACGATCGACCTGGGCTTCGTCGAGCGCGGCGAGCTCACGCTCGAGCAGCTCGACACGGCGCTCGACGTGCTCTCGATGACGCACCCGGGCTGAGCCGCGGCATCCGCGCGCACGACGGGCGTCCCCTCGGGGGCGCCCGTCTCGTCGTCTCCGCTCAGCTCAGGGGGTCGAGGCGCAGCAGTGCCGTGCCGTGCGCGCCGACGAGCGGCGAGGTGATGACATCGGAGGTCGTGCCGAGGTCGACGCGGTTCACGACGTCGCGGATCGTATAGGTGCCCGAGAGCCCGAGCTCGGCGAGGCTCGTGGAGCTCGTGAGGTTCGAGTAGCTCGTGTTCCAGAACGCGACGGCGTGCGAGCCGTCGGACAGCGTGCGTGCCCAGAGCTGGATGCCGTCGGCATCCCGCAGCCTGTCGCCCTGCAGCCCCAGGGGATCCTGGTCGATCGCGAGGAGCTCGGGGTTCGTGAGCAGATCCACGTACTGCTGTTCGAGCGTCGCGGGGTCGGTGCCGATGAAGAGCGGCGCCGCGAGCATGCACCACATCGCCATCTGCGTGATGTTCTCGTTGGGGCCGAGCCCGTTGGCGAGCTGGAGCATGTCGGGGTCGTTCCACGCACCCGGGCGGGCGTACTGCGAGAGCCCGGCCTCGGCATTGATGTGGTCGGAGAGCGACTTCCAGTTGGGGTGCAGATCGTGGCTCGTGCGCCACATGTTGGCGATGCCGGGCGCCCACGTCCACGGCTGGGACTCGCCGTACTCGGAGATCGAGAGCACGATGTCGCGGCCCGTCTTCACGAGCTCCTGCTCCATCTGGGCGAAGGCGGGCGGCTCGGTCATGCCGTCGTTGATGTCGGCCCGGCACCAGTCGTACTTGAGGAAGTCGACGCCCCAGTCGGCGAAGGTCTGGGCGTCGAGTGCCTCGTAGCCCAGGCTGCCGATGCCGCGCACGGGGTAGCGGTCCCAGTGGTTGGCGCACGTGAGCGAACCGGGGACGGCGTAGATGCCGAACTTGAGACCCTTGGCGTGCAGGTAGTCCCCGAGCGCCTTCATGCCGCTCGGGAAGCGGGCCGGATCGGCGAGGAGCACGCCGTTCGCATCCCGCCCCGACTGCCAGCAGTCGTCGACGACGATGTACTCGTAGCCGGCGGCGGCGAGCCCGCGCGCGACGATCGCGTCGGCGGCGGACTTCACCGCGGCCTCCGTGAGGTCGTAGCAGCGCAGGTAGTTCCAGCTGTTCCAGCCCATGGGCGGCGTGAGGGCGAGGCTCTCGCGATAGGGGCCGGTCGGCGTGGGGGTGGGCGTCGGCGTCGGCGTCGCCGACGGGGTCGGCCGCGGCGTCTCCGCGACGGCCGCGGGCTGGGGTGCGAGAACACCCGTCGCGGCGAGCACGCCCGTCGTGCCGAGGGCTGCGACGAGCACCCCGGCGACGGTGAAGGCGATGACGCGCGTGCGGCGGCTCAGGCGGGCATGCTGCTGCACCTGCGCTCGGTGCCGGGGCGCGCGCGGACGACTCGGGCTCGGCATCCCCCCATTATCGGGGTCTCATCGGGTGCGATCCGACAGCTCAGCTCAACTCGGCGGACTCCAGCAGCTCGGTGACGAGCGCGGCGATCGCCGAGCGCTCGCTGCGGGTGAGGGTGATGTGCCCGAAGAGCGCGTTCCCCTTGAGCGTCTCGATGACGGATGCGACGCCGTCGTGGCGGCCGACGCGCAGGTTGTCGCGCTGCGCGACGTCGTGCGTGAGCACGACCCGCGAGTTCTGCCCGATGCGGCTCAGCACCGTGAGCAGCACGTTCCGTTCGAGGGACTGCGCCTCGTCGACGATCACGAAGGCGTCGTGCAGCGAGCGCCCGCGGATGTGCGTGAGCGGCAGCACCTCGAGGATGCCGCGCTCCACGACCTCGTCGAGCACGTTCTCGGAGACGAGGGCGCCGAGGGTGTCGAACACCGCCTGGCCCCACGGGCTCATCTTCTCCTCCTTGTCACCGGGGAGGTAGCCGAGCTCCTGGCCCCCGACGGCGTAGAGAGGACGGAACACCATGATCTTGCGGTGCTGCTGCTTCTCGAGCACCGCCTCGAGCGCCGCGCACAGGGCGAGCGCCGACTTGCCGGTGCCCGCGCGCCCTCCGAGCGACACGATGCCGACCTCGGGGTCGAGCAGCAGGTCGATCGCGAGCCGCTGCTCGGCGCTGCGACCGTGGACGCCGAAGACGTCGCGGTCGCCCCGCACGAGCTTGAGCTCGCCGCGTCCCGTGACCCGTCCCAGGGCCGAACCCCGGTCGGAGTGGATGACGAGGCTCGTGTTGACGGGCAGGTCCTGCACCTGCCGCGACACGAGCTTCTCGCTGTCGTAGAGCTCGGCCATCTGCTCGGCCGAGATCTCGATATCGGCGAGCCCCGTCCATCCGGAGTCGACGGCGAGCTCGGCGCGGTACTCCTCCGCGGCGAGGCCGATCGACGCCGCCTTGACGCGCAGCGGCAGGTCCTTCGAGACGACCACGACGTCGAGGCCGTCGTTCGCGAGGTTCATGGCCACCGCGAGGATGCGGGAGTCGTTGTCGTTCAGCTGCAGTCCGGACGGCAGCACCGACATGTTGGAGTGGTTGAGCTCGACGCGCAGGGTGCCGCCCGCATCGCCCATCGCGATGGGGAAGTCGAGGCGCTCGTGCTCGACGCGGAGGTCGTCGAGGATGCGCAGGGACTGGCGGGCGAAGTACCCGATCTCCGGGTCGTGGCGCTTGGCCTCGAGCTCGGTGACGACCACGACCGGCAGCACGACCGAGTGCTCGGCGAATCGGTAGATGGAGCGCGGATCCGCGAGCAGCACGGAGGTGTCGAGCACGTAGGTGCGCTCCCCCTGCTTCCGCTTCTGAACTGCGACGGTCGTGGACTTCTGCTGGGGCTTGTCGAGCGCGGGCACTCCCACTCCATCCCCGGGTGGGAGGCCACCCGGATCCTGTCGCGGATCGGCCAGGGGCTCGTCGGTAGCGAACATGTGTGGCCGCTCCGATCAGGCACGGTGCCTGATGTGCTGACGCTATGCCCGCCTCGGCGCCCAGACGCGAGCGACACGCCCGCGCATGTGACGCGCCGATGAACTCTCAGCGCGCAGCGGATGCGGTGGCGAACGACAGGAGCGCCGAGCGCAGCAGCGTGAGCGTGTCGGCGCCCGTCGACACGTGCGCCGAGAGGCGCACCTGGCCGCCGCGCGTCGTGACGGTCACGCCGTGGTTGTGGAGGGCAGCGGACAGCACCGTGAGGTGGTCGGCGTCGGGTTCCACGACGACGATCCCGGCCCGTTCGTTCTCGGCGCGCGGCGAGACCACGGGCAGCGCGAACTCATCGGCGATGTCGATGAGCTCGCTCACCCGCTCGGCGATGCGCGCGTTGATGGCGGGCACGCCGACCTCGGCGATCTCCTGGAGGGCGGCGGCGAGGCGCGCCATCGCGATCCAGTCGGGGTTCGAGACGGTGTACGCGCGGGCGTCGGCGGCGGGCGGGAGCACCTCGTCGGGCGTCATCCCCGGTCGCTCCGAGGCGGCGAAGCCCGACCACACGGGCGTCAGGTGGTCGAGGGCGCGGTCCGAGAGCGCGAGGAAGCCCGTGCCCCATCCAGCCCGCACCCACTTCTGGCCGCCGGCGACCACGACATCCGCGAGCTCGTACGGGGCGTCGACGACGCCGAAGCCCTGGATCGCGTCGACGATGAGCAGCCGGTCGCCGATCACCTGGCGCAGCCCCTCGAGATCGACGAGGTGGCCCGTGCGGAAGTCCACGAGGCTCACGGCGACCGCCACGGTCGACGAGTCGAGCTGGTCGCGGATGTTTCCGGGCGTCACGCGCCCGTGGTCGGTCTCCAGCCACTGGGGCGTCACGACGCCGAGCGCCTGCTGCGCGCGAACGGCCGCGTACGGCAGCGAAGGGAACTCGCTCGGCGACAGCGCGATGCCGCCCGTGATGCCGAAGAGGGTGTGCATGAGCCCCTGGGTCGTGTTCGGCTGGAACGCGATCTGATCAGGGCGGAAGCCCGTGAGGGCCGAGACCGCGCCGCGCACGCGCGCGTCCTGCTCGAAGAACGACGCGAACGAGCCGAAACGCCCGCCCGCGAGCACCGACGAGAACGCGTCCATCTCGGCGCGCACCGTGTCTCCCATCGGCCCCGCGGAGGCGAAGTCGAGGTAGCCGGGCTCCTCGTGGAAACGTGCGGCGAACTCGTCGATCGAGAGTGTCATGACCGGGCTCCCGTGCGGCTCACTGTCCGAAGCGGCGATGCCGCGTCGCATAGGCGCGCAACGCGCGCAGGAAGTCCACCTCGCGCAGGTCGGGGCCGAGCGCCTCCACGAAGTAGAACTCGCTGTGCGCCGACTGCCACAGCATGAAGTCCGAGAGCCGCTGCTCGCCCGAGGTGCGGATGATGAGGTCGGGGTCGGGCTGCCCCTGCGTGTAGAGGTGCTCGCCGATGAGCTCGGGAGTGAGGATCCCGGCCAGCTCCTCGACGCTCCCACCGCGGTCGCCGTGCGCGCGCACGATGCTGCGCATGGCATCCGCGATCTCGCGGCGACCGCCGTACCCGACCGCGAGGTTGACGTGCAGGCCGGCGTTGCCCGCGGTGCGGTCCTCGGCGGCGCGGAGGGCGCCGACGAGCGGCTCGGGCAGGCCCTCGGTCGTGCCCACATGCTGGATGCGCCAATCGGCGGCGCGCGACAGGTCGTCCGCGAGGTCGGCGATGATCTCGAAGAGCTGATCGAGCTCCTCGGTCGGGCGGCCCGTGAGGTTGTCGGTCGAGAGCAGGTAGATCGTGACGACGCGGATGCCGAGGTCGTCGCACCAGCCGAGGAACTCGCGCATCTTCTCGGCACCGGCCCGGTGCCCGTGGGCAGCCGTCTCGAGCGCGCGCTCGCGCGCCCAGCGCCGATTGCCGTCGATGATCATGGCGACGTGGTGCGGCAGGTTGGCGTCCTGCAGCTGGCGGCGGAGCCGGGCCTGATAGAGGCCGTAGAGCAGTCCCGTACCGCCGGGACCCTGCCGCTCACTCACGTGGATACGGTAGCCGACCCGCGTGCGGGCGGCGATGCAGCCCGCTCTCAGGATGCGCGTCGTGGCCCGCGCTATCGTCGCGGCATGACTGCCGCGCCGGCCCCGACCGACCAGCCCTCCGACGCACCCGGCGGCCGCTCGCAACCCGCCGCCTCCGCGGAGGTCGAGGCCGAGCGCGAGCCCGGCGCCCACCTGCCGAACCTGCCGCTGCTCGAGGACGAGCTCGACCACGCGCCCGCGGAGGCCAAGCCCCTGTGGCGCGGCTGGCTGCACGCCGGCACCTTCCCGCTTGCGATCGCCGGCGGCATCATCCTCATCGCGCTCGCCGACGGGGCGCCCGCGAAGTGGGCTTCGGCCGTGTTCATGGTGTGCTCGCTGCTGCTCTTCGGGATCTCCGCCACCTACCACCGCTTCAACTGGTCACCGAAGGTGAAGGCGCTCTTCCGGCGCCTCGACCACGCCAACATCTTCCTGCTCATCGCGGGCACCTACACCCCGCTCGCGGTATGCGCGCTGCCCAACGACAAGGCCGTCGTGCTGCTGTCGCTCGTGTGGGGCGGGGCGCTGCTCGGCATCGGGTTCCGGGTGTTCTGGCTCAAGGCGCCGCGCTGGCTCTACGTGCCCCTGTACGTCGCGCTCGGCTGGGCCGCCATGATGTACATCGTCGACCTCGTGAACGCCAACGTCGCGATGATGGTGCTCGTGCTCGTCGGCGGTGTCGCCTACACCGTGGGCGCGGTGTTCTACGCGATCAAGAAGCCGAACCCCGCCCCGGGCGTGTTCGGCTTCCACGAGCTCTTCCACGCCTGCACGGTCATCGCGTTCCTGTGCCACTGGACCGCGATCCTGCTCATCGTGCTCGACCCGGTGTACGTCTGAGTCTTCTGGCGCCGCGATGATCCGCGGCGCGTGCGAGCAGCGGCTTACTTGGCGCTGTCGTCCTCGGCGGCGGCTTCCTCGGCGTCGAGGCGGGCCGCGATGTCGGCGCGGTTGTTGACCCGGCGGATGCGGCTGGTGAGGCTCACGAGCAGGAGGATCGTCGCGACGATGAGGCCGAGCGTCACCAGGAACCCCACGACGCCGGGCGTGACGAGGTTCGCGTCGACGCCGCTCGTCGGGCTGGGGGTGGGCGTCGCCACCCAGAGCAGATGCAGCACGGTCGCCCTTTCCGAAGCGCTTAACCTGGACTCAAGCGTAGTCGTCCCCCGGAGCACCCCATGACCCAGAACCTCGACGAGCGGTACGGCCGCACCCCCGCCCACCGCGCCCGGATGCGGCTCTTCGCGATCGTCGCGGCGGCGGGTGTCGCGGTCGTGGTCGTCGCGTGGGTCATCTGGGTCGGGGTGCTCAGCCCGAGCGCCTCCCTCGAGGCGAAGGACGTGGGCTTCGCCGAGTTGAGCGACACCTCCGTCGAGGTGCGCTGGCAGCTCACCGCGTCCTCCGGCGCCGAGGTGTCGTGCGCCGTGAAGGCCGTGAGCGAGAAGCACGCCATCATCGGCTGGCGCATCGTCGAGGTGCCCCCGTCGGAGCAGACGACGCGCCTCCTGAGCGCGACGCTCCGCACGAGCGAACAGGCCGTCGGCGGCTCCGTCTACCGCTGCTGGCTCACGGACGACGCCGCCACCGCGGATGCGGTTCGGGCCGAACTGTCCTAAGCTTTCCGGAACGCATCACCCTGTGGAGACCGGCCGAGTGCCGGTCTCGATTGTTTGTGAGGAGCACCATGCCCGAGACCACGACGTGGCTCACCCAGGAGTCCTACGACCGCCTCAAGGCGGAGCTGGCCGAGTTGGAGGGTCCCGCGCGCATCGACATCGCCAAGAAGATCGAGGCGGCGCGCGAGGAAGGCGACCTCAAGGAGAACGGCGGATACCACGCCGCGAAGGACGAGCAGGGCAAGATCGAGGCGCGCATCCGCCTGCTCACCGGGCTGCTGCGCACCGCGATCGTCGGCGAGGCTCCGGCCTCCGACGGGACCGTCGCACCGGGAACCCTCGTGACCGCGAAGATCGCGGGAGACGAGTCGACGTTCCTGCTCGGCAACCGCGAGATCGCAGCCGACAACGACGACCTCGACGTCTACCCCGAGTCGAGCCCCATCGGGCAGGCGATTATCGGGCGCAAGACCGGTGACAAGCTCAGCTACACGGCCCCGAACGGCCGCGACATCGCCGTCGAGATCGTGAAGGTCGAGCCCTACGCGGGCTGAGCCCTCTCCTCGCCTCGACGCTCGCGCTTGCCGCGGGCGACCTCGGTCGCGAGGGCGTCGAGCGGGTTGGCGAGCGGCGCGAGCGGATCGACGAGGGACGTGAGCCACTCGCGCGCGACGTCGACGGCATCCGGGTCGAGCGCGTAGAGGCGACGCGTGCCCTCGGCGCGCACCGTCAGCAGCCCCGCGTCTCGCAGCACGCGCAGGTGCTGCGAGACCGAGGGCTGCGAGATGGTGTGCGCGCGCTGCACACCCTCGACGAGCGCGCCCGCGGGCTGCTCCCCCGCCGCCGCGAGGCGCACGATGAGCCGCCGCACGGGGTCGCCAAGCGCCTCGAAGACGGGGTCCGCGTGCGCGATCGACTCGGGCACGGCGCTCACGACTCGGGCGCCGCGGTCGTGTAGAAGGCGTAGGCGCCCTCGCCCGCCGCCCGCATGGCGTCCGGGTCCTCGCCCGCGGCGATCGCCGCATCCGTCCAGCCGTCGGCGGCGGCGCGGTAGAACGCGCGCCCCTCGTCGGTGAACGGCAGCTGCTCGGCCGCCTCGCCCGTGACGGTTTCGCCCGTCTCGACGTGCAGGCCGAGGCCCATGAGGGCGCCGTCCCAGCCGATGCCGACGGCGCCGGGACCGTAGGCCGACCAGAACTCCTCGGGCACGTGCGCCTCGTGCACCAGCTCGAGCTCGGTTCCGGATGCCGTGGGGGCGAGCGTGACGGTGACCCACGAGGGCGCGCCCATCATCTCCCACGTGATGTCGAAGCGGCGCGGGGCGTCGCAGCGCTCGACCGTGCCGGAGGCGTTGCCCGTGAGCTCGTAGCGGCCGCCGACGCGGAGGTCGCCGCTGATGGGCAGGAACCAGCGCGGGATGCGCTCGGCGTCGGTGAGGGCGTTCCACAGGTCGTCGGGCGTCGTCGCGTACTCGCGGCGGGCGACCGCGATGCGGGTAGGCGCGCCGTCGCGCTCCCCCGTGCGCAGCTCACGGGTGACGAGGCCGGCGACCTGTGCGGGGTTCTCGAGGAGGGTCATCGCCGCATCCTTTCTATAGGTTGCGGCCTATGCTACCCCCGCGTCCCCGTCCGCGAAAGTACGTACTTTTTGCGAAAACGGCGACCTTCGGGCCGAAAAGTACGTACTCTCGCGGACCCGCGGGTCAGGCGTCGACGCGCGGCCGGTAGCCGGCCTCGCGCAGGCGACGCAGCACGAGCTCCGCGTGCTCGGCGCCGCGCGTCTCCATGTGGATCTCGATCTCCACCTCGCTGATGTTGAGACCGACCCCGTGCCGCGTGTGCAGCACCTCGACGACGTTCGCGTTCGCCTCCGCGATGAGCTCGGCGATGCGCGCGAGCTGACCGGGGCGGTCGGGAAGCGGGATGTTGACCTTCAGGTAGCGATGAGACGCCGCGAGACCGCGGCCGATGACGCGCTCCATGACCATCGGGTCGATGTTGCCGCCCGAGAGCAGGATCACGGTCGGGCCCTCGAGGGCGAGACGCCCCGAGAGCACCGCGGCCGTGCCCACGGCGCCGGCAGGCTCCACGACGAGCTTCGCGCGCTCGAGCAGCACGACGAGCGCCTGCGCGACGTCGTCATCCGGAACCGTCACGACGGTGTCGACCGCCTCGCGCACGATCGCGAAGTTGAGCTCGCCCGGCTTGCCCACCGCGATGCCGTCGGCGATCGTCGGCGAGGTCGGGATGGCGCACGGCTCTCCCGCCTCGAGCGAGGGCGGGTAGGCGGCCGCGTTCTCGGCCTGCACGCCCACGACCCGCACGCGGCGACCGAGCTCCGGCTCGAGCTGCGCGAACGCCGACGCGATGCCCGCGATGAGCCCGCCCCCGCCGATCGGCACGACGACGTTCGCGACGGCGGGCACCTGATCGAGGATCTCGAGCGCGAGCCCGCCCTGACCGGCCACGACATCCGGGTGGTCGAAGGGCGGGATGAGCACGGCGCCCGTGCGCTCGGCGAACTCGGCGGCCGCCTGAAGCGTCTCGTCGACGACGTGTCCGTGCAGCACGACGTCGGCGCCGTAGTCGCGCGTGGCCTGCAGCTTCGGGAGCGCGACGCCGATCGGCATGAAGATCGTCGCCGCGATGCCGAGCTCGCGTGCCGCGAGCGCGACGCCTTGCGCGTGGTTGCCGGCGGAGGCCGCGACGACTCCGCGCTCGCGCTCCTCCGGCGTGAGCTGCGAGAGGCGGTTGTAGGCCCCCCGGATCTTGTACGACCCGGTGCGCTGGAGGTTCTCCGCCTTGAGGTGCACGGGCGAGCCCACGACCTCCGAGAGGAAGCGCGAGAACTCCATCGGCGTCACGACGGCGACCTCGGCCGCGCGCGCCCGCGCGGCACGGATCTCGGCGAGGGAGGGTCCGGGCAGCTCAGTCACGGGCGATGCGGCCTCTCGTGGGTGGGACGACATCCGCGACCGACGGATGCGGGTTCGTGCGCCACTCGCCCCGCGCGATGTAGACGATCATGGCGTTGAGTGTGGCCACGAGGGGAACGGCGAACAGGGCTCCCGGGATGCCGGCGAGGAAACCGCCCGCCGCGACGACGATGACGACCGCGAGGGGGTGCACCTTGACGGCGTTGCCGACGAGGAACGGCTGCAGCACGTGGCCCTCGAGCTGCTGCACGCCGATGACGATGAGCAGCATGACGAACGCCTGCCACGGGCCCATGAAGACGAGGGCGATGAACACCGCGAGCGCACCCGAGACGACGGCGCCGACGACGGGGATGAAGGAGCCGAGGAAGACGAGGATCGCGATCGGCACGACGAGCGGGAACCCGTCGTAGAAGAGACCGAGGATGAAGGCGCCGAGGCCGATCCCGACGGCGTCGATGAACGCGACGAGCACCTGCACGCGCACGAATGTCGAGAGCGTGATCCATCCTGCCTCGCCGCCGCCGATGAGCGCAGCCCGCGCCTTGCGCGGGAAGATGCGCACGACCCAGTGCCAGATGCCGCGCCCGTCGATCAGGATGAAGAGCGTCGCGAACAGCACGAGGAGGAAGCCCGCGAGGAAGTGGCCGAGTCCGCTGCTCACCGAGAGGGCGCCCGTCCACAGCGAGCTCGAGTCGGCCTGCAGCGCCTCGATGAACTGGTCCGCCCAGTTCTGGATGTCGGCTTCCGAGAGGTGCAGCGGCGACTCGAGCAGCCAGGCCTTGAGCTCCTCCCAGCGCTCGAGCGTCTGCGCCTGGAGAGCCGGGTAGCCGCTGATGACGGTACGGACCGTGAGCCAGATGAGCCCGGCGATGATCGCGAGGACGCCGACCTCGCTCACGGCGATCGCGAGCCACCTCGGCCAGCGATGCCTCTGCAGCCAGTTCGAGAACGGCACGAGCAGCGCGGCGAGCAGCATCGCGACCATGAGCGGCACGACGATGTAGCGCAACTGGATGACGAGGAAGATGACGAGGGCTGCGACGCCGGCGATGACGAGCAGGCGCCACGACCACGCGGCGGCGATCCTCATCCCGGCGGGCATGGCATCCGCCACGCGCGCGTCGACCGCGCGGCGTGCCTCCTCGTCGCGAGCGCGTTCGCTGCGGAATCCGAAGGCCATTCGCCAAGTCTAGAGACCACGTATTCCCACGAGCGCTACCGGATCCGGCCAGCGCGGTCGCCGCACCGGCAGCCGTCGCCGGATCCGGTAGCGCTCGCGGTCGGTGGTGAACGCTAGGGTCACTCGGGTGGCCGACAGCATCTCCCCCGCCGCCGCGCGCCGGATCGCCCTCGCCGCGCAGGGGTTCGGGCGTCCGCGACCGGATGCCGTGGGAACGCGACAGCTCAACCTCCTGTTCGAGCGCATCGGCCTGCTGCAGCTCGACTCCGTCAACGTGCTCGAGCGCAGCCACTACCTGCCCGTGTTCGCACGGCTCGGCGCCTACGACAAGGCGCTCCTCGACCGGCTGACCTTCGCGAAGAAGGGCCCCTACCGCGAGTACTGGGCGCACGAGGCCGCCCTCATCCCGCTCGACGACTGGCCGCTGTTCAGGTTCCGCATGCAGGACTTCCGCGACTACTACGCGCGCGCCGCCGACCCGTGGCTCGCCGCCCACGCCGACACCCTCGCGTGGCTGCGGTCGGAGCTCGCCGAGAAGGGGCCGCTTCCGGCGTCGAGGATCGAGCGCGACGCGGCGGCGCCCCGGCGCGGCAGCTGGTGGGAGTGGGACGAGGTCAAGCGCGGCCTCGAGCGCATGTTCCGCGTCGGCGACGTCGTCTCGGCGGGGCGCTCGGGCTTCGAGCGCACCTACGCCCTGCCCGAACACGTGATGCCGGAGGGCCTCTGGGAGCGCGAGGTGACGCGCGAGGAGGCCGTTCACCAGCTCATGGAGCGCGCCGCTCGTGCGCACGGCATCGGCACACTCTCCGACCTCGCCGACTACTACCGCCTCAAGACGGCCGACGCGAAGCCCGCGCTCGAGCGCCTCGTCGACGAGGGCGTCGTCCGCCGCGTCGAGGTGCCGGGCTGGAAGAAGGCGGCGTTCCTGCACCGCGATGCCCGCATCCCTCGGCGCATCGAGACGACCGCGCTTCTGAGCCCCTTCGACCCCGTCGTGTGGGAGCGCGAGCGGGCGCTGCGCATGTTCGGCTTCCACTACCGCATCGAGATCTACACGCCCGCGGCGAAGCGCGTGTACGGCTACTACACACTGCCCGTGCTCGTCGACGAGGCGCTCGTCGGCCGCATCGACCTCAAGAACGACCGCAAGCGCGGCGTGCTGCGCGTGCAGTCCGCGTGGCGCGAGGAGGGGGTGACGGATGCCGTGGTCGAGCGCATCGTGCCGGCGCTGCGTGAGCTCGCCGCATGGCAGGGCCTCGGCGAGCTCGAGGTCGTCGACCGCGGCGACCTCGCGCGCGCGATCGCCGCGGAGGCTCAGGTGCCGCTCGTCGACCAGCCGATCTCGGTCACGACGGGGTAGTGATCCGAGGGCGGCAGGCCGCCCGGCTCGTCGCGTACGATCCACGTGCGACGCGCCCGCGCCCCGAGATACCCGGGCGTGAAGAGGATGTGATCGATGCGCCTGTCGTACTGATCGACGGCCTCGGGGGGCGCGAAGCGGTTGGTGGAGCTGAGGGTGCGCGGGTCGGCGCCCTCGTCTGCCGCATCCCATGCGTCGAGCAGCAGCACGCCCTTCAGCGGCTGCTGGCTGCGGTCGTAGTTGAGGTCGGCGAGCAGCAGACTCGGCAGGGCGCGTGAGGACGCGTCCTCGCGCACGAGGCGCTGGAGCGCCGCGACCTGCAGGGTCGTCTCGACCGTGCGATCCGGTTCCCAGCTCGTCGCGCCGACGACGACCCGCAGCGGGCCCTCCGGATGCGCGACGCGCGCGAGCAGGGCGGCATTGTCCCGGCCCTCGCTCGGCAGCGCGGCCCGCAGGATGCGCGTGATCGGCCACCGGCTCACGAGCCCGAGCCCCATGGCGACGTTCTCCTGCTCCGCGTACTCGGCGGGCTCGGGCGCGGGTGGCAGACCCGTCGGCACGAACGCCGCGTGGCCGCCGAGCTCCTCGGCGATCGCGTCGGCCTGCGTGCGCTCCGCCTCCGCCCAGCACTCCTGGATGCCGAGCAGGTCGGGCTCCTGCTCGCGCACGACCTGCAGGATCCCCACCTGGCGTTCGGCCCAGTTGCCGCCGAAGCGCCACCAGGTGTTCCAGGTCATCGCGCGCAGGGTGCCCACCTCCTGCACGCTACGCCCCTCCGCACGCGAGCTGAACCTCGCACGGGTGGGGCCGCGTGGTCCGCGTGCCGCCTAGAACCGGTCGGCGCTGCCGAGCAGGCGCGCGATGCGGTCGTCGAGCGGCGGATGCGTCGCGAACAGCCGCTGCATGAAGCCCGGCTTGTTGGGGTCGGAGATCCACAGGTGCGACATCGACGAGTTGGTGCGCGCGACGGGGCGTCCGTACACCTTGAGCTTCTCGAGAGCCCGGGCGAGCGCCTCCGGATGCCGCGTCGTGAGCGCGCCCGTCGCATCCGCGAGGTACTCCCGCTGACGCGACACCGCCGCCTGCACGACGCCCGCGAGGATCGGCGCGATGATGACCGCGACGAGCCCGATGACGAGCATGACGATCGCGGCGGGGCCGCCGTTGTTGCTCGAGCGGCCACGGCCGCCGAAGATCGTGACGCGCAGGGCGATGTCGGCGAGCAGCCCGATCGCGATGACGAGCCCGAACACGATGAGCGAGACGCGGATGTCGTAGTTCTTCACGTGGCCGAGCTCGTGCGCCATGACACCCTCGAGCTCGGCGTCGTCCATGATCTGGAGGAGGCCCGTCGTCGCCGCGACGACCGCGTGCTCGGGGTCGCGCCCGGTGGCGAAGGCGTTGGGCGCCGGGTCGTCGATGACATAGACCCTCGGCATCGGCAGCCCCTCGGTGATCGCGAGGTTCTCGACGATGCGGTAGAGCCGCGGGTTGTCGCGCTTCGAGATCTCGACGGCGCCCGTGAGCGCGATCGTCTCACTCGTCGCCGCGAAGTACTGGATGACGGCGTAGACGACGGCGATCGCGAGCGTGATCCCGGCGATCCACCAGTCGCCCACGATCCACGCGGTGAGCGCGCCGAGCGCGCCGATGATCACGATGAAGAGCGCGATGATCAGCACGGTGTTGCGCTTGTTGGCGGCGATAGCGGAGTACATGAGGTTCGTCCGGGTGTCGGGGGAGGGGTTGCACGAGGTGCGGCAGGTCTCGACACGCGTCGCGCTGGCGCGCGGCGCTACTCGACCTTGAACTGAGCGGGCCCCGAAGGGTACCCGCTCAGTTCAGAACTGCACCCGCGGCGGCTCGGCGATCGCGGCGGCATCCGCGACCTCGAAGAACTCGCGCTCGGTGAAGCCGAGCCCGCGCACGAAGAGGGTGTTCGGGAAGAGCTTGATGCGCGTGTTGAGCTCGCGCACGCCGCCGTTGTAGAACCGGCGCGAGGCCTGGATCTTGTCCTCGGTGTCGACGAGCTCGCCCTGCAGCTGCAGGAAGTTCTGGTTCGCCTGCAGCTGCGGGTAGGCCTCGGCGACGGCGAAGATCGACTTGAGGGCGTTCTGGAACAGCCCCTCGGCCTCCGCGGCCTGCGCGGGGGTCGAGGCGTTGACGGTCGCGGCGCGCGCCGCGGTCACCTGCTCGAACACGCCCTTCTCGTGGGCGGCGTAGCCCTTGACGGTCTCGATGAGGTTCGGGATGAGGTCGGCGCGGCGCTTGAGCTGCACCGTGATGTCGCTCCACGCCTCGTCGACGCGCACGTTGAGCTTGACGAGGCCGTTGTAGGTCGACCACAGGTAGATGCCGACGATCACCACGAGGAGGACGACGATGCCGATGACGACGAGCGCGATGGGGTCCATATCCGAATCCTAGGGGGACGCGCGGCCCGTCGACCGGGGCGTTCGCTCTGGGCGCGCAGCGATGCCCGTGCTACGCCCCCAGCACGCGGTCGAGGTAGGCGTTGCGGAAGGTGCGGTCGGGGTCGAGTCGGTCGCGCACCTCGAGGAAGTCGCCGAAGCGCGGGTAGCGCTCCCGAAGCACTGTCGCGTCGAGGTAGTGCATCTTGCCCCAGTGCGGGCGTCCGCCGTGCGCGAGGAAGATCTGCTCCGCGGCGCGGAAGTAGTCTTCCGGATCGTCCTTCACGTAGCGGTGCACGGCGATGTAGCCCGACTCGCGCTCGTGCGCGGTCGAGAGCCAGTTCTCGTCGGGGGCCGCGGCGCGCACCTCGACGGGGAACGAGATGCGCCATCCGGATGCCTCGATCATCGCGCGCAGCTCGTGCAGCGCCGCGGGCACCTCGTCGAGCGGCAGCGCGTACTCCATCTCGCGGAAGCGCACGCGGCGCGGCGCCGTGAACACCTCGTAGGAGTGGTCGATGTACTCGCGGTCTCCGTAGACCTTGGTGGCGAGGCGGTTGATCGAGGGCGTGAGCTTGGGCGCGAGGTGCCCGACGTTGCACATCGCGGCGAGCGCGCCGTTCGACATGACCTCCTCCTCCACCCAGTTCGCGAAGCCGCCCACGGGCTGGCGCCCTGCCTCGAGCGGCAGGCGCGTGTTGGTCTTCGTCATGACGCGGTCGGTGTGCGGCCACCAGTAGAGCTCGAAGTGGTCGGCCGCCTCGACGCGCGCGCGGAACTCGTCGATCACCTCGAAGGGCTCCGGATGCTCGACGGCGCGCAGCAGGTACGCGGGCACGCACTGGAGCTCGAGCTCGACAAGGATGCCGAGGGCGCCGAGGCCGAGGCGCACGGCGGGCAGCAGCTCGGCGTTCTCCCGCTCGTTGACGCGCAGGATCGAGCCGTCGCCCGTCACGAGCACGGCGCCGGTGATGGTGGTCGCGAGACCGCCGAACGCGAGACCCGTTCCATGGGTGCCGGTCGAGGTCGCCCCCGCGATCGACTGGCGGTCGATGTCGCCCATGTTCTGCAGGGCGAGGCCCCACGGCGCGAGCAGCTCGTGCAGCTGGTGCAGGCGCGTGCCCGCGGCGAGGGTCACGCGTCCCGTCTCGGAGCTCGCGGTGACGACGCCCTGCAGGCGGTCGAGGTCGACGAGGATGCCGTCGGTCGCGGCGATCGCCGTGAAGCTGTGCCCCGCGCCGACCGTCTTGACGGGCAGGCCGCGCTCGCGCGCGGCGCGCACGACGGCCTGCACCTCGGGAACGCTCGAGGGCGAGGCGCGGAAGGCGGGGCGCGACGCCTCCGAGCGCCCCCAGTTGCGCCACACGCCGGCCGCGCGCAGCGGAGCCCGTGTCGTGCGGCCCTCGGCGGTGGCGGTCACAGGAACACCTTCCCCTCGCCGCGGTACGTCGGGATCCGGTCGAGGATGCGGCCGTCCTCCACCAGCAGGAACTCGTTCAGGTGCTCGGAGAGCTCGCCCGCCTTGACGTGGCGGAAGAACACGCGGTCGCCGATCTTGAGATCGGCGGCGGCAGGCCCCGTGACGGGCGTCTGCACCTCGCCGGCCTCCTCGCGCGGCAGGTACTTGAGCCCCTCGGGCCAGGCGGGGCGCGGCAGACGGTCCTGTCCGGGCGGGCCGGATGCGATCCATCCGCCGCCCAGGACGGTCGCGATGTCGGCGGTGGGACGCCGCACGACGTTGAGCGCGAACGAGGCGGCGGGCGCCGGCTGGAAGTGCTCGTAGCCGTCGAAGAGCAGCGGGCCGAAGAGGCCGGATCCTGCGGCGATCTCGGTGACCGACGGGTCGTCGTGGGTCGATTCGAGCGAGCCCGTGCCGCCTCCGTTGACGAACTCGAGGTCGACGATCTTGCGCACCTCGGCGACGGCTGCCCCGCGGCGTTCGCGCAGTTCGGCTGCGGACGCCTTCTGCATCGCGCGCACCGCGACGTTCGACATGCCCTGGTTGCCGACTCCGGCGATCTGCGCCTCGTAGGCCATCATGCCGACGAGCGCGAAGCCCTTGCGCTTGGTGATCGCAGCGGCGAGCGAGGCCGCCTCCGCCACCTCGTGCACGGGCGAGCGGCGCACGCCCACGTGGCCGAGCACGGGGTTGCGGTACGAGGCGTCGAGCTCGAGGCAGACCCGGATCGTGGCGCGCTGCTCCGGCGGCGCGACCGCGTCGACGAGGTCGAGGTGCTTGAGCGAGTCGACCATGAGGGTCACGCGCGACGCGAGTTCCTCGTCGGCCGCGAGACGCGCGATCGCGAGGTTGTCGGCGGTCGGGTAGCCGACGACGACGTCGTCGTGGGTCTCGGCGAGCCACAGCGCCTCGGGCAGGGTGTAGGCGAGGATGCCGCGATAGCCGGGCAGCGCGAGCACGGCATCCAGCACCCCGCGCACGCGCACCGACTTGCTCGCGACACGGATGGGCGTGCCCTGTGCGCGGGCGAGCATGTCGTGAGCGTTGGCCGCGAGCGCCTCGACCGAGATCACGCCGAAGGGCGGCTCGACACCCCCCGTAGCCGCGGCGAGCCGCGGCCACCACTCTGCGGGGTTCTGCCAGGGCCGGTCGGTGCGGGCCTCGAGCACGAGCGTCACGGGATCTCCTACTTGACGTCGCGCACGAGCGACACGACGACGGCGCCGAGCACGGCCGCGAGCGCGGAGAGCATGAACACGCCGCGGAAGCCGTCGAACGACGCGACGACGAGGGCGCCGAGGAGCGGCGCGAGCGCCTGCGGCACCTGGAAGGCGACGTTCATGATGCCGAGGTCCTTGCCGCGGTCGTGCGGGTCGGGGAGCACCTGCGTGGCGAGCGCCTGATCGACGGCGAGGAAGGCGCCGTAGCCGAGACCGAGCAGACCGCCCGCGACGAAGGTGGCCTCGTAGCTCGGCGCGAAGACGAGCACGAACGCCGCGATCGCCTGGGCCAGCGAACCCCAGATGACGAAGATCTTGCGGCGCGCGAGCCGATCGGAGAGGTAGCCGACGAGGAGCGCGGAGACCACGACGCACACGAGGTAGACGACGATGAGCGGCAGGAGCGCGTCATCCGCCTTCTCGATGCCGATGTCGAGTCCGAAGGCGAGGTAGTAGAGCAGCAGGCCCGTGCCGAGGGCGTTGCCCGTGTTGACGAGCACGCGGCTCGCGAGCGTCCACGCGAAGTCGGGGTGCTTGCGGGGCGAGATCCACATGCCGCGCAGCAGGGCCGATACAGAGGACTCGGGACGCTGCTCACGCGTGATCGGGGTCTCGTGCGTGAAGAGCACGATCGGCACGACGAGGATGAGCAGGCCCACCGCCATCGTGAGGTAGCCGGGCAGCATCTCCGACTGGAAGAGCTCGGTGATGAGCAGCACGCCCAGGATGATGCCGACGGCCTGCGGCGCCGACATCCAGCCCGAGACGAAGCCGCGCTGGCGCACCGGCACGAGGTCGGAGATGAGCGCCGTGAGCGCCGAGGCGAGCACGCAGAAGCCGACGATCGCGAGCGACCACAGCACGGCGACGGCCACGATGTCGCTCGCGAAGGCGAGCCCCGCGAGGGCGAGGGCGAAGAGGCCCGCCCCGCCGATCACCCACGGGCGACGGCGACCGAGACGCGAGGTCGTGCGGTCGGACAGGAAGCCCGTCACGGGGAAGGCGATGATCGCGCACGCACCCGCGATGCCCGAGATGACGCCGAACGCGACGACGGCGGGGATCCACTCGTCGGCGCCCACGTCGATGCCGGTGCCCGCGGCGACCTGGAGCGGCAGCAGCACCTGGAAGGGGCCGAGCTGCGCCATCCAGACGCCGAGCCAGGCCGCGGCGAAGGCGGTGATCCAGCGGCCGGTGACGGCGCGCTGCGGTTCGGCGAAGGCGGCCGGCGCACCGGCGGTGGTGTACTGCGACGTCGTCATGGCGGCTCCCCGGGGTTCGTGAGGTGGTGGTCGTGAGGTGGTGGTCAGTCTGCGGATGGGACGGATGCGGGCTCCGCGAACGGCGCGAGGGCCGCTGCGGCGAGGTCGATGGTGCGCTCGGCGGCCACGTCGTCGCGATCGGCGAGCCATCCGAGGGTCACGCCGTCGGTGATCGTCACGACGAGGCGCGCGAGCTCGGCGACGGGCACGCGCCAGCGGATGCCGAGGTGCTGCTCGGCGGCGCTCAGGATCTGGGCCGCGAGCCCGTGGTAGCGCGCGTACTGCTCGGGCGGCAGGTCCTCGAGCTCGGGCGTGCGGAGCGCGTACTGCGTGAGCTCGAACATCGCCTGCTCGCGTCCGGGCGCGGCGCGCACGTGGTCGAGGTAGGCCGTGAGGGTGCGGCGGATGGCATCAGCCGGGTCGACCGCGTCGGCGAGCAGACCCGCGAACGCGGCATCCCCCTCCCCCTCGACGACGAGCTCGACGACATCGCGCAGGAGGTCGTCACGCGAGGGCACGGCGTAGTGGAAGCTGCCGAGCGGCATGTGGGCCTCGGCGACGATCGCTCGCGTCGTGGCGGCGTGCACCCCGTCACGTTCGACGACGACGAGCGCGGCGCGGGCCAGCGCGGCGCGGCGCTCGGATGCCGACATGCGTGCCACGCGCTCTCCCCTCGCCCGCGAGCCCCCCAGAGTTGGTCAAGTGTCCCAGACACGCGACCAGGACACCAATCCCCCCGAAGGGGTGCGGGTGGGACACCGCACCACCACCCGGCAGAATGGCCCCATGCCCTCGTAGCCCAACCGGCAGAGGCAGGCGACTTAAAATCGCCTCAGTCTGGGTTCGAATCCCAGCGAGGGCACTGCCCTACTTCACCTTCGTGACGAGCGCGATGACCGCGGCGCCGATCGCCGTGAGGAAGCCGGCGAGCAGGAACAGACCCGAGAAGCTGCCGGCCGCGGCGACGATGATCGCTCCGAGCAGCGGCGCCATCGCCACCGGCACCTGATAGGCGACGTTCATGATGCCGAGGTCCTTCGCGCGATGGCGCGCATCCGGGATCACCTGCGTCGCGAGCGCCTGGCCCGCCGCGAGGTAGGCGCCGTAGCCGAGGCCGAGCAGCACGGCCGACACGAACGTCACCGTGTAGTCGGTCACGAAGGCGAGGATGAGCGCCGAGAGCGCCTGCAGCAGCGCGCCCCAGATGACGAACACCTTGCGCCGCGCGATGCGGTCCGAGAGCCGACCGAAGACGAGCGCCGAGGCGACGACGCCGAGCAGGTAGACCATGATGAGCGGCAGGAACGCCTGACGCGCCCCGTCGCCGAAGCCGAGCGAGTGCGCGACGTAGTACAGCAGCAGGCCCGTGCCGAGCGCGTTGCCGGCGTTCACGAGGAAGCCGCTCACCCACGTCCAGGCGAAGTCCGGATGCGTGCGCGGCGAGATCCACAGGCCCGCGAGAAGCGACGACGTGGGGCGCTGCTCGGGAGTGATGGGCATCTCCTTCACGACCACGAGCACGGGGACCACGAGCACCGCGAGGGCGACCGCGAGCACGACGTAGCCGAGCGTGACGGTCGCGAAGACGCCCGTGAAGAGCACGGCGCCGAGGATGATGCCGACGGCGCGCGGCGACGACAGCCATCCGGACACCCAACCGCGCTGCCGCACGGGCACCTGGTCGTTGAGCAGGGCCGTGAGAGCGGACGCCGCGGCGCTGAAGCCGACGAGCGCGAGCGCCCAGAGAACGGTCACGAGCACGAGACCCTGCACGAAGCCGAGTGCGAGCAGGGCGAGGGCGAAGAGCGCCGAGCCGCCGAGGATCCACGGGCGGCGCCGGCCGAACCGCGAGGTGGTGCGGTCGGAGAGGTAGCCCGCGATGGGGAACGAGAGGATCATCGCGGCTCCCGCGATGCCCGAGACGACCCCGAACGCCACGACGGGCTCCGTCCAGTCGCCGGTCTCCCCGACCTCGGCGGTCACCTGCAGCGGCAGCGCGACGCGGAAGGGGCCGAGCTGGCCCATCCACACGCCGACCCAGGCGGCGGCGAAGGCGGCCATCCAGAGACCGCTGACGGCCCGCTGGGGCTCGGCGAACGGCGCTGCGGACGGAGGCGTGGACACGGGAGCGGCATGCGACACGAAACGATCTCCTCTTCGTTGAGCAGACCATCACTGTCGCAAGCGGCACCCCCGCCCGTCATCCCCCAGTGAGGGGTGTGACGAACCGGTCTACCCCGCGAACGCGGTCACGCCTTGGGGCGCGAGGCGAACGTCTCGAACGCCTCCCGCGGCACGTCGCGCGCCGGGATGCCGACGAGGTCGCGCCGGAACAGGAAGTTGATGATCCAGTTGCCGAAGACACGTGCCTTGCGCTCCCACATGGGCATCGCGAAGCCGTGGTAGCCGCGGTGCATGAACCAGGCGATGAAGCCCTTGATCGCGAGCTTGCGGTACTGGTACACGCCGCGGTAGAGGCCGATGCCGGCGACGGCGCCGAGGTTCTTGTGGAAGTACTCGACGGGGGCGTCGCCACGGATCTCGGCCACGAGGTTCTTCGCGAGGAGCTTGCCCTGACGCACCGCGTGCTGGGCGTTCGGCACGCAGAAGCCGCCGACACCGCCGCCCGTGAGGTCGGGCACCGCGGCGACGTCGCCCGCGGCCCACGCGTCGGGCACGACGGCGCCGTTCTCGTCGATGACGCGGAGGTCGGCCTGGGTGCGGATGCGGCCGCGCTCCTCGAGCGGGAGGTCCGTGCCGCGCACGACCGGGTTGGCCATGACTCCCGCCGTCCACACGATGAGGTCGGACTCGAAGGTCTCGCCCGTCGAGAGCTCGATCTTGCCGTCGACCGCGCTCACGAGCTGGGTGTCGAGGTGCACCTGGGCGCCGCGGCTGTCGAGCTCGCGGAGCACCCAGTGGCTCGTCGGCAGCGACACCTCGGGCATGATGCGGCCCATCGCCTCGATGAGGTGGAAGCGGGTGTCATCGAAGGTGAGGGTGTCGTAGGTGCCGACGAGCGCGCTCGCGAAGCTGCGCAGCTCGCCGAACACCTCGATGCCCGCGAAGCCGCCGCCGACCACGACGACGGTGAGCAGGCGGTCGCGCTCGGGCCCCGCGGGGAGGTTCGAGGCCTTGGCGAAGTTGGCGGTGATGCGGTCGCGGATCGACGCGGCCTCTTCGATCGTCTTGAGGCCGATGGCCTGGTCGGCGACCCCCGGGATCGGGAACGTGCGCGAGACGGCGCCCGCCGTCACGACGACCGTGTCGTAGTCGATCGTCCACGGCTCGCCCACCTCGGGCGTGAGCTCGGCGGTCTTGGTGGCGTGGTCGACCTTGGTGACCTTCGCCGTGATCACGCGGGTGTTCTTGAGGTGACGGCGGTGCCCGACGACGGCGTGACGGGGCTCGATCGAGCCGGCCGCGACCTCCGGGAGGAAGGGCTGGTAGGTCATGTAGGGCAGCGGGTCGACGACCGTGACCTCGGCTTCGCCGCGGCGCAGGTGCTTTTGCAGCTTCTTGGCGGTGTAGAAACCGGCGTAGCCGCCGCCGACGATCAGGATCTTGCGCACGCTGGGGGCACTCCTCGCTGGGGGAAAAAGTCGGATCCAATCTACCGTGTGCGGCGACCCCGTCTGTACGAGATGACGATGCCCGTCAGGAAGCCCCCCACGACGAAGGCCACGAGGAGCGCACCGAGAAGCGGAGCGCCCACCCGGCTGAGCAGGAGGGGGCTCGGCAGCAGCACTCCGACGGGGTCGAACGGCGGCTCGGTCTCCTCCCGCGAGACGGGTGCCGGCCCCGGGCGGATACCGCTCCCGCCGGCCTCGTGCGGCCGGTTCACCCGGATCCACTCGGCGAGATCGCCCATCGGATTCTCGGAGACCGGCGCGACCTCTGCGCGCACCGCGGCATCCGCGTCGAGCAGCCCGAAGCCGTAGGCCACGTCGGGGCCCGGGTCCCCCGCGTCGCGGGCCGTCGCCGTGACGCGGTTGATGACCCCGGCGACGTCGAGCTCGGGGTGCGCGGCCCGCACGAGCGCGACGACCCCGGACACGATGGGCGCGGCGCCGCTCGTGCCGCTCCATCGCACATGGGTGCCGTCGGGCATGACGCCCACGAGGTCCTCGCTCGCGGCCGCGACGCCGATCGTGACGCCCTGCGTCGAGGCGTTGCGGCTCGGCGCCCCCGAGCGGTCGACGCCCGCCACCGTGAGCACGCCCGGCATCGTGGCGGGGGCGCCCACGACGTCGGTGCCCGAGCCGCGGTTGCCCGCCGCGGCGACGACGACGACGTCGTGCTCGGCGGCGTAGGAGAAGGCGTCATCCCAGCTCTCGGGCCAGTCGAGGGTGTTGCGCGTGAGCGACATGTTGATGACGTCGGCGCCGTTGTCGACGGCCCAGCGCACGGCGTCGGCGATCTGGTCGTCGGAGCCGCCCGAGTCGAACCCGATGGAGATCGCGAGCAGCGACGCCTCGGGGGCGCTGCCGATGACGCCGGAGCCCGGCCCCGTGCCACGTCCGGCCGCGAGCGAGGCGACGAGCGTGCCGTGGTGCGAGTCCGATCCGACGGGCGTCCGGCCGTCGGGCGTCCCGCGACCCGAGAGGTCGGTGCCGCCGACGACCGCATCCCGCAGCTCGGGTGGGTTCGCGACACCCGTGTCGATGACGGCGATCGTGACGCCCGCGCCGCGCGTCACCTGCCACGCGCTGCGGATGCCGGCGGCGTCGAGCCAGTACTCCGCGTCGCGCGCGACGTCGGTGCGCGTCACGGGCGCGGCGGATGCGGATGCCGGCGCGGCGCACGCGAGCGCGACGGCGAACGC
>JAEYVF010000124.1 GCA_023432005.1 Actinomycetes bacterium
CGGCAGGGCCGCGAGAAGCGCGTCGACGTCGGCGTCGCTCGAGTCGTGGCCGAGGGTGATGCGCAGGGCGCCGCGCGCCTCCGCCTCGGGCACGCCCATCGCGAGCAGCACGTGCGAGAGCTCAGGCACGCCCGCCTGGCACGCGGAACCGGTCGACACGGCGATCCCGGATGCGTCGAGCAGGTAGAGCAGGGCGTCGCCGTCGGCGCCCGCGAAGGTGAAGTGGGCGTTGCCGGGCACGCGTCCGGGTCCCGGCGGGGCGCCGCGCAGCAGGGCCCCCTCGACCGACGAGAGCACCCCCGCCACGAGCCGATCGCGGAGCGCGGCGACGCGCGCGAGCGGGAGCTCCGCCACGGCTCGCCCCGCCGCCACGCCGAACGCCACGGCGCCCGCGGCATCCTGTGTTCCCGAGCGGCCGCGCTGCTGGTCGCCGCCGTGCAGGAGCGGCTCGACGGTCGCCGTGCGGGCGAGGGCGAGCGCGCCGACGCCCACCGGGCCGCCGACCTTGTGCGCGGAGACCGAGACGGAATCCGCTCCCACGGCGCGCACGTCGATCGGCACCTGGCCGAACGCCGCGACGGCGTCGAGGTGCACGGGCGCGCCGTAGCGGTGGGCGAGCTCGACGATCTCCGCAACCGGCTGGATCGTGCCGACCTCGTTGTTGGCCCAGAGCGCCGACACGAGTGCGACCTCCTCGGGATCGGTCGCGAGAGCCGCCGCGAGCGCGTCGAGCCGGATGCGCCCCTCGGCGTCGAGCTCGACCCAGTCGACGTGTGCGCCCTCGTGCCGCGCGAGCCACTCGACGGCGTCGAGGCTCGCGCGGTGCTCGCCGAGCGGTGCGATGACGCGCGGTCGGCGGGCGCCCCCGTTGCGCGCCCAGAACATCCCCTTCACCGCGAGGTTGACCGACTCGGTGCCGCCGCCCGTGAGCACGACCTCGACGGGGTCGACGCCGAGAGCGCGGGCGACGCGCTCACGCCCCGTCTCGAGGAGCTCGCGCGCCGCCTGACCCGCTCCGTGGATCGACGCGGGGTTGCCCACGACCCGCAGGGCGTCGGTGTAGGCCGCGAGCACCTCATCCGTCATGGGTGAGGTGGCGGCGTGGTCGAGGTAGACCGCCACGGGACCTCCTCCGCGTTTACAAGCACGTCACGCGCACCACCTAACCTAGACGTCATGCCGCCCGCCGACGCCCTCCGCGACCTCGGTGTGCGCATCACCCCGCACGGGGGCGAGATCCGCGTGTGGAGCGCGAACGCCACCTCGATCGAGCTGTGCGTCTTCGACGAGAGGGATGCCGACTGGGTCGCCGAGCGCGTGCCGCTCACGCGGGGCGACGGCGACGTGTGGAGCGCCACGACGCGCTCGCTGCACGTGGGAACCGCCTACGCGCTCAGGGTCGACGGCCCGCAGGGCCCCACCCACGATTTCGACGCCGACCGCTTCCTGCTCGACCCCTACGCGCGCGGCCTCGCCCGCACGCGCGACGGCGGATGGCGCGGCTACGTGCAGGACACGGCGTTCGACTGGGGCGGCGTCGAGAAGCCCGGCATCCCTCTCGACCACACCGTCATCTACGAGGCCCACGCGAAGGGTCTCACGAAGCTCAACCCCGACGTGCCCGAGGAGCTGCGCGGCACGTACGCGGGACTCGCGCATCCCGCGACGATCGCCTACCTGAAGGAGCTCGGGATCACGGCCGTCGAGCTGCTGCCCGTGCACCAGTTCGTGTCGGAGCAGCGCCTCACCAAGATGGGGCTCGTCAACTACTGGGGCTACAACACTCTGACCTTCTTCACGCCTCACGCCGCCTACGCCACGCGCGAGGCGCAGTTCGGCGGCACGGGAGCGGTGCTGCGGGAGTTCAAGGGCATGGTGAAGCTCCTGCACGAGGCGGGCATCGAGGTGATCCTCGACGTCGTCTACAACCACACGGCCGAGGAGGGCCGCGGTGGTCCCACGAGCTCGTTCCGCGGCATCGACAACGCGAGCTACTACCGCCAGGACGAGGACGGCGACTACATCGACACGACGGGGTGCGGCAACACGCTCGACTTCAGCCGCGAGGTCACGCAGCGCCTCGTGCTCGACTCTCTGCGCTACTGGGCCGAGGAGGTGCAGGTCGACGGCTTCCGCTTCGACCTCGCGGCGACCCTCGGGCGAGGCGACGGCGCCGAGTTCTCGCCCGAGCATCCGCTCTTGCGCGCCGTCATCGACGACCCGCTGCTGCAGGGCGTCAAGATGATCGCCGAGCCGTGGGACGTCGGCATGGGCGGCTGGCAGGTCGGCAACTTCCCCTCCGGCTGGTCGGAGTGGAACGACGGCTACCGCGACCGGATGCGCAACTTCTGGCTGCGCGACATCGCGCAGGCCCGCGAGTCCGGCTCCGCGAGCGAGGGCATCGGGTCGCTCGCGCGGCGCCTCGCGGGGTCGAACCACGTGTTCGCGCTCGAGCGGGGGCCGCTCGCATCCGTCAACTTCGTCACGGCGCACGACGGCTTCACCGCGCGCGACCTCGTCTCCTACGACCGCAAGCACAACCTCGGCAACGGCGAGAACAACCGCGACGGCTCGAACGACAACAAGTCGTGGGGCCACGGCGCCGAGGGCCCGACGGATGACGAGACGATCCGCGCGACGAGGCGCAAGGCCGTGCGCAACCTGCTCGGGACGCTCCTGCTGTCGGCCGGCATCCCGATGCTCACGGCAGGCGACGAGTTCGGGCGCACCCAGCGCGGCAACAACAACGCCTACTGCCACGACTCCGAGCTCACGTGGCTCAGCTGGGATCGCAGCGAGTGGCAGGAGGACCTCTTCGAGGTCGTCAAGACGCTCATCCGTCTGCGCCGCGAGAACCCGGCGCTGCGCCCGGTGCGCTACGGCCGCTGGGGCGAGACCACGCCGTCCGCCAGCCAGATGGACTGGTACAACAAGGACGGCGAGACGATGGGCATCGACGACTGGGACTCGCCCGAGGAGCGCACGCTGCAGTACCTCGCGGCGTCGACGCCCGAGTTCGAGGACCTCAACCGCATCCTGCTGGTCGTGCACGGCCTCGAGACCGATGTCACGGTGACGCTCCCCGCGCACGAGGGCGTCGAGCGCTACACCCTGCTGTGGGATTCGGGCCACGACGACATCAGCGGCATCGAGGGGGTGCATCGTCCGGGCGAGGAGCTCGCGATGGCGCCCACGTCGATGCTGCTGTTCCGCGCGGACTGATGGCCGGCACACCCGCGACGGCCGCGCTCCGGGCGGCCGGCATCCCGTTCACCGAGCACGCCTACGCGCACGACCCGGCGAACCGCGACTTCGGCATGGAGGCGGCGACGGCGCTCGGCCTCGACCCCGACCAGGTGTTCAAGACGCTGCTCGCGGATGTCGACGGTCGCCTCGTCGTGGGCATCGTGCCCGTGACGGGCAAGCTCGACCTCAAGGCCCTCGCGGCGGCGGTGGGGGGCAAGAAGGCGGCGATGGCGGACCCCGCACTCGCCGAGCGTCGCACGGGCTACGTCGTGGGCGGCATCAGCCCCATCGGCCAGAAGACGCGCCACGAGACGGTGCTCGACGAGACCGCCGAGCTGTGGGACGTCGTCTACGTCTCGGGTGGGCGCCGCGGCTTCGACCTCGGCCTCGCGCCCGCCGACCTCATCCGCGCCACCGACGCCGTGATCGCCGACATCGCCCGCTGATAGTTCCCGTTCCGCGTGTTTGCACCCGAACGAACGGGAACTAACACGCGGAACGGGAACTAAGACGGGTCGGATGCCGCGGCTGCGGCTCGCGAGCGGCGGGGCTCGATGCCGGCAGCCGCGACGACCGCGACGGCCGCGAGCCCGAGCGACACGAGGATCGCACCGCGGAGGCCCACCTCCTCGCCGATGAAGCCGAGCAGCGGCGGGCCGACGAGGAACGCGAGGTAGCCCGCCGTCGCGGCGAGCGAGACGCGCGCCGTCGAGTCGGGTCCGGATGCGCCCGCCGCCGAGAGCGCGACGGGGAACCCGAGCGACGCCCCGAGGCCCCACAGCACGACCGCCGCGAGGGCGAGCGCCTGCCCCTGCCCGAACGAGATGAGCGCGATGCCGACGACCGCGCTGAGCGCGCTCACGACGAGCACGGGCGGGCGGCCGAAGCGGTCGACGAGCGCGCCGCCCGAGAACCGGCCGATCGTCATCGAGACGGCGAAGAGCGCGAACACCGTCGACCCCCACGCCTCGTCGAGCCCGTAGTCGTCGACCATGATGAGCGGCAGCCAGTCGTTGGCGCTGCCCTCCGCGAAGGCCATCGCGAGGATGACGACGCCGATGAGCAGCAGTCGCGGGTCGCGCCACACGGCGGGCCGCGGCACGCGAGGGGCGGAGCGGTCGCGGCGCGGCTCACGGCCCACCCCGCTCGGGACGGCGCGCATCGCGGGCACCACGATGACGAGCCCCACAGCGCCCACGATCACGAGATGCCACAGCACCGAGAAGTCGGTCGCCGAGAACCCGATGCCCGCGACGCCGCCGACGACCGTGCCGAGGCTGAAGCATCCGTGCAGCACGGGCAGGAACGACTTCCCGCCGAGCCGCTCGACCTCGGCACCCTCGACGTTCATCGCGACCTCCGCGAGCCCCGTGCCGAGCCCGAAGACCGCGAGGGCCGCCGTGGCGAGCGGCGCCGATCCGAGCGCCGAAGCGACGCCGAGCACGGGCATGCTCAGCACGGCGCCCGCCGCCCCGACGATGAGCACGGGTCGCGTGCCGACACGGGCGACGAGCGCCCCCGATCCGAGGATGCCGACCATCGAGCCCACGGAGATCCCGAAGATCACGATGCCCATCTCGGCCGTCGATGCGTGCAGCGCGTCGCGGATGGCGGGGGTGCGGGTGACCCACGAGCCGATCGCGAGCCCGGGCACGAAGTACAGGGCGGCCAGCGCGAGGCGACGGGCCGCGAGGGTGGTGCGCGTCATCCGGCGAGCGCCACCAGTCCGAGCTCGGCGTGCGAGGCGAGCAGCGGATGCCGCGGCACGACGCGCACGGTGTACCCGAAGGCCCCGGCGCGGTCGAAGCGCACCGAGCCCGTGTAGACCGCGGGCTTTCCGAGGTCGTGGCTCTCGAGCTCGAGCGGCACGACCGAGACCTCGCCCAGCTCCTCGCCCGCGCGTGGGCGGCCGTGCACGAGCTCGACCGCGACGTCGTCGGGGCCGAGCTCGCCGAGCTCGACCAACGCGCGCACGCGTAGCTCCTCGCCGACGTGCGGCGAGGCGTCCACACCGCCCGACTCGACGTGCGCGACGTGCACCTCCGACCACGTGCGGCGCACGGTCGTGGTCCACGCCGCGAGCCCTCGGGCGGGCGCGAAGTCGTCGGCGCTCACGGCCGCCTCGGACACCGCCGCGGGCACGTAGAGCCGCTCGACGTACTCGCGCACCATGCGCTCGGCCGACAGCTCGGGCGAGAGCGTCGCGAGGGTGTGCCGGATGTCGGACACCCACGCGCCGGGCACCCCGTCGGCCCCGCGGTCGTAGAACCGCGGCGCGATCTGGTGCTCGATGAGGTCGTACATGGCGGCGGCCTCGAGCGCGTCGCGCTCTGCGGCGTCCCCCGCCGAGTCGGCCGAGGGGATCGCCCAGCCGTTGCGCTCGTCGTGGAACTCGGCCCACCATCCGTCGAGGATCGACAGGTTGAGCGAGCCGTTGAGCGCCGCCTTCATGCCGGAGGTGCCGCACGCCTCGAGCGGGCGCAGCGGGTTGTTGAGCCACACGTCGCAGCCCGGGTAGAGCTTCTGCGCCATGCCGATGTCGTAGTCGGGCAGGAAGACGATGCGCCCGCGCACCTCGGGGTCCTGCGAGAACTCCACGAGCAGCTGGATGAGCCGCTTGCCGCCGTCGTCGGCGGGGTGCGACTTTCCGGCCACGACGAGCTGCACGGGGCGCTCGGGATCGGTGAGGAGCGCGCGCAGCCGCTGCGGGTCCTGCAGCATGAGCGTGAGCCGCTTGTAGGTCGGCACCCGCCGCGCGAAGCCGATCGTGAGCACGTCGGGCGAGAGCAGCTCGCGGTACCACAGCGGGGCGGGCACGCCCGGGTTCTGCTCCTCCCAGGCCTGCGTCATCCGCGCGCGCGCGTCGGCCACGAGCTGCTCGCGCAGCCGCCCGCGCAGCGCCCAGAGCTCGGCGTCGCTCACGGCATCCGAGGTCCAGTCGCACGCCGTCGCGTCGTCGGTGCCGAGCCGGGATGCCGCCAGGCCGCGCACCTGCGGGTCCGTCCAGGTCGCGGGGTGCACGCCGTTCGTGATGGAGGTGATGGGCACATCGGCCGCGTCGAAGCCCGGCCAGAGCGCCCCGAACATGTGACGGCTGACGTCGCCGTGCAGCTTCGAGACGCCGTTGGCGCGCTGCGCGAGGCGCAGGCCCATGACGGCCATGTTGAAGGTGTCGGGCGCGCCGCCCTCGTAGTCCTCCGCCCCGAGCGCGAGCACGTCGGCGACGTCGACGCCCGGCAGCAGCTCGGTCGCGAAGTAGCGCTCGACGAGCGGCGCCTCGAAGCGGTCGATGCCCGCGGGCACGGGCGTGTGGGTCGTGAACACGGTTCCCGCGCGCACGACCTCGACGGCCTCGGCGAAGCTGAGCCCCTCGGCGATGAGGCCGCGGATGCGCTCGAGGCCGAGGAAGCCCGCGTGCCCCTCGTTGGTGTGGAAGACCGAGGGCTCCGGGATGCCGGTGAGACGCGCGTAGAGCGCGACGGCCCGCGCTCCCCCGATGCCGAGCAGCAGCTCCTGCAGCAGGCGGTGCTCGCCCCCGCCGCCGTAGAGGCGGTCGGTGACGCTGCGCAGGTCCTCCGAGTTCTCGGGGATGTCGGTGTCGAGCAGCAGGAGCGGCACGCGGCCGACCGAGAGCTGCCAGATGCGCGCCGTGAGCGCCTTACCGTCGGGCAGCGCGAGCACGACCTGCGCCGCCGTGCCGTCGGGCGCGCGGAGCACGCTCATGGGGAGGCCGTCGGGGTCGAGCACGGGGTAGCTCTCGAGCTGCCAGCCTTCGCGCGAGATGGCCTGGCGGAAGTAGCCCGCGCGGTAGAAGAGGCCCACCCCGACGATCGGCACGCCGAGGTCGGATGCGGCCTTGAGGTGGTCGCCCGCGAGGATGCCGAGGCCGCCCGAATACTGGGGAAGGGCATCCGCGATCCCGTACTCGGGCGAGAAGTAGGCGATCGTGGCGGGCACGTCGGCACCGAGCCCCTGGTACCAGCGCGGCTGGGTGAGGTAGGCGCGCAGCTCGTCGCGGAGCGCGACGGCGCGGGCGACGTACGCCGCGTCGGCGGCGAGCTGCTCGAGCCGGGCGGGCGGTACCTCGCCGAGCAGGCCGTACGGGTCCTTCCCGAGCTCGTCCCACAACTCGGGCGCGATGTCGCGGAACAGCTCGAGGGTGGGCTGGTGCCACGACCAGCGCAGGTTCGCGGCGAGCTCCTCGAGCGGCGCGAGCGCCTCGGGCAGCACGGTGCGGACGGTGAACCGTCGGATGGCCTTCACCCGATCAACCCTAGGCTCCGCGGGTTACTGCCCCGTTACGGTGGTGCGCCGGGCCTTCGCCTTGTCGCGGAAGTGCGAGATCACCATCCAGAGGGCGTAGACGAGGAGCGCGCCGATGATGATCGGCAGGATGAGGGCGCGCGCGTCGCCGTTGACGGCCGTGTTGGCCCAGCCGAGGTACGGGATGGCGTACATGACGGTGCCGACGACCTGCACCTCCATGACGGGGTCCGCGTCGGCCAGGTCGTTCGCGTCGCCCTTCGTGACGAAGAGGCGCTCGCCGTCGGTGGTGCTGGTGATCTCGGTCACGCGGTGGGTGACGAGCACGTCCTCGCCCGAGCGCAGCTGATAGGTCAGCACGTCGCCGATCCGGATCTCGGATGGCGGGGTCGGCTTCACGACGACGAGCGTGCCCGCCGGGTACACCGGCTCCATCGACGAGGTGAGCACGGTGAGGGCGCGTCCGCCGACGGCGGCCGGCACGACGATCGTGAGGATCGCGACGAGCGCGACGAGCGCGAGGAGCCCGAAGCTCAGCCCCGTGCCGATCGCGCCGAGCAACCCGCGCGCCCGCGACTGGGTCTCGGTCGGCGCATCCGCCGCCTCGCGCGCCTGGCGACGCGTCATGTGCTGCTCGACCGCCGTAGCGGTCACGAGCTCGTCTCCTTCTCGCGGCGCCTCCGTCGCGCCGCCAGGATCATCAGCCATCCGCCCCCCAGAGCCATCCCGGCCACGATGAGCGCCCCCTCGGGCGACTCGGCACCGGTCGATGCGATTGTGCCACCCGCGTTGGGCAGGAGCGGGATGACGCCCGCGACAGTCGGACATCCCTGCGGCGTGACGGGGGCGCTCGGATCGCCGAGGCCGGCCCGCAGGTTGAAGCGCACCTGGCTCGACTGGCCCTGGCCGCCCGTGAGCGCGGGCTCGATCGCGGCCTCGATGCGCAGCGAGACCGTCTCCCCCGGCGCGAGCTCCCGTCGGGGCACGATGACGGCGCATTCCGCGAGGTCGACGATGGGCGTCGTCGACCATCCGCCGGTCGCGAAGTCGGTCGCGGCGATGGTGAACACCCTGCCGAGGTCGGCGTCGTCGACCTGGATGTCGCTGATGACGACGAGCACCGACGACGTCACGGCGCGGTTGTTGCGCAGGTGGATGGTGCTCGTGACGACGTCGCCCGGCACGAGCGTGAGACCCGCCGGGAAGATGCTCGCGAGCGGGCTCGTGCTCCACGAGATGCCGTCGCTGCTGTAGAGCAGCGGGTTGGCGTCGTCGGCGGATGCGGGAGCGGCGCCGAGCGCGATCCCGCCGAGGCCGAGGGCGACCGCCGCGAGCGCCGCGAGGCCGCGACGTGCTCCCGCTCGCCGCGTCACGGCGTGCACCCGTTGAGGTTCGAGCCGCTGAAGCCCGAGCTGACCGAGAAGGTGCCGGAGCCCCAGACGTTGTCGCTCGCGTCGACGACGCGGTAGTTGTAGTTCGAGCCGAAGAGCCCGCCGCCGTACGCGCCGCCCGCGATGGAGACGGACGCGGAGGTGGCCGTCGACGCGACGGTCGAGACGGTGTTCCAGGTGCTCCCGCTCGGGTTGATCTGCACGCGGAAGTTGCCGGAGTAGGCGCCATTGATCGACGCCCAGCTCAGGTTGAGCGAGCGCGGGTTGCCGCTCGTGGTGGCCGAGCAGTCGAAGCCCGTGAAGGTCACGTTGCCGTACGACTCGAAGAAGAACGACTGGGTGGCCGCTCCCGAGCACGCCGAGGTCGTCATGGCGCTGCCGGAGGTGGCCGCCGTGAGGCACAGGCCCGTGTCGAGGCTGACGATCTGGTACTGCGCCCCGCCCTTGCTCTGCAGCTCCCACTGCTGGTTCGCGGCGCCCGTCTGCGTCTGCACCTTGACCGTGGTGCCGCTCGTCACGATCACGCTCGTCGCGGGCGAGGACTGCGGACGGATGTGCACGTAGCCGGAGGTGGCCGCGGGCAGGAACTGCCACTGCTGGTTCGTCTCGCGGTGGCACTGGTTCCAGCGGATGACGTCGGTGCCCGGGGCGGACGTGCCGCCTCCGCTGACATCCATGCACTCGCCGGTGGCCGATCCCTGGTGCACGATCCACCGGGTCGCCGCGGAGACGCTGCCCGCCGGGTAGATGTGCTCGGTCGACTGCACGGCGGTGCGCACGTCGGTGTCGGTGAGGTTGCCGACGCTCGCCGTGGCCGAGACCCGCGCGGTGAAGCTGTTGGTGCCCGTCGCGCTGCCGGCGCTGCTCGCGCGGGCGAGCGTCGTGCGCACGCAGTAGGTCTTGGGCGAGGCCTTGCCGATCGTGAGACCGCTCGCCGTCACACCCGCCCAGGTGCCGGTCGCGAGCACGGGCGGGGTCGCCGTCGTGCAGGCGGCGGCTGCCTGATCCCAGATCGCGACGTCGGCGTTCGCGGAGAATCCGACGTTGGCGGGGTCGGCGTTGAGCGTGATCGACAGGTTCGCGAGCGTCGCGGCGTTGTTCTGCACGCTGTTGTTCGTGACCGTGACCGGGAAGGTGACCTCGCGGCGGTGGTTCGCGAGCGTCGTCGTCGTGAAGGCTCCGACCGCGACCTCGACGTCGCCGCTCGTGGTCGCGACGTTGGCGTTCGCGGTGGCGCTCCAGTACGCGTAGCTCGTGCCCGTGCCGATGAGCACCGAGCTGAGCACGATGGCCGTCACGGTCGCGGTGGTCGCGAAGCGGCGGCGCGGCGAGGAGGCGGAGGCGGTGCGCATGATCAGTTGGTCTTCTGGACGGCGTCGAAGGTGAGCACGACCGGGTAGGACGTCGACTCGGCGTGGCCGGTCGCGGGAGCCGTGATCCGGATGCAGAAGCTGCGGGCCTGACCGGCCGTGAAGGAGCCGATCGCGACGGGCGTCGTGGAGACGGGCGTCGTGGCGGTGCCGCACGCCCCCTGGGCCACGTGGACGGTCATGCCGTTGGCGGTCGTCACGCGCACGGTGGCGTCGACGGGGGCGTTGCCCGTCGCGGTCACCGTCACGGTCTGCTGCGCGGACTCGCCGGGCAGGAGGTTCGAGATCGCCGGGATGCTGCCGACCGTGAGGCCGATCGTGCCCGACTGGATGGTCGCCGTACCCGTCGCGGTCTGCGCGTTGAGGTAGGCGTAGGTGGCGCCGGCGGTGGAGACCGCGACGACGACGCCGGCTGCGAGGCCGGAGGCCACGGCGAGGACGCCGCGGGCGCGGGGCGCGCGATGCTTGGCGGCGCTGCGGCGGCGGATGATGACGACCGCGGCGACGGCGACGAGGGCCGAGAGGAGCGCGACGACGATGAGGGTCATGGCCGGGTCCTTTCGGGTCAGGGGGTTCGGGTGGTGCGGATGCTGCGGTACTGCGAGGGGGAGGGTTCCGGGCCGGGGATCGTCGACCCCCGGCCCGGGTGACTCAGGACGCGACCTGGGTCAGGGTGACGACGGAGTTCGACAGCGTGACCGACTTCGACTTCGCGTCGTTGTCGACGGTGGCGCCGAAGGGCCAGGTGACCGTGACCGTGACGGTCGCGGTCGAGGTGCCCGCGGTCGCGACGGAGTACTTGCCGCCGCCGAGCGGGGTCAGGTTGGCGCCCGCGATGCTGATCGCGGCGCTGGAGGTCAGCTCGTCGATGAGCTCCTGGTCGCCGGTGAACGCGCCACCCGCGATGCCGACCGTGAAGAGCAGGTTGTTGCCCGACGCGGTGATCGAGATGTCCTGCGTGAAGGTGAGCGTGTCGCCGGGCACCGCGCGGAAGTTCGCGAGGTTGATCGTCGTCGTGCCGGACTTCCACACCGCGTTCGACGGAGTGACCGGCGCGACGGCGAGGTTGCCGGACTGGATGGTGCCGGCGCCGACGCTCGTGCTCGCGTTCCAGTAGGCGAGGGTGCCGCCGCCGCCGAGAAGCAGGACGACACCGGCGGCCGCCGCGATGGCGCCCTTGGTGAGCTTGTTCATTTCAGTTCCTTTCGGTGGTTGCGGTCACGCATGACGCAGGGCGCGCCGGACGGCACGTCGAAACGTCGGGTTTGCAATCGGGTTCGCGCCCTGCGTGAGCCAGAAGAGCGGGATCGGGGTTGTCCCCGCGTACACAACAGTAGAGTCCCCCACAATGCGGACAAAGGGGACGCACACGCCCCACTGCGGGGGTCATGGGAGCGCTCTCACGGTGGAACGTGACACCACGCTGACCAGGGATTTAATGCAATACAGGGCAGTCGCACGGCGAATCCCCAGCTTCTGCATCGGGGTACACGGGCGCGCGTTCCACCCCCGGAGAGGGCACGCAGAGGACAGAACGCTTGGTCTAGTCCGCCGTTGTACCCCGCCCGGGCCACCCCGCCACGCCGGCCGACCGGACTGGTGATGAGGCGGCGTCTCCGAGCCGAGGGGATCCGCACCGAGGGATAGGGTCGGAACGTGCCCACCGAGCCCACGCCCCCCGCCTCGCGGCCGCGGACGCCGCGGATCGGCCGCCTGCCGATCCGGCATCTGCGCCCGCAGCAGCCCGAGAACCGGTGGCCCGCGAAGAGCTACCTCGGCGAGGTCGTGCCGTTCGAGGCGACCGTGTTCCGCGAGGGGCACGGCGTCATCGGCGCCGAGGTGCTCCTCACCGACCCGCACGGTGCGCAGACCGTGCACCCCATGACGCTCGTCGGCGCCGGCACCGACCGCTGGCGGGCCGAGCTCACGCTCCCCGCGACCGGCACGTACCACTGGCGGGTACGCGCCTACAGCGACGACTGGGCGTCCTGGCTGCATGCCGCCACGATCAAGATCGGGGCGGGCGACGACCCCGAGCTCGTCTTCGCGATGGGTGCCGAGCTGCTCGAGCGCGTGCCCGGGAAGACCGCAGCGGATGCGCGCGCCGCGTTCCTCGACGCGTCCGCCGCTCCTGCCGACCGGCTCAAGGTCGCATCCGATCGCCGCCTCGTCGCGCAACTGCAGCGGCATCCGGTGCGCTCGCTCGTGACCGAGTCGGAGCAGCTCGAGCTCATCGTCGAGACGGCCCGCGCCGCCGTCGGCTCCTGGTACGAGTTCTTCCCGCGCTCGGAGGGCGCCAAGCGCCTGAAGGACGGCACCTGGAAGTCGGGCACCTTCCGCACGGCCGCGAAGCGCCTGCCCGCCGTCGCCGCGATGGGCTTCGACGTCGTCTACCTGCCGCCGATCCACCCCATCGGCGTGAGCCACCGCAAGGGTCCCAACAACTCGACCGTCGCCGGGCCGCACGACCCCGGCAGCCCGTGGGCGATCGGATCGGCGGACGGCGGCCACGACGCCATCCACCCCGACCTCGGCACCGTCGCCGACTTCCGGTACTTCGTGAAGCAGGCAGAGAGCCTCGGCCTCGAGGTCGCCCTCGACCTCGCGCTGCAGGCCTCCCCCGATCACCCGTGGGTCACCGAGCACCCCGAGTGGTTCACGCAGCGCCCCGACGGCTCGATCGCCTACGCCGAGAACCCGCCGAAGAAGTACCAGGACATCTACCCCGTCAACTTCGACCGCGACCCGGAAGGCATCCGCGCCGAGGTGCTGCGGATCGTGGAGCTGTGGATCAGCCGCGGCGTGCGCATCTTCCGTGTCGACAACCCGCACACCAAGCCCCTCGACTTCTGGGAGTGGCTGCTCGGCGAGGTGGCCGACCGGCATCCGGATGTCGTGTTCCTCGCCGAGGCCTTCACGCGGCCCGCGATGCTGCACTCGCTCGCGGGCGCCGGCTTCCACCAGTCGTATACCTACTTCACGTGGCGCAACACCAAGGAGGAGCTCGAGGAGTTCCTCACGCAGATCGCCGGCGAGTCCGCCGACTACCTGCGGCCGAACCTGTTCGTCAACACACCCGACATCCTCACCGAGTACCTGCAGTTCGGCGGCCCCGCGGCCTACAAGGTGCGCGCCGCGATCGCCGCGACGGCCTCGCCCACGTGGGGCGTCTACGCCGGCTACGAGCTCTTCGAGGATGTCGCGCGTCCCGGCTCCGAGGAGAACATCGACAACGAGAAGTACGAGTACAAGGACCGCGACTGGGCCGCCGCCGAGGCGGAGGGCCGATCGCTCGCGCCCTACCTCACGATGCTCAACCGCGTGCGGCGCGAGCACCCCGCACTCGGTCAGCTGCGCAACCTGCGCGTGCACTGGTCGGACGACGACGCGATCCTCGTGTACTCGAAGCACCTCGACGGGGCCTTCACGCCGAACGCCCGACCCGACACCGTGATCGTCGTGGCGAACGTCGACCCGCACTCGGTGCGCGAGACGACCGTCTACCTCGACCTCGAGGCGCTCGGGCTCGAGAAGGGCGACACCTTCGGGGTGCGCGACCTCGTGTCGGGCGCCCGCTGGACGTGGACCGACGCCGACTACGTGCGGCTCGACGCCTTCACCGAGCCCGTGCACATCCTCGCGGTGGAACCGCAGAAGGGACGCTGACATGGCCGCCCGCTCCGCCTTGCCGCCGCTGGATGCGGGCCTCATCGCGAGCCTCGTCGAGGGGCGGCACCCGCGGCCCCACGACTGGCTCGGTCAGCACGAGCTGGGAGACGGATGGGTCGTGCGCGCCGTGCGGCCGCTCGCCGAGTCGGTCACCGCCGTGCGCGCCGACGGCACGGAGGTGGAGCTCGAGCACGTCGACGGCGGGCTCTGGCAGGGGTACGCGCCGGGCCCCGGCGAGGCCTACACGCTGCTGACCCGCTATCCGGACGGCCCCGACTGGGTGACCGACGATCCGTACCGCTTCGTGCCGTCGATCGGCGAGGTCGATCTGTTCCTGTGGGGTGAGGGTCGCCACGAGCAGCTCTGGCAGGTGTTCGGCGCGCACGTGAAGCGACACGAGGGCGTCGACGGCACGGGCTTCGTCGTGTGGGCACCACACGCCCAGGCCGTGCGCGTGGTCGGCGACTTCAACTCGTGGAGCGGGCTCGGCCACGCCATGCGCCGCCTCGACGACAACGGCGTGTGGGAGCTCTTCGTCCCGGGGCTCGGCGCGGGCGGCATCTACAAGTTCGAGCTGCTCACGCCGTCCGGCGAGTGGGTCACGCGCGCCGACCCGATGGCGCGCTACACCGAGGTGCCGCCGCTCACGGGCTCCGTCATCGGGCAGACGAGCTACCTGTGGAACGACGACGGATGGATGCGCGCGCGGGCCGAGCGGGATCCCCACCAGGGCCCCATGAGCGTGTACGAGCTGCACCTGGGATCGTGGCGCCCCGGGCTCTCGTACCGGGCCGCGGCCGACGAGCTCATCGACTACGTGTCGGGGCTCGGGTTCACCCACGTCGAGTTCCTGCCGCTCGCCGAGCATCCCTTCGGCGGATCCTGGGGCTACCAGGTGACCGGGTACTACGCCCCGACGAGCCGCTTCGGGCATCCGGACGACCTGCGCTACCTCGTCGACCGCCTCCATCAGGCGGGCATCGGCGTGATCATGGACTGGGTGCCGGCCCACTTCCCGAAGGACGAGTGGGCGCTCGCGCGCTTCGACGGGGCGCCGCTCTACGAGCACTCCGATCCGCGCATCGGCGAGCACCCTGACTGGGGCACGCTCGTCTTCGACTTCGCGCACTCCCAGGTGCGCAACTTCCTCGTGGCGAACGCCCTGTACTGGCTCGAGGAGTTCCACATCGACGGCCTGCGCGTCGACGCCGTCGCGAGCATGCTCTACCGCGACTACTCGCGCAAGGAGGGCGAGTGGGTGCCCAACATCCACGGCGGCCGCGAGAACCTCGAGGCGATCGCGTTCCTGCAGGAGGTCAACGCGACCGCCTACAAGCGCAACCCCGGCATCGTCATGATCGCCGAGGAGTCGACATCGTGGCCGGGGGTCACGCACCGTACGAGCGACGGGGGCCTCGGCTTCGGCCTCAAGTGGAACATGGGGTGGATGCACGACTCGCTGCAGTACATGCACGAGGACCCGATGTGGCGTGCCGACCACCACAACGACATCATTTTCTCCTTCATCTACGCCTTCAGCGAGGCGTTCCTGCTTCCCATCAGCCACGACGAGGTCGTGCACGGCAAGGGCTCGCTGCTCGCGAAGATGCCGGGCGACCAGTGGCAGAAGCTCGCCAACGTGCGCGCCTACCTCTCCTTCATGTGGGCGCACCCCGGCAAGCAGCTGCTGTTCATGGGCTCCGAGTTCGGCCAGCCGTCCGAGTGGAGCGAGCAGCGGGGCCTCGACTGGTGGATCCTCGACCAACCCGTGCACCAGGGTCTCGCCGCGCTCGTGGCGCAGCTCAACCGCGTCTACCGCGAGCAGGCCGCGCTGTGGGAGCAGGATGCCGATCCCGCGGGCTTCCAGTGGATCACGAGCGATCCGGCCACCAACGTCGTGGCGTTCATCCGCCGCGCACGCGACGGCCGCGAGCTCGTGTGCATCGTGAACTTCGGCGGGAACCCGGTCGGCCCCTACCGCGTGGGGCTGCCGGCGGCGGGCGAGTGGGTCGAGCTGCTCAACTCGGATGCCGTCGAGTTCGGCGGATCGGGCGTCGGCAACTACGGGCGCGTCACGGCGTCCGCGGACGGATGGCACGGGCAGCCGGCCTCCGTCGAGCTCACGCTCCCGCCGCTCGCCGCCCTCTGGCTCGTGCGGGCCTGAGCGTCAGTACAGCAGCGACGCGAGCCGCGCGCGCGCGGCGGCGACGCGGGGGTCATCGGCTCCGGCGACCTCGAAGTACTCGAGGAGGCGCGTGCGGATGCGGTCGCGGTCCTCGGACGACGCGCCGGCGAACGCGTCGAGCAGGCGCCCGAAGCCGTCGTCCAGGTGACCGCCGCTGACGTCGAGGTCGGCGACGTCGAGCTGCGCGTCGATGTCGGCCGGGCGTGCGGCAGCGGCATCCCGGATCTCGGCGGCCGACTTGCCCGTCAGGCGGTCGAGGAGCGACACCTGGGCGAGGCCCGCGACGGCGAGCTGGTCGCGCGGATTCTCGACGAGCGCCTTCCGGTAGGCGGCGATCGCGGTCGGGTAGTCGCCCGCCGAGATGGCGTCGTAGGCCTCCTGATGCAGGGGCGGGAGCTCGGGCTCGGGCTCGGCAGCCGCATCCCCCTCGGCCTCGGCGCCTTCAGCCGGGGCGACGGAGCCGGCTACGCCGTTCTCGGCGGCGAGCTGCAGGAGCTCGTCGAGCACCTGGCGCACCTCCGCATCCGAGGGGATGCCGATGAAGAGGTTGACAGGGCGCCCCGCGACGACGGCGGCGACGGCCGGGACCTCGCGCACCTGGAACGCCTGGGCCAGCTGCGGGTTGACGCTGCCGTCGACGACGGCGAGCACGAGGCGGCCGCCGTAGCTCTCCACGATGGGGCCGAGGGCCGAGGTGAGACCCGGCGCGATGAACTCGACGACGACGGGCACGCGCGTCGAGAGCTGCAGGACGCTCTCGAACTCGGCATCCGAGGTCTCGATGACGAGCGACGACGCGCTCGGGCCGCTGTCGGGGCGTGCGCCGCGTGCGGGCTCCGCCGCACGTCGCACGAGTCCGGACAGGTCGACGGCGCCGCGCAGGCTCGCGGGAGGCAGATCGGTCACGATGACTACGGTACTTCGCTCGCGGCCACGAGACCGTCCGAGAATCCGAGCACGCGCACCTGCTGGTCGGTCGCCGTCGCGGGGGGCACGTAGAACAGGATCTGCACGGCGTACAGCGCCGTGAGCCCCTTCGTCGTGGTGAGCTTCTGCGACAGCGCCTTGACGGCGCCCTTGGGGTTGATGGCGGCCCCGGTCTCCGCCGGGCGGACCGTCTCCGATTCCCGCACCTCGGCGACGACGATCGCTCCCGTGTCGTTCGCGGCGAGCGCGATCGCGGGCGCTGTGCTGGCGATGTTGGCGTACTCGAAGATCACGTTCGTCTGGCCGGCCTTGCGTGCTTCCTTGTAGCCCGCGCCGAGCTTCTCGTTGAGGAAGTCGTCGGCCAGGTCGAAGTGCTCGGCGAACGCCGAGGCCGTCCCCGTGACGAGCACGTCGCCGTACTCGGCCGAGAGCTGCGACGGCGGGAACGCGAGGAGCTTGGTGTCGGTCGGATACCGCGAGGCGCCGAGCTCGATCGGCGCCACCTCGGGCACGGACTGGGTGAGACGCACGAGGTACTGCACCTGGTACTGCGCACGCGGCGACTCCTGCACGAACATGAGGCCGTACTCGGCCCCGTCGGACGAGTCGATCGCCGCGAACACGGCGCGCGGCCAGTCGCGCTGCTGCTGCGGGAGCACGAGGCGGATCTCGCCGTCGGGGAAGGCGGGCAGCGG
>JAEYVF010000145.1 GCA_023432005.1 Actinomycetes bacterium
TCCGCCACCCGACGACGAGCCGCCGCTCGAGGTCACCACCCGCGCCGCAGTGGAGGCGGCCCCCGCTCGGGTCGCGCCGTCGAAGCCCGCAGCGAAGCCCACGCGCGAGCGGGTCTCGAGCAACCCCAACCGGACCGGCCGCTACGGCGAGGCCGTCGTGAGGGAGGTGCTCAAGGCGAGCTTCATCGAGGAGGAGCAGCTCAACCCGCGCGACCGCCCCGTGCGGCTCGTCGAGGAGCCCGCTCCCGAGCCGGCCACGGCATCCGTGCCCGACGTCGCCGAACCCGACGGCGAGGCATAGCCCGTGTACGAAGGCATCGTCCAGGACCTCATCGACGAGCTCGGCAAGCTCCCCGGCATCGGTCCGAAGTCCGCGCAGCGCATCGCGTTCCACATCCTGCAGACCGAGAGCTTCGACACCACCCGGCTGGCCGAGATCCTCACCGTCGTGCGCGAGAAGGTCAGGTTCTGCCAGATCTGCGGCAACGTCTCCGAGCAGGACACCTGCGCGATCTGCCGCGACCCGCGCCGCAACGCCGCCGTCATCTGCGTCGTCGAGGAGGCGAAGGATGTCGTCGCGATCGAGCGCACGCGCGAGTTCCGCGGTCTCTACCACGTGCTCGGCGGCGCGATCAGCCCGATCGACGGCATCGGCCCCGACGAGCTCCGCATCCCGCAGCTGCTCAAGCGTCTCGCCTCCACCGAGGTCACCGAGGTCATCATCGCGACCGACCCCAACCTCGAGGGCGAGGCGACCGCCACGTATCTCACGCGCCTGCTCGTGCAGCCCGGGCTCACGGTCTCGCGCCTCGCATCCGGCCTGCCGGTCGGTGGAGACCTGGAGTACGCCGACGAGGTCACGCTCGGGCGTGCCTTCGAGGGGCGGCGCGTCGTCGACTAGCGCCGTCGACCTCCGGGAGGTCGCATGGATGTCGCCACCGTCATCGGGCTCGTCGCGGGGGCGGGCACCACGTTCGCCGCACTGCCCGATCTCATCACGATGCTGAGACGGCGCTCGAGCCGGGGTATGAACCCGCGCATGGCGGCGATCACGGGGAGCTTTCAGATCCTCTGGGTCGTCTACGGCGCGCTCATCGCGTCGACCTCGGTGGTGCTGTGGAACCTCGTCGCGATCATCGTGAACGCGTTCACGGTCGTGGCGTTCGTCGTCTTCCGGCGGCGCGCACGGAGGGCATCCGCGGCTCGATAGGATTTCCTTCGTTCCCCACCCCAGGAGTCGCTTCCCGTGTCCCTCATCGTCCAGAAGTTCGGCGGTTCGAGCGTCGCCGACGCCGAGAGCATCAAGCGGGTCGCGAAGCGCATCGTCGAGACCCGCAAAGCCGGCAACGAGGTGGTCGTGGCGGTCTCCGCGATGGGCGACACGACCGACGAGCTCATCGACCTCGCCCACCAGGTCTCGCCCATCCCCGACGCGCGCGAGATGGACATGCTGCTCACGACGGGCGAGCGCATCTCGATGGCGCTCCTCGCGATGGCGATCCGCGACATGGGTTACGAGGCGCGTTCCTACACCGGCAGCCAGGCGGGCATGATCACGGATGCGCAGCACGGCGCCGCGCGCATCGTCGACGTCACCCCGGGCCGCGTGCGCGAGGCGCTCGACGAGGGCGCGATCGCGATCGTCGCCGGCTTCCAGGGCTTCAACCGCGACAGCCGCGACATCACGACGCTCGGCCGCGGCGGCTCCGACACGACCGCCGTCGCCCTCGCAGCCGCGCTCGGCGCGGATGTCTGCGAGATCTACACCGACGTCGACGGTGTCTTCACCGCTGATCCGCGGGTCGTGCCGAAGGCGCACAAGCTCGAGCGCGTCACGAGCGAGGAGATGCTCGAGCTCGCCGCGGCGGGTGCGAAGGTCCTGTACATCCGGGCGGTCGAGTACGCGCGCCGGCACGGCGTGACGCTTCACGTGCGCTCGTCGTTCAACAACAACGAAGGCACCTGGGTCGTGAACCAGGGAGAGGGAGGAACCGTGGAAGAGCCCATCATCACGGGTGTCGCGGGCGACCTCAGCGAGGCGAAGATCACGGTCGTGGGCGTCCCCGACGTGCCCGGCAAGGCCGCCGAGATCTTCACGATCGTCGCGAAGACGGGCGCCAACATCGACATGATCGTGCAGAACGTGTCGGCGGCCTCGACGGGTCTCACCGACATCTCGTTCACGCTGCCGAAGGCGGAGGGCGAGAAGGTGCTCACGTCGCTGCGCGCCGAGCAGGCCGAGGCGGGCTTCGCCTCCCTCCAGTACGACGACCAGATCGGCAAGCTCGCCGTGGTCGGCGCCGGCATGCGCACGAGCTCGGGCGTCTCCGCTCAGCTGTTCCGCGCCCTGTCGGACGCGGGGATCAACATCGAGATGATCTCGACGTCCGAGATCCGCATCTCGGTCGTCACGCGCGCCGACACGCTCCCCGACGCCATGCGCGTCGTGCACACCGCGTTCGGCCTGGACGGCGACGCCGACGCCGTGGTCTACGCAGGAACCGGGCGCTGAGGGCGAAGGCCATTTCTGGCCTTCGCGCGCCCGGTTCCCGACGCCGTCTCGGCGTCGGTGGGCGCTGAGGGCGAAGGCCATTTCTGGCGTTCGCGCGCCCGGTTCCCGAATCAGACCCGCTGACGCGGCTTGTCGTCGTTACGGCCCTGGATCCAGCGGTTGCGCGTGCCGTTGTTCTCGCCGACCTTGACGTCCTCGCCCACCAGGTTGGAGACCACGACCTCGGTCTCCTTCTCGAAGGAGTGGCTCTTGTCGGTATTGCGGTACGCCATCCAGACGGCCCAGTAGAACGCGGATGCGCCGACGGGTCCGGCGGCGAGCAGCCAGCCCGGCCAGTCGCTCTCGGCGATGATGATCGCAGTGGTGAGTTCCAGCATCCCGCCCCCTAGAAGTTCCAGACGATCCACACGGCGATGCCCTCGAGCACGGTGCCGATGGTGAGGGCCACGAGCAGGAGCTTCGGCACGCTCACCGGGATGCTGCCCATCGTCTCGCCGGTGCGCCCGTTGACGGCGATGTAGTGCAGGAACTCGCTGCCGTCCGACTTCTTCTCGTAGTACGAGTAGAGCCACACCGGAAGCAGCACCGACACCCAGCGCGTGCCCTTGAGCTCGAGCGACTCGCTCTCCCAGCGGATGCCGCGGTCGTAGTTCGTCGCGTCGGTCGCCTTCTGGCGGGCGATGCTGAGCATCTGGTGCTGCGCGACGGGCATGACGGCGTCGACGTCGAGGTCGCGCTTCTCGGACGTGTAGCTGCCCATGTAGTTCGCGTCGTAGGTGACCGAGTTCTTGGTGTCGAACGGCAGGATCGTGTTGATGACGTTGTTGGTGTTGCGCTTCGTGTTGTGATCGGCGCGCGCCGACGACGACTCGATCGTGAGGTCGTCGACGGTGAAGTCGAAGCTGCGGCCGACGCGGTAGACGTCGGCGTCGTAGTACGTGGTCTTGTTGTTGTCCGAGCCGCGCTGATACTGCCGCGTCTTGATCTCGCCGAAGCCGGCGATGTCGGCGTGCGCGTTGCCGTCGACGAGCAGGTACGGCATGTAGACGCCCACCACGTTCTCGGGCGTGAAGTGCTCCTTGAACTTCTTGAGCGCGAACATGCGGCGCTTGTTCGCGAACTTCCGCACCTGCTCGACCGCCTGCTCGTGCGTGAGGCGGAACGGGAGCACGGCATCCGGCACGGCGCCGTTCGGGATCTGCGTCTGCTGCGACAGCGTCTGGCGGCACCAGTGGCACCGCGCCTGCAGCTGGCTCTCGGTGTTGATGACGACCTCGGCGCCGCAGCCCTGGCACTTGAGCGTGACGATGTTCGACGCGTCGCGGTCGATGTCGCCGACGCCGGTCGTCACGACGGTGCCCTGGAGCTGCTCGATGGGAGAGTCGAACCCGATGCTCTGCATGAAGTTCGCGGCCACCCACTCGTAGCGGCAGAACGAGCACCGCAGGTGGTCGCTGCCGGGCACGGGGCCGATCTCGGCCGATCCGCACCGCGGGCACTTGGTGAGGCCGTCGCCCTTCGCGTTCGACGTGGCGATCGGGCCGTCGTCGGCGAGGGCCTCGGCGAGCGCGGGCGGCACCGCGGGTGCCGAGGGCCCAGCGGATGCCGGGCTCGCCGCGGGCGCAGCGGCCTGCGCCGCCGGGTCGACCGGCGGCACAGGCGGCTGAGGTGTGGTGGGGGAGTCGCTCATCGCCTTGGGGGTGCTCTCAGCCGCCGAGGACCTTCGCCTTGAGGGCGTCGTAGTCCTCCTGCGTGATGAGGCCCGCGTCGAGCATCTGCTTGGCCTGCGTGAGCTTCGCCACCGGGTCGTCGGCCGCCGGCGCCGAGGCCGCGGGGGCGGCTGCGGGGGCGACCGGCTGCTGGAGGCCGGCGAGGCCGCCGAGCGATCCCGCCGCCATGCCGACGCCGAGGATGCCGGCTCCGCCGCCCTCGGCTCCCGCCGACTCGATGCCCTGCGCGACCGAGGCCTGCAGGTTCGAGTTGCCCCGCGCTCCCGAGAGGGCGTCGGCGCGCTTGACCTTCGACAGCAGCTCGGTCGTGTCGGCGTCGTACTCGATCGAGACGATCGCGGTCGACACGATCTCGAGGCCGCGGTTGGCCTTCCAGTCGTAGCCCTCCTCGACGGCCTCGGCGAGGCTCTTCGCGAACCCGAGCGAGTCGGACTGGATCTGCGTGATGCGCGAGCGGCTCGGGTCGTTGGTGTACTTCGAGAACGCAGGCGCGAGCGCCGAGACCACCTCGTTGAACAGCTGCGTCGCCGCGTCGTTGTTCATGTCGGTGAAGTCGAACACCTGGGCACCCGTGAGGTAGGTGGCGGGCACGAAGTTCTTGACGAAGAGAATCGGGTCGACGATGCGCAGCGTGTAGGAGCCGCGCGTGAGGGCGCCGACCTGCGTGCCGAGCCAGGCGTCGTCCCAGTAGATCTCGCTCTGCGTGCCGAAGCGGTTGTTCGGCAGCTCCTTGAGGCTCACGTAGAACGCGTTCTGCTGCGAGCCCGGGATGCCGCCGCGCTTGAAGCGCTCCCACGTCTGCATGATGAGCGGGCTGAGGAAGCCGTTGCCGGCGAAGATCGACTGGCTGTTGACGTCGTCCGACTGCCAGATGTAGCCGCCGGGCTCGGCGACGAGACCCGTGATCTCGCCGTCCTGCATGGTGATGAGGCCGTAGCCCTCCGGCACGACGATCTTCGAGCCGTTGGTGATGATGTTCTCGGACCCCTTGGTGTTGGATCCGCGGCCCGCGTTCGTCTCCTGCTTCACGACCGGGAACAGCGCCGCCGTCGGCTGCACGTTCGGGAGGGTGTAGAAGTCGATCCACTGGTCGGCGAACATGCCGCCGAGCGCGCCGGTGAATGCCTTGATGAAGCCCACGAGTCACTCCTTCGGGTGTGTTGACGTCAGAGTATCGCTCGCGGAGGCTCGGCGCCCTCCCGCGGTGGCCGTATGTCGTCGTGCGCTGGCCGTCCTCCGACGGAAACGCGAGGGGAGCGCCGGTACGATGACCCGGTGAGCAACAACCAGGGCATCCGTCTCGGCGTCGTGGGCGCCACCGGCCAGGTCGGCGCCGTCGTGCGTCGCCTCCTCGTGGAGCGCGACTTCCCGATCGCCGAGATCCGCTTCTTCGCATCCGAGCGCAGCGCCGGCACGACGCTCCCATTCAAGGGCGAGGACATCGTGGTCGAGGATGCCGCGACGGCCGACCCGACGGGGCTCGACGTCGCGATCTTCTCCGCCGGCGCCACCATGTCGCGCGTGCAGGCCCCGCGCTTCGCCGCGGCGGGCGTGCTCGTGGTCGACAACTCGAGCGCCTGGCGGATGGACCCCGAGGTGCCGCTCGTCGTCTCCGAGGTCAACCCGCACGCGCTCGACGAGGCCGTCAAGGGCATCGTGGCGAACCCGAACTGCACCACCATGGCGGCGATGCCCGTGCTCAAGGTGCTCGATGCGGAGGCCGACCTTGAGCGCCTCGTGGTGTCGACCTACCAGGCGGTCTCGGGTGCCGGGCTCGCGGGCGGCGAGGAGCTGCTCGAGCAGGTCACGACCGCGGTCGGCCAGGATGCGATCGGCCTCGTCCACGACGGGCAAGCGGTCGAGCTGCCCGCGCCCGCCAAGTTCCCGCGCAACATCGCCTTCAACGTCGTGCCGCTCGCGGGCTCGATCGTCGACGACGGTCTCGAGGAGACCGACGAGGAGAAGAAGCTGCGCAACGAGTCGCGCAAGATCCTCGAGCTCCCCGAGCTCCTCGTCTCGGGCACGTGCGTGCGTGTCCCCGTCTTCACGGGGCACTCGCTCTCCATCAACGCGACCTTCCGCGAGCCCATCACCCCGCAGCGCGCGCGCGAGCTCCTCGCGGACGCGCCCGGCGTGCAGCTCTCCGAGGTGCCGAACCCGCTCGAGGCGGCCGGCGCCGACCCGAGCTTCGTGGGCCGCATCCGCCAGGACCAGTCGGTGCCCGATGGCAAGGGCCTCGCGCTCTTCATCTCGAACGACAACCTGCGCAAGGGCGCGGCGCTCAACGCCGTTCAGATCGCGGAGCTCGTCGCGGCGCGTCTCGCGGCTGCGACCGCGTAGGTCTCGCGGCCTGCCCCGCCGCTGCCCCGGCGGGGGTCATCGCGGGTCGCGCGGTGCGTGGTGATCGCGGGTCGCGGGGGTGCGGGGGCGTTTGCGAGCCGCATGCCCCGCGTGCCGCCTGGCGGCGGCGCGCTCCCGCCAGTCCCGATGCCAGCGTCTCGCAAACACCCCCGCGACCCCCGCTGCGCCCGGCGCCTGACCGCCGGGGCGTCGGCCTGCTATCGAAACCCTTCGATACGCCGCTGCGCGGCTGCTCAACCAGCGGGAAAGCGGCCGCTGCGCGGCTGCTCAACCAGCGGGAAAGCGGGCGCTGCGCGGCTACTCGAGCAGCGGTATGCGCGGCTCGTCATCCGGCGGCCGAGCGTCCCGCGATGTCCTGGTGCGCGAGGCGCCGCAGGGCGGCGAGCACGGGCTCGTGCGCGGCGGTGCCGAGCACGGCATAGGCGATCGCGGCATCCGGCTCCGCGGGCACGCGCGAGAGGTCGTGCTCCGCGATCGCGCGCACGTGCGGCGCGTAGGCCGCGAGGCGCTCGTCGTCGAGGGGCACCCCCACGGCATCCGCTGCGGCGAGCGCCTGCTCGAGCTGCCGCGTGGCGACGTGCTTGGGCTCGTACGCCCAGCCGAGCCGGGAGATGACGGCGCGGGCGCGCGGGTAGTCGTCGGCCTCGGGCACGGTAGGCGGCAGGTTGCCGAGCGCCCGCCCGTACGCGTCATAGAGGTCGGGCCCCGGGTCGTCGACGACCGCCAGCACCCCCCGCGCCTGCTGCACGCTCAGCCCGACGGTCTCGGTGAGGGCCCGGATGACGCCCACGCGATGCACGTGGGTCTCGTCGTACGCGGAGCGGGTCTGCGACAGGCTCTCGCCGGGGTGGAGGAGGCCTTCGCGCAGATAGAACTTGAGCGTCGGGACGCTCGCGCCCGTGCGGGCAGCCAGTTCGGAGATCAGCATGCGACGACCCCTTGCATTGGATAGTGTCGGTATCTAATATTGGATACCATGACAATCCAACCATGGACCGCCATCCTCCTCGGGGCGCTCCTGCTGAGCCTCATCACCGTCGAGTCGGGCGGATGGTTCCTCACCCGCGTGCATCGCGGCGCCATCCGCGCGAACGCTCTCCAGAAGAACTTCTTCCGGGCCGGCCACGCCCACGCGGCCGTGCTCCTGGTGCTGAGCGTCGCGGTCATCCCGCTCCTCGACACCGTCGAGCTGCCGCTCGCCCTCGACCTCGTCGGGCGCTTCGGCATCCCGGTCGCCGCGCTCCTCATGCCCGCGGGCTTCTTCCTCTCGGTGCTCGGCGACGACCCCGACCGCCCGGGGCGGGCCATGGTGCTGCTGTGGATCGGCGCCGGCTCGCTCACCCTCGGGCTCGCGGCCGCCGGCATCGGGCTCATCGGCGGAGGCATCGCGCGACTCCCGTAGGACTTTCGGCCGGTCGGGGGCCGTGAGCGGCGCACGTAGAATGTGAGGCGTGTCTGAACCCGTCGACGTCGTCCTCATCGGCGGCGGGGTGATGAGCGCCACGCTCGGCTCGCTGATCCAGCAGCTCGAGCCCGCGTGGTCGATCACCATCCTCGAAGCCCTGCCGAAGGTCGCTCAGGAGAGCTCCAACCCGTGGAACAACGCGGGCACGGGGCACTCGGCGCTGTGCGAGCTCAACTACACGCCCGAGAAGAACGGGCAGATCGACATCAGCCAGGCCGTCAAGGTCAACGAGCAGTTCCAGGTGTCGCGTCAGTACTGGTCGTACCTCGTGTCGAAGGGCATGCTGCCCGAGCCCACGCAGTTCATCAACCCCGTGCCGCACCTCAGCTTCGTGTGGGGCGAGAAGAACGTCGAGTACCTGCGCAAGCGCTATGAGGCGCTCAAGGACCACCCCCTGTTCCCGGGCCTCGAGTACAGCGAGGACGCCCGCGTCATCCGACAGTGGGCTCCGCTCCTCATCCCCGGGCGCAAGAAGAGCGAGCCGATCGCGGCGACGCGCATCGTGGGCGGCTCGGATGTCGACTTCGGCGCGCTCACCGAGCAGCTCCTCGGTGGTCTCGTCGACAACGGCGCGACCCTCCGCACGGAGCGCCGGGTGACGGGTCTCAAGCGCCTCAAGGACGGCACGTGGCGCGTCTCCGGTCGCCACGAGGTCGGCGGCACCCCCTTCGAGCTCACGGCGCGGTTCGTGTTCGTGGGCGCGGGCGGCGCGGCCCTGCACCTGCTGCAGAAGTCGGGCATCAAGGAGATCCGCGGCTACGGCGGCTTCCCCATCAGCGGCGAGTTCCTGCGCACCGACAACCCGGAGATCGTGGCCCGTCACCAGGGCAAGGTCTACGGCAAGGCGTCGGTCGGCGCCCCGCCCATGTCGGTGCCGCACCTCGACACCCGCGTGGTCGACGGCCAGGCGAGCCTGCTGTTCGGGCCCTATGCCGGATGGACGCCCAAGTTCCTCAAGCACGGTTCGTGGCTCGACCTCTTCGCGTCGATCCGGTGGCACAACCTCGGCACGATGATCGGCGCCGGTCTCAAGAACCTCGACCTGGTCTGGTACCTCGTCACCGAGCTGCTCGCGACGCGCGCGAAGCGCCAGGAGGCGCTGCAGCAGTTCGCGCCGAAGGCCGAGCGCAAGGACTGGTACCTCATCACGGCCGGCCAGCGGGTGCAGATCATGAAGAAGGGCCCGGATGGCAAGGCCGTCATCCAGTTCGGCACCGAGGTCGTCGCGGGCGGCGACGGCACCATCGCCGGCCTCCTGGGCGCCTCCCCGGGCGCCTCGACGGCCGTGCCGATCATGCTCGACGTGCTCGCCAGGTGCTTCCCCGACCGCATCGGCGGATGGAAGCCGCGGCTCACGGAGATGATCCCCTCCTACGGCACGCTGCTCTCGGAGGCGCCCAAGAAGGCGGCGAAGGAGCTCGAGGACACCGCGAAGGTCCTCGGCCTCACCGTCTGAGCGGGTTGACACATCGGGGGCAGGGCACGTAACCTCGCTCCCCGTGAAGCTGTAGCTCCGACCATCCCCGCGCCCGTGGCATCCGCCCGGCGGGGTTCGCCTCCCCTCGCACCCGAGGGTCGAGCGATCGGACGCTTCTCTTGCGACACCCCTTCACCCCTTCCTCCGTGCTGCGCGCCGACGGCGTCGGCGTCTCCTTCGGCGACCGTCGTGTGTTCGCCGACCTCACGCTCACCGTGAGCCCCGGACAGCGGATCGGCCTGCTCGGCGAGAACGGCGCCGGCAAGTCGACGCTGCTCGCCGTGCTCGCGGGCGAGCTCGAGCCGGACGCCGGGCGCGTCGAGCGCCCCGCCGCATCCGCTCTCCTGCGCCAGGAGGTGCGGGCCGATCCGGATGCGCCGCTCGCGGCGATCCTCGAGGCCGAGCTCGGAGCCGTCCGCGCTCTCGAGCTCGAGCTGCACGCGGCAGGTGAGGCGCTCGCGACCGGGGATGCCGCGGCCGCCGACCGCTACGCCGAGCTCCTCGAGGCGGCCGAAGCCGCCGAGCTGTGGACGCTCGACGCCCGGCGCGACGAGCTGCTCGACGGCCTCGGCGTGGGGCACCTGCCCCTCGATCGCCCGGTCGGCGAGGTCTCGGGGGGCCAGCGCAGCCGTGTCGCGCTCGCGGCCCTGCTGCTCGCGCGGCCGGACGCGCTCCTGCTCGACGAGCCCACCAACCACCTCGACGACGCGGCTGTCGCGTTCCTCGCGGATCGGCTGCGCTCCTGGCGTGGCCCCGTGCTGTTCGCGAGCCACGACCGGGCGTTCCTCGACGAGGTCGCGACGGGGCTCGTGGACATCGACCCGGCGGCGTCCGAGGGCGTCACGCGCTACGGGGGCGGGTACACCGAGTACCTCGCGGCGAAGGCGGCCGAGCGCGCACGCTGGGAGGCGCGCTTCGCGGAGGAGGAGCGCGAGGCGGGGCGACTCGAGATCACCGTCACGACGACCGAGCGCGCGATGGCGTCGACGCGCGCGCGACCCGATAACGAGAAGTTCGGCTGGAACATCAAGGCGGCGGGCCGGGAGCGGCAGGTGGCGCGCCGCATCCGCAACGCCGCCGGCCGTCTTGACGCCTTGCGTGCCGGTCGGGTGGGCGAGCCGCCCGCCCCGCTCAGCTTCGCCGGCATCCCCTCGGGCTCGCACGTGCTCGACGGCGACGAGCCGCTCGTGGCGATCGAGGGCGCGCGCGTCGACGGACGGCTCACCGTGGGCGAGCTCGAGCTCGCGCCGGATGCGCGCCTGCTCGTCACGGGCCCCAACGGCGCCGGCAAGTCGACGCTGCTCGGCGTCCTGGCCGGCCGCATCGATCCGGATGCCGGCCGCGTCCGGCGTCGCAAGGGCCTGCGGGTCGCCGTGCTCGACCAGGACGTGCGATGGGCGGATGCGTCGCGCACGCCGCGCGAGCTGTACGAGCGCGCCATGGGGGAGAGGCGCGCGGAGGAGCTGCCCCTCTCCGCGCTCGGCCTGCTGCCCGAGCGCGATCTCGACCGGCCCGTGGGCCGGCTCTCGATCGGGCAGCAGCGCCGCACCGCGCTCGCGCTCATCGTCGCGCGGCCGCCGCACGTGTTCCTGCTCGATGAGCCGACCAATCACCTCTCGCTCGCGCTCGCATCCGAGTTGGAGGACGCGCTCGGCGGGTATCCGGGCGCGGTCGTGGTGGCGAGCCACGACCGGTGGCTGCGGCGTCGGTGGGAGGGGCCCGAGCTCGCCCTCACCGCGGCGTGACCCGAGCGCGGCGTGTACGGTTGACGACGGTTCGAATGCATGTTCGAATGTCGGGATGAGGTGGAGCGGGCAGGAGCTGGGCGTCGAGCAGGACGACGCCCTGCCCGGTCTCGCGCGCCTCAACAACCTCGTGCGCTCGGTGCAGACGCCCGAGTTCGCGGGGCTGACCTTCCACGAGGTGCTCGCGAAGTCCGCGCTCAACCACGTGCCGGGCGCCGCGAAGTCCCTCCCGTTCGGCTGGACCATCAACCCCTACCGCGGCTGCAGCCACCAGTGCGTCTTCTGCTTCGCGCGTCAGACGCACACCTACCTCGATCTCGACGCGGGGCGCGACTTCGACACCCAGATCATCGTCAAGGTCAACCTGGTCGAGGTGCTCGAGAAGGAGCTGCGGCGGCCGAGCTGGGAGCGACCGAACGTCGCTCTCGGCACTAACACCGACCCGTATCAGCGCGCAGAGGGCCGCTACCGGCTCATGCCGGGCGTCATCGCGGCGCTCGCGGCCGCCGACACCCCCTTCAGCATCCTCACCAAGGGCACGCTGCTGCGGCGCGACATCCCGCTCCTGCAGGCCGCCGCCGAGCGCGTGCCGGTGGAGACCGCCATGTCGATCGCGATCTACGACGACGAGCTGCAGCACTCGATCGAACCGGGAGCCCCCACCACGGCGGCCAGGCTCGCCACCGTGAGGGCCGTGCGACAGGCGGGCTTGCCGTGCGCCGTGTTCCTCATGCCCGTGCTGCCCTACCTCACCGACTCGCGAGAGCACCTCGAGCGGGCGCTCGAGAGCATCGCGGATGCGGGCGCCACGAGCGTCGCGTACAGCGCGCTGCACCTGCGCCCGGGCGCGAAGGAGTGGTTCGCGGCGTGGCTCGCCCGTACCCACCCGGAGCTCGTCCCGCGCTACCGCGCCCTCTACGGAGCCGGGGCCTACGCGCCGAAGGAGTACCGCCGGCAGCTCGCGGCGCGCATCCGCCCGCTCATCCGCCGCTACGGTCTCGATCGCCCCCGGCTCGACCCCTCGACAGGCATCCCGGCGACGCGCCCACGCGGATCCGCGGGAGTCGGCGCACTCGCCTCCGAGTTGAGCCCCGCGGCCGCGGCCGCCCTTCAACCCACCCTCTTCTGACGAGATAGTCGGGACACGATTCAGGACGCATCCCTCCTCTCCTGGGACATCGGCGGCGGTAGGCTCGTCGCATGAACCCGACGCTCAGTGCTGCTCCCGCGCGCGGAGAGACCGGGGGTGCCGTGGTGAGACTCGCGATCCTCGACGACCACGAGGTGCTGCTCGACACCCTCAGCACATGGATCGAGCGGCACGCACCCGACTTCGACGTCGTGCTGGGCGCCGCGAACTGGCTCGAGCTCGTGCAGAGCCCCGCGTTCCCGACCGACCTCGTGTTCATCGACTTCCAGCTCAAGGAGCCGATCTCCATCGAGGCCCGCGTGCGCACGTGCCGTGCCGCGGGTGCGAAGGTCATCGTGCTCTCGAGCCTCGACACGCGGGAGGCGCGCGACCGCGCGTTCGCCGCGGGGGCGAGCGAGTTCCTCTCCAAGTCGCTTCCCATGGCGGCCGTCATGGGCGCCGCCCGTCGCGTCATGGGCATGGACCCGCCCGACGATGAAGGGGTCGAGCGCGCCACCACCTCCGTGCCGCTGCAGCATCTCAAGCCCAAGCTCAGCCCGGGCGAGGAGGAGGCGTTCAAGCTCTACGTCTCCGGCCACAGCACGGCCGCGGTCGCGGAGCGCATGAACGTGCAGTACGAGACCGCGAAGACCTACCTGCGTCGCGTGCGCGAGAAGTACGCGAAGGCGGGGCGGCCCGCGGGGAAGAAGGCAGAGCTGATCCGCCGTGCGGCGGAGGACGGATACCTCGAGTAGTGGCGAAGCTGTACTTCCGTTACGGGGCGATGAACTCCGGCAAGAGCACGGCGCTCCTGCAGGCGGCCTACAACTACGAGGAACGCGGCCACGAGGTGCTGCTCGCGAAGCCCACCATCGACTCGAAGGGCGACGACGCGATCGTCTCCCGCCTCGGCGTCGTGCGGCAGGTCGACTTCACCGTCGCGCCGGCGGAGGACCTGCTCGCGCGTTTCCAGCGCGAGCGCAGCCGCGCCGTCGAGGAGCGCGGGCGCGACATCAGCTGCCTGCTCGTCGACGAGGCGCAGTTCCTCACGGAGCAGCAGGCCGACGACCTCCTGCGGATCGCCATCCAGCTCGACATCCCGGTGCTCGCCTACGGCATCCGCACCGACTTCCAGACGGTGGCCTTCCCCGGCAGCCGTCGCCTGCTCGAGATCGCGCACTCGCTCGAAGAGCTCAAGACGATCTGCCGCTGCGGACGCAAGGCCGTGTTCAACGGGCGCAAGGTCGGCGACCGCTTCGTGTTCGACGGCGACCAGGTGGCGATCGACGGCGAGGCCGTCACCTACGAGTCGCTCTGCGGGGCGTGCTACCTCGAGGAGTCGGGCGGCGTGCTCAACCGCGGTTGGCGCCCGAAGCTCGAGTTCAGCTACGGCACCGAGCCCGACGCCGACTTCACCTGACATGCGAAAAGGGCCGCCAGAGGGCGACCCTTTTCGCATTGGTCGGGGTAACAGGATTTGAACCTGCGGCCTCGTCGTCCCGAACGACGCGCGCTACCAAGCTGCGCCATACCCCGGTGCTGCCTACGGCAACCTGTCAAGGATAGCCGATTTCCCGCCGAGGTCAGTCCACCTTCACGGGCGTGAGCGTCATGACGATCGCCTCGGGCGGGCACGCGAATCGCACGGGCGCGTAGATCGACGTGCCGAGGCCGGCCGACACCTCGAGGAACGAGCTGCGTGCCCCGGCGCGCCAGACGGAGAGGCCCTGGGCCTGCTCGTGCGGGATGTCGCAGTTGGTGACGAGCGCCGGGCGCCCCGGGATGCGCACCTGGCCCCCGTGCGTGTGCCCGGCGAAGATGATGTCGGCGCCCTGGCTCGTGAACGCGTCGAGCACGCGACGGTACGGCGCGTGCGTCGCCGCGATCGTGAGCACCTGGCGGGGCTCGGGGGTCGACCACTCGACCTCCTCGCGCATCCGCTCGACCATGCCGGGGAGCTCGCCGAGGCGGTCCCAGCCCCGGTGGGCGTCGGCGGTGCCGATGAGCTCGATCCGCGTGCCCTTGAGCTCGATCGCCCGCACCGCGTTGTTGAGGTCGAACCATCCGAGCTCACCCGCGAGGTAGGCGTCGAGCGCGTCGGTGTCGAGGTCGGTCTCGGCCTTCACCCGGCCGTGCTTCCCCTCGTAGAGATAGCCGAACGGGTTCTTGAAGACCGGGCCGAAGTAGTCGTTCGAGCCGTGCACGAAGACGCCCGCGGCGCCCTCGAACGCGTCGAGCGCGCGGCGCACGCCCGAGAGTCCCTCGACGTGGCCCAGGTTGTCGCCCGTGTCGATCACGAGATCGGGCTCGTAGACGGCGAGCGAGCGCACGAAGTCCTGCTTCGCGCGCTGCCACGGCGCCATATGCAGGTCGCTCAGGTGCAGGATCGTGATCGGCCGGGCGTCCGGCTCGAGCACGGCGAGGGTCTCGTGGCGCACCGTGAACCGGTTGCGCTCGACGAGCGCGCCCCACGCGAACGCCGCGAGACCCGCGGCCGCCGTCGCGCCGAGTGCGCCGGCGACCGCGCGTCCCGCCGACGTCATGGGCAGGAGTTCTTCCTGACGGTCAGCGTCACCTGGATGCCCTTGTTCACGACGGATCCCGCGGCCGGGTTCTGCGCGATCACGTTGTTCATCGTGCCCGGAGGATCTCCCGGCTGCGCCTGTTCGCAGGTCTGCGTCACGTTCGTGAAGCCGGCGGCTGACAACGCGTTCTTGGCGTCGTTGTAGTTCTGGTTCGGCGACACCACATCCGGCAGCGTCGCCGCTTGACCATTGCTGCGGTACACGTAGACCGGGCTGCCCTTGGGCACCTGCGAACCGCCTGCGGGCTCCGTGGCCACGACCGTGCCGGCGGGCAGGTCGGAGTCCATCTCGCCGCCCTCCTCGTAGTAGAGCTTGGCGAGCTCGATGGCCGACTTGGCCTGCTCGGGCGTGAGGCCGACGACGTCGGGCACGTTGACCTGGATGCCCTTGAGGAGCGTGGCGTCCGGCTCGGCGAACGCGCCACCCGGGAAGTACACGTCGAGCGTCGCGGCGTAGGGCTTGAAGATGCGGTGACGCAGGACGGCGGCGTTGATGCCCCCGACGCTGATGCGGCGCAGGTTCTGCTTGCCCTCGATGTTGCCCACCCACACGGCGGTCGCGACCGACGGCGACGAGCCCACCATCCAGGTGTGGATGGCGTCGTTCGTCGTACCGGTCTTGGCCAGGTAGGGCGTGCCGTTGTTGTTGCGCGACGCGGCTGCGGAACCCGTCATGACGGATTGCATGGCGTAGGCGGCCGTGTCGGCGACCGCGGGCGACACGAGCGACTGACCGCACTCCTGCGGCTGGCCGCCGATCGACTGGCCCGAGCTGTCGAGGATGTCGTCGATGATGATCGGCTTGCAGTAGACGCCGTGGTTGGCGATCGCGGCATAGGCCGCGGCCTGCGTGAGCGGGGCGATCGTGTTGTCGCATCCACCGATCGAGCACGACGGCAGGGTGTAGAGGTCCGACCCGTCGGGGGCGCCGTCGGCGCGGTGCACGCCGATCGACGCGGCGAGCTTCGCGATGTCGCACTGGTCGACTTCTTCGGCCATCTGGATGAAGACCGAGTTCACCGACCACTGCGTGCCGCGCACCACCGAGTAGGGACCCGACTCGTTCGCGTCGTTGCCGAACTTGTAGTCGGAGCCGCCGTGCGGTCCGTTGCAGCTGTCCTGGAACTTCGACATCGGCACCTGTCGGATGCTCGCGTTGAAGGTCTCGTTGACGCCGTGCCCCGCGGCGAGGAAGGCCAGGAGCGTGTAGGGCTTGTAGCTCGATCCGGGCTGGAAGCCGCGCGACCCGCCGTGCCGCTGGTCGGATGCCAGGTTGACGGCGGTCGTCGTCACGGGGTCGCCCGTGCCGGTGTCGTCGAAGACCTTGTTCTGCGCGAGCGTGATGATGCGACCCGTGCCGGCCTGCACGCTCGTGACCGCGGAGCCGAGCTTGAAGCGCGACTCCTCCACGGGGGTGAACTGCAGCGCCAGCTGCGTGGCCGTCGTCTGCGTGTCGGAGTTGATCGAGAGCACGAGCGTCAGGCCGCCCTTGCGCCAGGTCTGGATCTGCTCCTCGCGCGTCGCGCCGAGCGAGGGGACCTCGCCGTTGAGCACGCTCTTGAGGGCGTAGTCGCAGGGCAGGCGGTACTCGACGGCGGCGACCGAGCATCCGCTCTTCGGCGGGTTCGAGCTGACCGTCGTCTCATCGACCGGGGTGGCGATGGCCTCGTCGTACTGGGCCTTGTCGAGGTGTCCCTGCGTGTACATCCAGCCGAGGATGACGTTGCGGCGCTTCTCGTTGCGCTCGAAGTTGTCGGGGTAGATGAGGGTGTTCTTGACCGGGTTCTGCACGATCGCGATGAGGCTCGCGGCCTGTGCGGCGGTCAGCTCCTTCGCGGAGACGCCGAAGAAGCGCTGGGCGCCGGCCTCCACGCCGTAGGTGTTGGAGCCCATGCCGACGATGTTGAGGTATGCCGCCAGGATCTCGTCCTTGGGGTACTTCTTCTCGAGGCCGATCGCGAGCTTCATCTCGCGGAGCTTGCGGTTGAGGTTCGGGTAGGTCGCGTCCTCGATCGCCTGCTTGCGCTCGTCTTCCGTGTACTCGGTGTTGTTGACCGCGCGGAGCACGAGGATGTTGCGCACGAGCTGCATCGTGAGGGTCGAGGCACCGGAGGCGCTCGTGCCCGTGGCCTGACCGAGCGCGGCGCGGATGAGCGAGGGCATGTCGACGCCGCCGTGCTCGTAGAAGCGGCGGTCCTCGCCGTCGATCGCGGCCCACTTGAGATCCTCGTCGATCTGGTCGAGGGTGACCTCCTCGCGGTTCTGGTCGAACCACGTGGCGACGGGCACGATCGAGCCGTCCGCGTTGGCGAGGGCGATCGTGTTGCGCTCGTGCTGCTTGTCGATCGTGATGTAGTCGGGAAGTTCCTGGAACACCGAGATGGAGTTGTTCGCGGTCATCCCGGTGACGGCGATGGCCGGAGCCACCATGACGGTCACCAGAAGGCCTGCGATGGCGCTGAAGCCGAGAAGTCCGGCCCCTGCGCCGAGCAGACTCCTAGCCGAGGATCCTTGAGCGGGCATAGGGTTCAGGGTACGGGAGAACTCCTTCCCGATACCTGAACGGAAGCCCGAAAAGTGCCGACCTGGGAATACGTGACCACGCCGCTGCTCATCCACAACACGACCGCCATCCTCAACACCTGGGGCGCCAAGGGATGGGAGCTCGTCCAGATCGTGACGGGTCCCGAGGGCGGGCTGGTCGCCTATCTGAAGCGCCCGATCGAGGAGAGTGCCGAATGACCATCGCCGACCGTCTCGCCGAGCTGGGGCTCGCACTGCCGCCCGTCGTGCCGCCCGTGGCCGCCTATGTGCCCGCCCAGATCAGCGGCAACCTCGTCTACACGGCGGGCCAGCTGCCGATGATCGGCGGCGTCCTCCCCGCGACGGGCAAGGTCGGCGCGGAGGTCGGCGCCGAGGAGGCCAAGGAGTTCGCCCGGATCTGCGCGCTCAACGCCCTCGCGGCCGCTGACAGCGTCATCGGCTCGCTCGACCGCGTGACGCGGGTCGTCAAGGTCGTGGGCTTCGTGGCATCCGCCCCCGACTTCACCGGCCAGCCGGGCGTCGTCAACGGCGCCTCCGAGCTGCTCGGCGAGCTCTTCGGAGAGGCCGGGAGGCACGCCCGCTCGGCCGTCGGCGTCGCGGTGCTGCCGCTCGACGCCCCCGTCGAGGTCGAGCTCATCCTCGAGTTCGCCTGATCCTTCTCGCACCGCGACCATCCGCGGCGCGTCGATCGGCCGGGCGTGTGCGGACGCCCGGCCGATCGGGCGCGCTCAGCTCTGCGCTGCCGCGCGGGCGCGCATCCTGTCGCTGATCGTCTGCATGACCATCGTGTCGGCGAGCGTCGTCGTGTCGCCGATCTGGCGGCCCTCCGCCGCGTCGCGCAGCAGGCGGCGCATGATCTTGCCCGAGCGCGTCTTCGGCAGCTCGGCCACCAGGAAGATGTCGCGCGGTCGGGCGATCGCGCCGATCGCCTGCGCCACGTGCGCCTTCAGCAGCTGCACGAACTCCTCGTCGGTGTGCTCGTCGCGGTGCGACTGCTTGATGATGACGAACGCGACGACGGCCTGACCGGTGGTCTCGTCGGAGGCGCCCACGACGGCCGCCTCGGCGACCATGGGGTTGCCGACGAGCGCCGACTCGATCTCGGTCGTCGAGAGGCGATGGCCCGACACGTTCATGACGTCGTCGATGCGTCCGAGCAGCCAGATGTCGCCGTCCTCGTCGACGTGCGCCCCGTCGCCCGCGAAGTAGCGCCATCCGTTGTCGCGGAACTTCTCCCAGTAGGTCTCGACGAAGCGGTCCGGGTCGCCCCAGATGCCGCGCAGCATCGACGGCCACGGCTCGCGCACCGTGAGCAGGCCCCCGTTCGGCGGGTCGACGCGGGTGCCGTCGTCGGCGAGGATGTCGACCGTGATGCCCGGCTGGGGCACCTGGGCGCTGCCGGGCTTGAGGGTCGTGACGCCGGGGAGCGCGGAGATCATGATGGCGCCCGTCTCGGTCTGCCACCACGTGTCGACGATGGGCGTCGTGCCGCCGCCGATGACGTCGCGGTACCAGACCCATGCCTCGGGGTTGATGGGCTCGCCCACCGAGCCGAGCAGCCGCAGGCTCGACAGGTCGAACTGCTGCGGCACCTGGCGACCCGTCTTCATGAACGAGCGGATGGCCGTGGGCGCCGTGTAGAGGATCGTCACGCCGTACTTCTGGATGAGCTCCCACCAGCGACCCGGGTGCGGGGTGTCGGGGGTGCCCTCGTACATGAGCTGCGTGGCGCCGTTCGCGAGCGGTCCGTAGACGACGTAGCTGTGGCCCGTGACCCAGCCGATGTCGGCCGTGCACCAGAACACATCGGACTCGGGCTTCAGGTCGAAGACGTCGTGGTGGGTCGCGGCCGCCTGCGTGAGGTAGCCGCCGCTCGTGTGCAGGATGCCCTTCGGCTTCCCCGTGGTGCCCGAGGTGTAGAGGATGAACAGCGGGTTCTCGGCGTCGAATGCCTGCGCCTCGTGATCGAGGTCCGCATCCGCCATCGCGTCGTCCCACCAGAGGTCGCGTCCCTCGGTCCACGCGACGTCGTTGTCGGCGCGCTTCACGACGACGACGTGCTCGACGGGGGTGTCGCCCTCGAGGGCGGTGTCGACCGTGCCCTTGAGCGGGAAGATCTTGCCCTTGCGGTAGCCGCCGTCGGCGGTGATGACGACCTTGGCCTCCGCGTCCTCGATGCGGGCGCGCAGCGATTCGGCGCTGAAGCCGCCGAAGACGACCGAGTGGATGGCGCCGAGGCGCGCGACCGCGAGCATCGCGACCACGGCCTCCGGGATCATCGGCAGGTAGATGGCGACGCGGTCGCCCTGCGAGACACCGAGGGCCGCGAGCGCGTTGGCGGCGCGCTTCACCTGCGCGGTGAGCTCGGTGTAGGTGATGGTGCGGGTGTCGCCCGGCTCGCCCTCCCAGTGGATGGCGACGCGGTCGCCGTGGCCGGCGAGCACGTGGCGGTCGAGGCAGTTGTACGCGACATTGATCCTGCCGTCGGCGAACCACTTCGCGAAGGGCGGCTCCGACCAGTCGAGCACCGTCTCGAAGGGCGTGTGCCAGTGCAGCTCGCGGGCGCGGTCGGCCCAGTAGCCGAGCCGGTCGGCCGCGGCGCTCGCGTAGAGCTCGGGGCCGGCGACGCGGTCCGCGCTGAACTCGGGACTCGGCGCGAAGCGGCGGGTCTCGGTGAGCAGGCTGTCGATCGAGTTCTGGGACATCATCATCCTTGTGTCGATTCGCGACCGTGCCTGAAGTCGCGGTGGATCCTCCGTTGGAACGCTCCCGATCCTAACCACGGGGGAGGTGGTCGGCTCCCGATCCGCTCGCTCGGTCGGTCAACGGTGGCGACGGGGCGGACGAGCGGATGGGACGTGAGGAGCCCTGAAATTTCTCGTTGCGGAGGGCACCCATTGCAGTAGACTCTGGGGCACCGAGCGTAACCTCTCGGATTTCGCAGTGCTCCGATTCCCCCCATTCGTCGCACTGCTGTGGCGGCGCCCATTCCCCCCAACTGGGCGCCGCCCCTCCGTTTGATCGGCGGGTGTACCGGCGGGTCCATCGCCGGCTGCACCGGCGGGTCCGCTCCTCCACAGCGACGTGGCAGACGGGAGTCCCCCGATCAGGGTCGCCGCCCTCGCCGCCGCCGGTGCGGCGACCATGCTCGCCACGTGAACCACGGCGAACGGGCGGTCCCGGATGCGGCGGCGTTCGGGCCGCTCGCACCCTTCGTGGTCGATCCCCTCGTCACCGACGTCTTCGTCAACCCCGACGGCTCGGTGTGGGTCGATCGCGGCGGGGGAGCTCGTCGGGAGCCGCGCATCCGCATCCCTCCGGGCGAGGCGCGCGAGCTCGCGGTGAGGCTCGTCGCGGCGGGTGGCCGGCACCTCGACGAGGCAGCCCCCGCCACCGACGTGCGCATCGGGGGCGGCATCCGCGTGCACGGCGTGCTGCCGCCCGTCTCGCTGGATGCCGCCGTGCTCTCGGTGCGGCTCCCGCGCGCGGCGCACCTCGATCTCGACGCCCTCGAGCGCGACGGCGTGTTCGCGCGCGTGCGCCGGTCGGTGGTCGAGGACCTCGTCGCACGCCGCGCCAACGTGCTCGTGACGGGGGCTGCGGGGGCCGGGAAGACCACCCTGCTGGGCGCGCTGCTCGGCGCGGCCGCACCGCACGAGCGCATCGTCCTCGTCGAGGACGTCGCCGAGCTCCGCGTCGATCACCCCCACGTCGTGCGGCTCGAGGCGCGGCAGCCGAATCTCGAGGGTGCCGGCGCCGTCGGCCTCGATCGTCTCGTGCGAGAGGCGCTGCGCATGCGGCCCGACCGGCTCGTCGTCGGCGAGTGCCGGGGTGCTGAGCTGCGCGAGCTCCTCACCGCCCTCAACACGGGCCACGACGGGGGAGCGGGCACGCTGCATGCCAACTCGCTCGCCGATGTGCCCGCTCGCCTGGAGGCGCTGGGTGCGCTCGCCGGGCTGACGGATGCCGCGCTCGCGCGCCAGGCGATCAGCGCGATCGACGCCGTACTCCATCTCGCGCGCGCTCCCGACGGTTCGCGGACGCTCGTCGAGGTGGGACGGCTGCGGTCGGGGCCGCGCGGGCGGCTCGCGGCGGAGCCAGCATGATCCGCCTCGGGCGCGCCCCGCGAGCCGAGGCGGGTGCCGAGCTCGACGACGTCGCGGATGCCGCGCACCGCCTCGCCGTGCTGCTCACCGC
>JAEYVF010000045.1 GCA_023432005.1 Actinomycetes bacterium
TGTGCACCCCGATCAGCTCGTCCGGGAGATGGTCGGCCGCAGCGTCGACCGGCTCTTCCCTCAGGTCGCCCCGCACCGCGACGAGGTCGTGCTGTCGGTGCGCGAGCTGAGCGACCGTGATGGGCGATTCTCGGAGATCTCCTTCGACGTCCACGCGGGCGAGATCTTCGGCATCGCCGGCATCGTCGGCGCCGGCCGGACGGAGCTCGTGCGCTCCATCGCGTCGCTCGAGCCGCGCCGCGCGGGCGAGGTCGCCCTCGACGGCAAGGTGATCCCGCCGAACAAGCCGCGGGCGGCGCGCGACGCCGGGATCGTGCTGATCCCGGAGGACCGCAAGCAGCAGGGTCTCATCGTCGCCGAGACCATCGAGAACAACGTCGCGCTCCCCAACATCGAGCGGCTCACCCGCGGGGGTGTCGTACGGAAATCCGACGTGCGTCGTTTCGCGCGGGAGGTCGCCGAGCGCTTCGGCATGAAGGGCAATGTCGCGCACCCCGCGGCGTCACTCTCGGGCGGCAACCAGCAGAAGGTCGTGCTCGGCAAGTGGCTGAGCCGCAGCCCCCGGGTCGTGATCCTCGACGAGCCCACCCGCGGCATCGACGTCGGGGCGCGCGCCGCCATCTACGAGATCATCGTGGAGCTCGCCTCGCAGGGGCACGCCGTGATCATGGTCAGCTCGGATCTCGAGGAGGTGCTCGGGATGTCCCACCGCGTCATGGTGCTCGCGAACGGACGCTCGAAGGCCTCGCTCACGGCCGAGGAGGCCACCGCGGACCGCGTCATGCATTACGCCGCGAGCTGACGTTCTGCGCTAATGATTAGACATGAATATTCATTCTGATGAGACGGCCGAGGCCCGGTGATGATGACCGGCGCCGTGGGTCGTGAACCGCAGGCGATGATCGTGCAGGTCGCCCGGATGTACTACGAGCAGGGCATGACCCAGCCGGCGATCGCAGAGAAGCTGCACCTGTCCCAGTCGCGGATCTCCCGTTGGCTGAAGCAGGCCCAGGAAGAGGGCATCGTCCGCACCGTCGTGATCCCGCCCGAGGGTGTCTTCAACGACCTCGAGGAGATCATCGCGGCCCGCTACGGCATGCGGCAGGTCATCGTCGTCGAGACGGGCTCCGACGAGCACAGCCTCATGGCGGGGCTCGGCGCCGCCGGCGCGGGCTACCTCGAGTCCACGCTCGAGAACGGCGCACGCGTGGGGTTCTCGTCGTGGTCGGCCACGCTGCTCGCGACCGTCGACGCGATGATGCCGCTCAAGCGCAAGCAGGTCGAGTCGATCGTGCAGGTCATGGGCGGCGTCGGGAAGCCGGAGGTCCAGGTCAAGGCGACGCAGCTCACCCATCGCTTCGCGCGACTGACCGGGGGCACCCCGGTCTTCCTCCCGACGCCCGGCATCGTCTCGTCGAAGCGCGCGCGCGACACCCTCTTCCAGGATCCGCACGTGCGCGACACGGCGCGGCTCTGGAATCGCCTGACGGACGTCATCGTCGGCATCGGCACGGTCGCTCCGTCGCCGCTGCTCCGCATCTCGGGCAACGCGATCGGCGACGAGGAGCTGGCGCTGCTCGCCGACAAGGGAGCGGTCGGTGACGTCGCCACACGGTTCTTCGACGCCGAGGGCGCCCACGTCGACTCGGAGCTCGACGAGCGTGTCGTCGGGATCGACGCCGGAACGCTCCGCAGCATCCCGCGTCGGGTCGGGATCGCGGGCGGCGTGCGCAAGGCCGAAGCGATCCGCGCGGCGATGAAGGGCGGCTGGATCGACGTGCTCATCACAGATCTGTCCACCGCGTATCTGTTGGCGGATGCCGAATCCCCGGGCGACCCGCCCGTTTCGACCTGATCGGAGTCAAGCAGTGCCCTCGTTCACTTTCGAGCTCGACGGAGTCGCCTTCGTCACCGGCGGCGCGGCCGGCATCGGCCGTGCGATCGCGATCGGAATAGCCGAGCACGGCGGCGACGTCGCCCTGTTCGACCTGCCCGGCGACGCTCTCGAGCGAACCCGCTCGGAGTTGGAGGCCCTGGGGAGCAGGGCAATCGCGATCGCGGGGGATGTGACGGACGGCGCGGCGCTCGACGACGCGGTCGCGCGCACGGAGCGCGAGCTGGGGCAGTTGCGCTACGCGGTCAACTCGGCGGGCATCGCGAACGCCGCACCCGCCGAGGAGATGCCGCGCGAGCAGTGGCAGCGCGTGTACGACATCGACGCCACGGGGGTCTTCTTGAGCTGCCAGGCCGAGGGGCGGGCGATGCTCCGCAACGGCGGAGGGTCGATCGTCAACATCGCGTCGATGTCCGGGTCGATGGCGCACCGCGGTCTGCAGCAAGTGCATTACAACAGCGCGAAGGGCGCCGTGAAACAGCTCTCGCGCTCGCTCGCCGTCGAATGGGCGAGCCGGCACATCCGGGTCAATTCGCTGAGCCCGGGATACACCTTCACGGCGATGAACAAGCGCCCCGAAGTGGCGACGCAAGTCGTCGAGTTCGCTGCCGAGACGCCGATCGGCCGTCTCGCGGAGCCCGAGGAGATGGCGGGACCCGCCGTCTTCCTGCTGTCCCCTGCCGCGTCCTACTGCACGGGGCAGGAC
>JAEYVF010000080.1 GCA_023432005.1 Actinomycetes bacterium
GGCCGCGGTCACCGCCGTGCTGCGCCGCGGCGAGACGGTGGCGCCGCCTCTCCGTCGCCCCTAGCCGGCCGTCTCATCCGGCCGGGGCGGAGTCGACGGGCGTGATCGTCGTGACCGTGCGGGAGTCCGGCAGCGAGTCGGGCACGAGCGATCCGCCCGAGCCGCGCGTCATCGTGGAGGCGAGCACGAGGCCGGACGCCGTGTCGACGGTCACGGCGTTCGTGCGGGACTCGCCCGCGTAGGTCCACGAGCGCTGGAGGGTGACGACGGATCCGGCGGCCTCGGCGATCGTCACGCCCGGCGTGCGCGAGAGCGCTCGGAACATGGCCGCGCGCAGCTCGGGCGGCGCCGCGTTCGTCTCGAGGTCCTGCACGATGAGCATGAACTCGGCGCCCGGCTCACCTGCCGTGGACGCGTACCAGGCGTAGAGCGCGTCGGGATCCCTCGGCAGCCGCGCGAAGTACGCGTCGGATGCGAGCAGCAGCCCCCCGGGCTCGCTCGCCGTGCCCGGCATCCCGCCCCGCTCGCGGTACACGATGCCCCCCGGCGGGAGGGTGGAGTCGAAGTACGCGAAGCTCGCGTCCCACTCGGCGAACCGCGCGGCCGCATCCGGCCCGAAGGTGCTCACGAGCGTGCGGTCGCCGTGGAAGACCCGCACCCACTCCGCCGAGCGGTCGGCGGGGATGTAGGTCGTATAGGTGCTCGCGACGACCCATCCCGACGTGGCGGCGTCGCGCGGCACGTCGAAGGCCTGCGTGGCGTTCGCGAGCACGAGCTGCTCGACGCGCGACTCGAGCTTGAGGTAGCGCCCCGCGGCGATCTGCGACCCGGCGGATGCGGGGGCGAGCACCGCCATCCGCTCGAGCACGCCGTCGGCGGTCTCGACGTCCTCGTGCGAGGGGGTGGGGTCGGGCGCCCGGGTCGATTCGGGGGCCGTGGGCTCATGGGTCCCCGCGACGGGAGTCGTCGGGGCGGGCTGCCACAGGCTCACGACGAGGGCGGTCGCGGCGACGGCGGCGACGGCTCCGGCGCCCACGCCGATCGCAAGGGCCGGGCGGACCGGACGCGCCGCCCGCACGGCCGGCTCGCCCGCGAGGACGCGCTCGAGGCGGTCCCGGGAGCGGGCGAGTGCGGCCTCGTCGATGTCCTGATCGGCCGCGATGAGCCGTACCTCGTCGATGACGTCCATCATTCGGTCCTCCTGTCGAGTACGCCGCGCGGGTCGGGGGCGGTGGTGCCGGATGCCGCGGTGAGCCGGCGGCGAACGCGGTTGAGTCGGGAGCGCACGGTGCCGATGGGCACGTCGAGCGCGATCGCCACCTCCTCGTAGCTCAGCTCGCCCCAGGCGTAGAGCAGGAGGGTGTCGCGGTCGCGCTGCGACAGGGCCGCGATCCGCGGCGAGAGCGCGCGGATGGTGGTGCGGGCGTCCTCGCGAGCGAGCGCGTCCTCGAGCGAGTCGGCATCGACCCTGCCCAGGCCGGCCCACGCGTCGAGGGCGCGGAACCGCCTCGCCTCGGTGCCGCGCTGCTTGCGGACGAGATTCGAGGCGATGCCGAAGAGCCACGGCCCGGCAGACTCCCAGGAGGTGTCGAAGCTCGACCGCCTGCGGAACGCCACGAGGAACGTCTCGCTCAGGAGGTCCTCGGCGCTCGCGGGGCCGACCCGGCGAGCGAGGTAGCGCCCCAGCTGCCGGGCGTGCCGGTCGAACAGCTCGCCGAAGGCGGGGGCGTGCTCGATCGAGCGCGCGATGATCTCGCTGTCGGTCGTGGTGGTCACATCAGGTATTGCCCGTTCGCGTCGATCCGGTTCACGCCGAGGACCGGCCTCGAGGCTCTAGTGCTCCGCCAGCCGGTCGAACGCCGCGTCGAGTTCGGCGTCGACGCGTCGACGCGACGGGTCGGCGAGGTGCCATTCGGCGATCTCCCGCGCGCCCTCCGCGAAGGGCGTTGTCGCGGCCCACCCCGGCACGAGCGTCTTGATGCGGGTGTTGTCGAAGAGCACCGAGTGGGCCTTGTCGCCGACGAGGCCGGGGCCCATCTCAGGGATCTCGCGCGCGATCGCATCCGAGGCGACGTGCACGATCCGGGGCTCGACGCCGAGCGCGCGCCCGAGCAGTCGTGTGATCTCGTCCCACGTGAGCGACTCGTCGCCCGTGATGTGGACGGGCGACCCCACGGCGTGCGGGTTGCCGAAGAGCCCGACGAAGGCGCGCGCGAAGTCGCGGGCGTGCGTGAGGGTCCACCAGCTCGTACCGTCGCCGTGCACGATGACGGGCTTGCCGTCGAGCATGCGCTGCAGCGTCGTCCACGCGCCCTCGAGCGGGATGAGGGTCGCGTCGTAGGTGTGCGAGGGGCGCACGATCGTCATCGGGAAGCCGCTGTCGCGGTAGGCGGCGACGAGCAGGTCCTCGCACGCGATCTTGTCGCGCGAGTACGGCCAGAACGGGTTGCGCAGCGCCGTCGACTCCACGATCGGCAACTGCGCGATCGGCTTCTGGTACGCGGATGCCGAGGAGATGAAGAGGTACTGTCCCGTGCGGCCGGAGAAGAGGTCGACATCCGCCCGCACCTGCTCGGGGCGGAACGCACGGAAGTTGGCGACGACGTCGAACTCCCGCGAGCCGACGGCGGTCGCGACGGACGCCGCGTCGTCGGCGTCGCCGACGACGACCTCGGCGCCCTCGATGGGTGGGCGGGTCGTCGAGCGCCCGCGGTTGAGGAGCGTCACCTCGAAGCCGCGCTCGACCGCGAGCCGCGAGACCGAGGAGCTGATGATGCCGTTGCCGCCGATGATGAGCACCCGCTGCGCTGCCATGTCGCGAGTCTAGGTCGGCCGAACGCTGCCGCGCTCGGCCCCGGGCGGCGGTCATCTCTGCCGCACACAGCCAACCGCTGCGGCGTTGTGCATAGGCTGACGCGTATGACCGACGCCGCTCCCGCCTCCACCGCATCCGGAATCGCGCTCGACGAACTCGATCCGGCCGTACGCCCGCAGGACGACCTGTTCCGGCACGTGAACGGCAAGTGGATCGCGCGCACCGAGATCCCGTCGGACAAGGCTCGCTACGGCTCGTTCTACGTGCTCGCCGAGGCGGCCGAGCACGCGGTGCGCGACATCATCGAGGAGGCCCAGCACGCACCCGCCGGCACCGAGGAGCGCAAGGTAGGCGACCTCTACGCGAGCTTCATGGACGAGGACACCATCGAGGCGCTCGCGTGGGAGCCCATCCGCGCCGAGCTCGCGTCGGTGGCCGAGATCTCCGACATCCCCTCGTTCCTGCGCGCCCTCGGAGCCTTCGAGCGCACGGGCGTCAGCGGGTTCTTCGCGGCGTTCGTCGACAACGACCCGGGCGACCCTGAGCGCTACCTCGTGTTCCTCGAGCAGGCGGGCCTCGGCCTCCCCGACGAGTCGTACTACCGCGAGGAGAAGTTCGCCGACATCCGCACGGCCTATCTCGCCTACCTCGAGCGGATGCTGACCCTCGCGGGGTTCGACAAGTGCCCGAAGCGCGCCGCCCGCGTGCTCGAGCTCGAGACCGCGATCGCCGCGCACCACTGGGACAACGTGCGCACGCGCGACAGCCAGGCCACGTACAACCCGATGTCGTGGACGGATGCGGCGGCGCTCGCGAAGGACGTGCCGCTCGACCTGTGGCTCGACGGCCTGGGTGCGCCGACCGGTGCGTTCGAGACGGTCGTGGTCCGCGAGCCGAGCTTCGTCGAGGGGCTCTCGGAGCTGCTCGTCGAGGACCGCCTGACCGCGTGGCGCGACTGGCTCCGCTTCCAGCTCATCCGCTCGGTCGCCCCGTATCTGCACGCCGAGGTCGTGAAGACCAACTTCGACTTCTACGGCACGACGCTCACGGGCCAGCCCGAGATGCGCGCCCGCTGGAAGCGCGGCGTCTCGCTCGTCGAGGGCGCGATGGGGGAGGCCGTCGGCAAGGTCTACGTCGAGCGGCATTTCAGCCCCACCGCGAAGACGGCCATGGACGAGCTCGTCGCGAACCTCGTCGAGGCCTACCGTCAGTCGATCGAGACGCTCGACTGGATGACGGATGCCACGCGGCAGCGCGCGCTCGAGAAGCTCGGCAAGTTCACGCCCAAGATCGGCTACCCGGCGAAGTGGCGCGACTACTCCTCGCTCACGGTCGTCGCATCCGACCTCGTCGCGAACGTGCGGGCGACGGCGGCGTTCGAGTTCGCGCGCGAGCTCGGCAAGATCGGCAAGCCGATCGACCGCGACGAGTGGTTCATGACGCCGCAGACCATCAACGCCTACTACAACCCCGGGTTCAACGAGATCGTGTTCCCCGCGGCGATCCTGCAGTACCCGTTCTTCGACGAGAACCGGGATGCGGCGGCCAACTACGGCGCGATCGGCGCCGTCATCGGGCACGAGATCGGGCACGGCTTCGACGACCAGGGCTCGCGGTTCGACGGCGACGGGCGCCTCACCGACTGGTGGACGGCCGAGGACCGGGCGGCGTTCGAGGAGCGCACCCGTGCGCTCATCGCGCAGTACGACGCGCTCGAGCCCGCGCAGCTGCCTGGCCACCATGTCAACGGCGCCCTCACGATCGGCGAGAACATCGGCGACCTCGGGGGCCTCGGCATCGCGTGGAAGGCCTACCTCATCTCCCTGGCCGGCGAGGAGCCGCCGGTCGTCGACGGGCTCACGGGTGCCGAGCGCTTCCTCTTGAGCTGGGCCCAGGCGTGGCAGATGAAGCTGCGCGACGAGGAGGCGCTGCGGCTGCTCTCGATCGACCCGCATTCGCCGAACGAGTTCCGCTGCAACCAGATCGTCCGTAACCTGGACGTGTTCTTCGACGCCTTCGGAGTCGCACCCGACGACGCCCTCTGGCTCGATCCCGACGACAGGGTCACCATTTGGTAGACACCCCCGTGCTCCCCGGACGGCGCGCGCGTGTGCAGGAGGCACGTGCGCCCCGCCACCGTGCGGATCGCGTCGATCCGAGCTTCGGCGGCGCCTTCCAGGCCCTCGGCGAGCTCGCCTACGGCGGCGCGCAGGTCTCGGCATCGGTCATCGACCTCGACTCCGACGCGCGGGTGCTCTCGATCGACGATCGGATCGTCTTGCCCACGGCATCCGTCGGCAAGATCCTGCTCCTCATCGAGGTGTCGGCGCGCCTGTCGCAGCAGGCGGTGCCCGCGATCGAGGTGCTCGACAAGACCGCGAAGGACGCCGTGGGCGACTCGGGGCTGTGGCGGCACCTGCAGGCGCGGTCGCTCCCGCTCGCCGACATCGCGACCCTCGTGGGTGCCACGAGCGACAACCTCGCCACGAACGTGCTGTTGCGCGAGGTGGGGCTGGATGCGGTGCGCGCCCGCACGGAGGAGCTCGGGCTCCTGCGCACGGCCCTGCTCGATCTCGTGCGCGATCACCGCGGGCCCGACGACGCCCCCCAGCTCTCGGTGGGCTCGACGGCCGAGCTCGCGTGGCTGTTCGCGGCGCTCGCGCGAGGGCAGGTGGTCGACGCACTCACCTCGTCGCGCGTGCTCGGCTGGCTCTCGCTCAACACCGACCTCTCGATGGTCGCGAGCGCGTTCGGGGTGGACCCCCTCTCGCACCGCGGCGTCGATCACGGACTGCAGCTCGTCAACAAGACGGGGACGGATACGGGGGTGCGATCGGAGGTCGGCATCCTGCGGGGGCCGCGCCGCGGGCTCGCCTACGCCGTGTCGGTGCAGTTCGCGGATCGCTCGATCGCGGCGCGGCTGCGCGTCCTCGACGCCCTGCGCGCCGTGGGCTTCGACCTGCTGGAGTACGTGCACTGAGTCGCTGACACGTCCTCCACCAGGTCGGTCTACCCCCGTTGTCCCCAGATCGGCGACGGGGGTCTTGCGTCCCCCGGACGGGGGCCCTATCTTGTGCAGTGCACCTGCCAGGTCCGTCCCCGCGGAATCCCACCGGGTCGGCGCACGCATCCCCCCGCTGTTTCCCGAATATCCCCCCGGATAGCCCCCCACATCCGCTTACCCCGTCTCGGGCGACCCCCCACGCCGGTCATGCCGGTGCGCCCGAGACGTGGGTCCTTGCCCGTGCGCCGCCATGCGCGCGGGTCCCCTGCAAGGACGAACAACCGTGCCCAAGAAGTCCTCGGCGACCGCTGTCGCCACCGCCATCGCCCTCGGCCTCTCGCTCATCGTGTCGGCCCCCGCCTTCGCCCTCGACGCTCCCCCACCGGGCGACGAGGTCACCGCACCCGCGGAGGGAGGTGACTCCCAGCCCACCGAGCCCGCTCCCTCGCCGAGCGCCGCGTCGGCACCCGAGGCCCAGGCGCCCGAGCCTCAGGCGCTCGTCGCTCCCGCGCCGAGCGTGGTCGCGCGCTCCCAGAGCTCCTACCCCGCAGAGCTCTTCGGCGTCGCCCTCTACGTCTACAAGCTCATCGACCCGAGCGCTCCCCCGTCGTGGGAGAACTCGGGCCCGCAGACCCTCGTGCTCTCCGATGTCGACAACACGAGCGCCGACGGGAACGAGTGGTTCACCTCGTTCCACCCCGGCTTCCTGCCCGAAGAGGTCTGCGGGACGGGCTGGGCCGTCCAGCAGGACAAGGTGAAGTTCACCGGCTCCTACGCGTTCCCCGAGACGATCGTGCCGCCCGACGTCATCACGATCGGCTGGCCGCCTCTGTACGACGCCAAGCACGAGCCGCTCGAGCTCTACACGGACGTGCCCCCGTGCGACCCGCAGGTCGAGTGCGAGGCGAGCAACCCGTCGTATCCGTCGTACCCGACCGACCCCGCATGCACCGAGATCGAGGCGCAGCCCACGACTACACCGCCGAGCTGCACGGCACCGGGCAGCTACTCGCTGCCGCTCGTCGATCACGTCAGCTGGCTCCGCGACGGCTCCCCCGTCGCCCCCGGCGACTACGACGCCCCCGCCGGCACGACCGTGACCATCACCGCGGTCGCCGCGCCGGGGTGGAAGCTCACGGGCGGCGAGCTCGACCCCGAGACCTCGACGTGGACCCTCACCTGGCCGCTCGACTTCCCGAAGCCCGAGTGCGTCGAGCCGCAGCTCGTCGGTTCGCTCACGGCGCTGTGCCGTGACGACGTGCCGATCCTGTCGTACTCGGTGACGCTGCTCGACCCCGATAGCCAGTCGACGGGCTCCGAGGCCGTGCTCAGCCTCACCGACGGCGTCAACACCTACGTGTTCGACCCGATCCTCGGCAACCTGAGCCACGGCGAGACCCTCACGGGCGAGCGACTCTGGCCCGGCGCGACCGTCGCCCCCGACGGAACGCCGACCGGATGGCCGGGCTGGGAGTTCGACGGCACCGACTGGGTGCCCACCGCGGGCAACTTCGCCTGGTCGCGCGCGGACGGCGTCACCGCGATCATCAGCGTGAACCCCGAGCTGATGGCCTCCGTCACCTATCCCCCCGGCAGCCCGGAGTGCGTCCCCGGCCCGCGTGACACGCCGACGCTCGGCCTCTTCCCGACCAGCGCGACCCTCGCGCCGCATTGCACGGCAGACGGCGGAGCGCTGCTCACGCTCGGTCTCGTCGGAGGAGTGTCGTTCTTCGACGACGTGACCTACCTCATCGACGGGGTGCCCGCCGCGCGCTCGACGGTCGAGCTCCCCCCGGGCAGCTACCTCGTGAGGGCCGTCGTCAAGAACGCCGGTGACGGGCTCGACGGACCGACCCAATGGCGGCTGACCGTCACGGGCGGCCCCGCCTGCGGTGAACTCTCGACCCTCGCGCTCACGGGCGCTCAGGTCGGCCTGCCCCTCGTCGCGGCCGTGATGCTCCTCGCGACCGGCGCGGGGATCCTCCTCTACCGTCGCGCACGCCCCCAGCGCGCGGAGTGAGAGAACCCGGGTCCCGTCCGCTGCAGGGGCGGACGGGCCCCGGCATCCCCTGAGGTCAGCATCCCCTGAGGTCAGCGCCTCCTGAGGTCAGGCGCTCGCCGCGTCGCCGCTCTCGACCGCGCGCGGCGCATCCGGCGCGAGTCCGTGAAGCGCCTCGAGGCCCGTGACGAAGTCGTCGAGGCGCCCTGCGGCGGCCAGCTCACGGGCGCGCTCGGAGGGTCCGTGCACGAGCACGCCGGCGAAGTGCCGGAGCGCGGCCTCCACGCGGCCGTCGTCGCCGCGGGTGCGAGCCCGGGCGACCTCGGCCTCGAGCAGTGCTTCGATGTGGCGGCGCAGGGCCACGATCGCCGGTGCCGCGGCGGCATCGGCCGCGAACTCGGCCGCGGCATCCCCGACGAGGGCGTGCGCCGAACCCGCGAGCTCGGGCACGGGGGCGTGGAGCGCGAGCAGCTCGAGGTCGATGAGCTCGACCTCCGGCAGAGCGCCGACAGCAGGGTCGACGTTCCGCGGCAGGCCCAGGTCGATCACGAGCAGGCGGTGGCCCGACGGCATGTCATCGGGCCCCACGGTGTAGCGAGAGGTGCAGGTCACCACGACGTCGGCGCCCGCAAGTGCGGAGCGCAGCTCGGACTCGGGCGTCACCCCGTACTTCGCGGCGAACAGGGCGGCCCGGCCTGTCGCCGAGAACACCCGGACGTCAGCCGCGCCGCGAGCGCGCAGCGAGGCGATCGTCGTCGCGGCGTAGCGCCCCGTGCCGACGAGCAGCACCTGCACCTTCGACCAGTCCGGCACCCGCGCCGATGCGAGGTCGAGCGCGAGGCGGGCGACGCCGCGGTCGGCGCGACTCTGGTCGGCGACCCCGCGCACGGAGCGGGAGGTGCGCGCGGCGTGCTGGAAGAGACGGTCGAGCTGCGGGCTCACGGTGCCCGCGGCGCGCGCGTCCTGCGCGGCCCGCTGCACCTGGCCGGAGATCTCCTCCTCGCCCACGACCATCGACTCGAGGCCGGCCGTCACCGCGAAGAGGTGCCGCACCGCGCTCACGCCCAGGTGCGTGTCGGCGACGGCCCGCAACCGCTGGGCGTCCTCCGGCGCGTCCGCCGCGAGAGCCGCGGCGACCGCCTCGGCGGCGACGGCATCCGGAGCGGTCAGCGGGTCGTCGAGGTCGAGGTAGGCCTCGAAGCGGTTGCAGGTCGACAGCACCACGACGCCCCGCACGAACGCGTGCCGGGCGAGCCGATCCGCCGCCTCGGCAGCCGGGATGCGGGACACCCGGTCGAGGAGGTCGAACCCGGCGTTGCCGTGGTTCGCCGTCAGACAGAACAGCACGGCAACCATGGTACGAGGCGTCTTCCGAAAGGGGGCCGACAGCGCGGACATGGGAGAGGATGGGGGAGTGCTTCCCCCGTCACATCCCCTGATCGACGGCCGGACATCGGCCTCTCCCTTCATCCGCGCAGTGCGGGGGGAGCGACCCGAGCGCACCCCGGTGTGGTTCATGCGGCAGGCGGGGCGCTCGCTTCCCGAGTATCGCGCCTCACGCGCGGGCGTCGAGATGCTCGACGCGTGCCTCACGCCCGAGCTCGCGGCCGAGATCACGCTCCAGCCGGTGCGTCGCCACGGCGTCGACGCCGCCATCCTGTTCAGCGACATCGTCGTGCCCGTGCTGCTCGCGGGCGTCGACGTGCGCATCGTCGCCGGGCGCGGCCCGGTGCTCGACGCGCCCATCCGCACCGCCTCCGACGTGCTGCGGCTGCGGCCCCTCGACCCGGACGCGCTCGCCCCGATCTCGGAGGCCGTGCGGCTCACGGTCGCCGAGCTCGGCGGGACGCCTCTCATCGCGTTCGGCGGAGCACCGTTCACGCTCGCCTCCTACCTCGTCGAGGGCGGCCCCTCGAAGGATCAGCTGCGAGCCCGCTCACTCATGTACTCCGATCCGCATACGTGGGCCGCTCTGCTCAACTGGTGCGCCGACGTGACGGGCGCGTTCCTGCGCGCGCAGGTCGAGGCGGGAGCGAGTGCCGCGCAGCTCTTCGACTCCTGGGTCGGCTCGCTCTCGCGGCGTGACTACCAGCGTCGCGTCGCGCCGCACTCGAAGCGCGCGCTCGACGCTCTGCGCGGACTCGAGGTGCCCAAGCTGCACTTCGGCGTCGGCAGCGGCGAGGTCCTCGACCTGCTGCCCGGCGTGGGAGCGGATGCGATCGGCATCGACTGGCGCATCCCGCTCGACGAGGCCAGCGCCCGGCTCGGCGGCGGGATCCCCCTCCAGGGCAACATCGACCCCGCCCTGCTCGCAGCGCCGTGGCCGGTGCTCCAGGCGCACGTCGAGGACGTGCTCGACCGGGGCCTCTCGGCTCCCGCGCACGTCGCCAACCTCGGTCACGGCGTGCCGCCCGACACCGACCCCGACGTGCTGACGCGCATCGTGGAGCTCGTGCATGCCCGTCTCTGACCGGGCTGTCGTGGTGGGCGGCGGCGTCGCCGGCCTCGTCGCCGCGCGTGCGCTCGCCCTCGCCGGGCACGACGTCGAGCTGCTCGAGAGGAGCGACCGCCTCGGGGGTCAGGTGGCATCGCATTCCCTCGCCGGCATCCAGCTGGACGCGGGCGCCGAGGCGTATGCGGTGCGCGGAGATGTCGTGCCGAACCTCTTGCGCGCTCTGCACCTCGAGTCCGACATCGTGCACCCGGCCGCAGCCCCCGCATGGCTTCAGCGCGCCGACGGCACGGCGGTGCCGTTGCCCGCGACGAGCCTGCTCGGCATCCCGGGGGTACCTCTTGCTCAAGACGTCATCGACGCCATCGGGCTCCGAGCGGCACTCCGCGCCCAGCTCGACAACCTCATGCCGGGGCTCGTCGCCGCGAAAGCCGACTCCGTTGGAGAGCTCGTGCGCCGCCGGATGGGTCGGGCCGTGCTCGAGGGTCTCGTCGCGCCCGTCGTGCGCGGCGTGCACTCCGTCGCCCCCGACGAGCTCGACGTCGATCGCGCGGCACCGGGTCTGCGCGGCGCGCTCCTGCGGCAAGGCAGCCTCGCCGCCGCGGTGCGCTCGCGCCGCGAGTCGGCACCGGCGGGCGCGCTCGTGGCCTCGCTGCGGGGCGGGCTGCACCGGATGGTGGCGGCGCTCGAAGCGGATCTCGAGCGGTTCGGCGTGCGGGTGCGGACGGGCATCGACGTGGTGGCGGCCGACGCGCGGGGCGTGACGACGGCGACGGGCGAACGCGTGGCGGGCGAGGTCGTCGTCGCAGCCGCGCTCGATGCCGACGCTCCGCGCACGAGGGTCACGGTCGCGACGATCGCCGTCGACGCACCGGAGCTCGCGGACGCGCCCCGCGGCACGGGCGTGCTGGTCGCCTCGGGCGCGCCCGGTGTCGCGGCGCGCGCGCTCACGCACCTCACCGCCAAGTGGGCGTGGCTCGCCGAGAGCACTCCGCTTCAGCTCGTCCGTCTCTCGTACGACGAGGGCATCGAGGTCACCGCCGAGCGCGCCCGACGCGACGCCGAGGTGCTGCTCGGGCGCTCCCTCCCCGCCCCGCTCGACGCCGCGATCGTGCGCTGGGAGCGGGTGGGACGACGTGCGGTCGCAGGGCATGCCATTGACGGAATGCATCGGGTGGGGGAGGCTGAATCCGGAACCGGGCTCTCCACCGTCATCCCTTACGCCCTCGACGTCGTCAACGCAATCCCCTCCGACGGCGCGGACGGCCAGGACTAGTCTGAACGCAGCCCCCGAGATCACCGCGTATCGGGACGCGGAGAAACGGAGCACCGCATGAAGGGCAAGATCCTCTTCCTCGCCGGCCTCGGCGTCGGCTACGTGCTCGGCACGCGCGCCGGACGCGAGCGATACGAGCAGATCAAGACGGCCGCCGCCAATCTCTGGAACGCGCCAGCCGTGCAGAAGCGCGTCGACGACGTGCAGGACTTCGTGAAGGACCACGCCCCGGAGGTCGCGGAGTTCGTGACCGACGGCGCGAAGAAGGTCGTCGCGCAGGTCTCGGGCCGCACCGCCGGCCCCAAGAAGCCCGCCTCGCGTTCCGGCTCGAGCAGCGGCTCGAGCAGCAGCTCGGGCTCGAAGTCCACGTCGAGCACCAAGAAGCCGGCGTCCGGCTCCAAGTCCTGAGGGAGGGGTCATGACCGACCCCCGCGCCGGGGCGGCGCCGCGCAAGCGCTCGCTCATCGAGCTGCTCACGAGCCTGCCCGAGCAGGTCCAGCAGCTCGTTCAGCGCGAGATCGAGCTCGTCAAGACCGAGCTCATCGAGAAGCTCAAGGCCCTCGGTGTCGGAGCGGGTCTCCTGCTCGGCGCCGTCATCACGCTGATGTTCTTCATCGGCGTGCTGCTCACGCTCGCGATCATCGGCCTCAGCTACGTGATGCCCGACTGGGCGGCGGCGCTCGTCGTCGCGGGCGTTCTGCTGATCGTCGCGGTGATCCTCGCGCTCGTGGGCTACCGCATCCTCCAGCGCGGCATCCCGCCGGTGCCCACGGAGGCCATCGCATCCATCCAGAAGGACATCCTCGCCGTCAAGGGCGAGGGGAGACGAGGCGCAGATGTCTGACGCAACCGAGACCGCCAAGGCCGCCGCGCGGCAGGCCCGCCACCAGCTGGCCGACACGCTCGATCAGCTCGAGGACAAGCTCAACGTGCCCAAGCGCACGGGCGAGCTCGTCGAGAAGGCCAAGGTCGCCTACGAGAAGAACCCTGTGCCGTGGATCGTGGGCGGTGCCGCCGTCGCCATCATCGCCGTCGGCCTCGTCGCGTGGGCCATCTTCGGCGGCGACGACGACTGAGCGCCGCCCGCCCTCGATTCGCGGGTAATCCGTTTGAGGGAGAGGATGGGAGGGTGACGCACGCCCCCACCGTCCCGTCCGAGATCAGCGAGAGCCCCAGCGGGTTCGCGCTCTGGGCCGTGTGGCGACGCGACCCCGCCGTCCGCGGTCCGGTCGACGTGGGCGGACTTGCGGATGCCGTGGCCGCCGTCGAGGCGGGGGGCGTGGCCGTGCGCGGCTTCTACGACGTCTCGGGCCTGCGCGCCGACGCCGACCTCCTGGTCTGGCTCACGGGCGACACCGCTGATGGCCTCCAGGCCGCGTTGCGCACCCTGCGGCGGGTGCCCGCGATCGCCGCCCTGCTGCCCACCTGGAACGCGCTCGGCGTGCATCGCGAGGCGGAGTTCAGCCGCGCCCACGCTCCCGCCTTCCTGCGGGGGCTGCCGCCCCAGGGCTGGGTCACCGTCTACCCCTTCGTGCGCAGCTACGACTGGTACCTGCTGCCCGACGACGAGCGTCGCGGGATGCTCGCCGACCACGGCCGCAAGGGGTCGGAGCACGCGGGCGTGCAGGCCAACACGGTGGCGAGCTTCGCGCTCGGCGACTACGAGTGGATCCTCGCGCTCGAGGCCGACGAGGTCACCGAGCTCGTCGACCTCATGCGCCACCTGCGCAAGACGGAGGCGCGCCGCCACATCCGCGAGGAGGTGCCGTTCTTCACCGGGCGGCGCATCGGCGTGGACGAGATCGCGGAGGTGCTCGCATGACGATCACGGGCGGAGAGGCGCCCGGCGTCCTCGCGGCGACTCCTGCCGCTGCGGCCGGACCCGAGCACGTCGAGCAGCCCGTCGCGTACGACGCGATCGTGCTCGCCGGGTTCGGCGGCCCCGAGGGGCAGGACGACGTCATCCCGTTCCTGCGGAACGTCACGCGCGGCCGCGGCATCCCCGACGAGCGCCTCGAGGAGGTGGCGCACCACTACCGGCACTTCGGCGGCGTGAGCCCCATCAACCAGCAGAACCGCGCGCTCAAGGCGGCCCTCGAGGTCGAGCTCGAGGCGCGCGGTGTCGACCTGCCCGTGCTGTGGGGCAACCGCAACTGGAGCCCCTACCTCTCCGAGGCCCTGCAGGACGCGCACGATCGCGGGTATCGCACCCTCATCGGCCTCGCCACGAGCGCCTACTCGAGCTTCTCGAGCTGCCGGCAGTACCGCGAGGACTTCGCGATCGCCCTCGAGCAGACGGGCCTGGGCGACGAGCTGCGCATCGACAAGGTGCGGCAGTTCTTCGACCACCCCGGCTTCGTCACGCCGTTCGTGGAGGGGGTGCGCGACGCGATCGCGCAGCTCGTCGAGCGCGGGTTCTCGGATGACGAGCTCCGCGTGCTCTTCGCGACCCACTCCATCCCGACCGACGACGCCCTGCGCTCGGGTGATCGCACGGTCGACTACGGGCCCGGTGGCGCCTACGCCGCGCAGCACCTCGCGGTCGCCGAGGTCGTCATGCGCGAGGTCGGCTCGCACGTCGCGTGGGAGCTCGTCTACCAGAGCCGCTCGGGTCCGCCCACCCAGCCGTGGCTCGAGCCGGATGTCAACGACGTGATCGAGGCGCTGCCCGGGCAGGGCGTCAAGGCCGTCGTGATCGTGCCCCTCGGCTTCGTGTCCGACCACATGGAGGTGCTCTGGGACCTCGACACCGAGGCCACGGAGACCGCCGAGGAGCACGGGCTCGTCGCCATCCGCACGCCGACGCCGGGCACGCACCCCGCCTACGTCGCGGGCCTCGTCGATCTCGTGCTCGAGCGCATCGAGGGCACGCCCGCCGCGGAGCGCCCCGCGCTCACCCCCTACGGGCCCTGGTTCGACGTGTGCCGTCCGGGATGCTGCGAGAACGTGCGCGCCGGGTTCAAGCCGGCCATCGCGGGGGTGGCGCCGTGACGCTCAGGCTCGGAACGCGGGGGAGCGCGCTCGCGCTCGCCCAGGCCGGGGCGGTCGCCGCGCGATTGGGTGCCGAGCTCGTCGTCATCGAGAGCGAGGGCGACCGCACGAGCGCGCCGCTCGCCGACCTCGGCGGTGCCGGCGTCTTCGCGGCGGCCCTCCGCGAGGCGCTTCTCGCGGGCGAGGTCGACGCCGTCGTCCACTCGTACAAAGACCTCCCGACCGCACCGATCGAGGGTCTCGCGGTCGCCGCCGTGCCGAAGCGGGCCGACGCGCGCGACGCCGTGTGCGCCGCGGGAGGACGCGACCTCGACACGCTCCCGGCCGGCGCCCGTGTCGGCACCGGATCGCCGCGCCGCCGAGCCCAGCTGCTGCGGCGGCGTCCCGACCTCGACGTCGTGGACATCCGCGGCAACATCGACACCCGTCTCGCACGCCTCGACGCCGACGACCCCGAGCGCCGGCTCGACGCCGTCGTGCTCGCCGCGGCGGGGCTCGAGCGGCTCGGCCGGACCGACGCCGTGACCGAGTGGCTGAGCCTCACCTCGTGGCCCACGGCGCCCGCGCAGGGCGCGCTCGCGGTGGAGACCCGCGCGGGCGATGCGAAGACGGTCGCGAAGCTCGAGCACAAGCCGAGCCGGCTCGCCGCCGAGGCCGAGCGCGGCGTGCTCGCGCGGCTCGAGGCGGGATGCGCGGCCCCCCTCGGCGCATCCGCGCTGTTCGAGGACGGGCTGCTGTTCCTCTCGGCGCGTGTGTACGCGCTCGACGGTTCGGAGCACCTCACGGCGTCGCACGCCCTCTACCCGGAGGACTCGCGCGACCCCGCGGGCGAGCTCGCGACGCGCGTCGCGAACGAGCTGCTCGAGGCGGGTGCCGCCGACCTCGCCCCGCTTGGCGGGAGGCGGCCGTGAAGCCCGAGCCGAACCGCACGGCCGACGCGAAGCCCGCCAAGCCCCTCGCCGGCTGGCGCGTGCTCGTGCCGCGGGGCGGCAAGTGGGGGGACTCCGTCGCGGCGACCGTCCGCGGCTACGGCGGCATCCCCGTGATCGCGCCGCTCATCAACTTCGCCTCGACCGACGACCCCACGGCCCTTGCGAACGCCCTCCACGAGCTGGAGGACGGCCAGTACGCGTGGATCGTCGTCACGAGCGCCACGACGGTCGACGTGCTCAACGCACAGCGCGTCAAGGTGCCCGAGGGCACCCGCATCGCCGCCGTCGGCGAGACCACGGCGGCGGCGCTGCAGCTCGCGGGCTACCGGGTCGACTTCGTGCCCGGCGCCGACAACTCGGCGCGCGGCCTCGTGAAGGAATGGCCCGATTCGGGCATCCGGGGGCGCGTGCTCATCCCGCAGTCCGATCTCGCCGAGCCCACACTCGTGGCCGGGCTGCAGAAGCTCGGCTTCGACGTCGAGTTCGTGACCGCCTATCGCACGGTCGGCGTACCGGTGTCGGCGGAGGTCGCGCGCGACGTCGCGAGCGGCCGCATCCGCGCGATCCTCGTGACGTCCGGTTCGGTCGCCCGTCAGGTGGCGGAGCAGCTCGCGCCGCTGCCGGAGCACACGGTCGTGGCGTGCATCGGCCCGCGCACGGCGTTCGACACGCGAGCCGCGGGCCTGACGGTGCACGTGATCGCCGACGAGCGCAGCGCCGACTCGCTCATCGAGGCGCTCGTCGAGTACGCGGAGGCGGAATGAACGGTCGACCGGTGATCCGCCCCCGCCGTCTGCGGCAGAGCCCCGCGTGGCGGCGGCTCGCCCAGGAGACACGCGTCGCGCCCGCGCAGCTCGTGCTGCCCATGTTCATCGCGGAGGGTGCCGATGAGCCGCGGCCGATCGGCTCGATGCCGGGCGTCGTCCAGCACTGCCTCGACTCGTTCCGCGCGGCGCTGCACCGCGCCGCGGAGGCGGGCATCGGGGGCGTCATGCTGTTCGGCGTCCCGGTGGAGAAGGATGCGACGGGCACGGGCGCGACCGACCCCGACGGCATCCTCAACGTCGCGACGCGCGTCGCCGCCGCCGAGGTGGGCGACGCGCTCGTCGTGCAGACCGACCTCTGCCTCGACGAGTTCACCGATCACGGGCACTGCGGCGTGCTCGACGGCGACGGGCGCGTCGACAACGACGCGACGCTCGTGCGCTACCGGGAGATGGCGCTCGCGCAGGCGCGGGCGGGGTCGCAGCTCGTCGGCCTCTCGGGCATGATGGACGGCCAGGTGGCCGCCGTGCGCGCGGCGCTCGACGCCGACGGCGCCCACGACGTGCCGATCCTGGCCTACGCGGCCAAGTACGCATCCGCGTTCTACGGCCCCTTCCGGGAGGCCGTGCAGTCGTCGCTCGTGGGCGATCGCCGCAGCTATCAGCTCGACCCCGCCAACCGCCGCGAGGGTGCCCGCGAGGTCGAGCTCGACCTCGCCGAGGGCGCCGACGTCGTCATGGTGAAGCCCGCCATGAGCTACCTCGACGTGCTCGCGGATGCCGCCGCCGCGTCGCCCGTGCCGGTGTGGGCGTACCAGGTGTCGGGGGAGTACGCGATGATCGAGGCCGCCGCCGCTCAGGGCTGGATCGACCGCGATCGCGCGATCGACGAGTCGCTCGTCTCGATCGTGCGCGCGGGAGCCGACGCCGTGCTCAGCTACTTCGCCGTCGAGGCTGCCGAGCGCTGGGCGCACGCGTGACGGGCGGCAACGAGCGCGCGTTCGAGCGCGCCCGGACGGCGCTTCCGGGCGGGGTCAACTCGCCCGTGCGCGCCTTCGCCTCGGTGGGCGGCACGCCGCGCTTCCTCGTGTCGGCCCGCGGGCCGTACGTGACGGATGTCGAGGGGCGCGAGTACGTCGACCTCGTGGCGTCGTGGGGTCCCGCGCTGCTCGGCCACGCGCATCCGGAGGTCGTCGCGGCCGTGCAGGAGGCCGCCGCCCGCGGCCTCTCGTTCGGCGCGTCGACGCCCGCGGAGACCGACCTCGCCGAGCTCGTGCGCTCGCGGCTCGGCGCGGCGAGCGGCGTGGAGAAGCTCCGGCTCGTCTCGACGGGCACCGAGGCCACGATGACCGCCATCCGCCTCGCCCGCGGCGCGACCGGGCGCGACCTCGTGGTGAAGTTCGCGGGGCACTACCACGGGCACTCCGACGGGCTGCTCGCCGAGGCGGGATCCGGGGTCGCGACGCAGGGCCTCCCGGGCTCCGCGGGTGTGCCCGAGCAGGTCGCGGCGCAGACGCTCGTGCTGCCCTACAACGATCTCGGCGCCGTGCGGGCGGCGTTCGCCGCACATCCGGGACGCATCGCCGCCGTCATCACGGAGGCCGCGGGCGCCAACGCGGGCGTGCTCGCACCCGAGCCCGGCTTCAACCGCGAGCTGCGCGAGCTCGTGCGCGCCGACGGCGCGCTGCTCATCCTCGACGAGGTGCTCACCGGGTTCCGCGTCGGCCCCGCCGGCTGGTGGGGCCTCGAGGGCGCGCGCGAGGGATGGGAGCCCGACCTCCTCACCTTCGGCAAGGTCATCGGCGGCGGCATGCCGCTCGCGGCCCTCGGCGGTCGCGCCGAGCTCATGGACCTCCTCGCGCCGCTCGGGCCCGTCTACCAAGCCGGCACGCTCTCCGGGAACCCGCTCGCCGTCGCCTCGGGCCTCGCGACGCTGCGCCTCGCGGACGACGCGGTGTACGCGCACATCGACACCGCCGCGGATGCCGTGGCCGGCTGGGTCTCGGAGGCGCTCGCCGCCGAGGGGGTCGCCCACGTCATCCCGCGGGCCGGCAGCCTGTTCTCGATCGCGTTCCGCGAGGAGCCCGTGCGCGACTACGCCGACGCGAAGACGCAGGACGCGTGGCGGTACCCGCCGTTCTTCCACGCCCTGCTCGAGGCCGGGGTCTCGGCGCCTCCGAGCGTCTTCGAGGCGTGGTTCCTCACGGCGGCGCACGACGACGCCGCGCTCGAGCGGATCCGCGAGGCACTCCCGGCCGCAGCGCGCGCGGCGGCGGCAGCTACCCGACGCGGGTGAGGGCGAAGGCCAGCAGCACCACGGCCGCGAGCGGAGCCGCACCCTGCACGAGGGCGGCGCGCAGCATCCGGCGGTTGGAGCTCAGCAGCACGAGAGCTGCGAGCACCATGCAGAGGCACGCGAAGAGCACGAGCGCGATGCCGGCGACCGCGAGTCCCGACCACAGCAGCAGGAGGCCCACGACGACTCCGAGGGCGAGGAAGAGGTTGTAGAACCCCTGGTTGTAGGCCATCACACGCAGGATGTCGGCTTCTTCGGCGGTCTTCACGCCGAAGGTGCGCCGCGTGGAGTCGCGTGTCCAGAGCACGCTCTCGAGCACCCAGATGTAGACGTGGATGAGTCCGGCGATCCCGGCGAAGACCGACCCGACGATGACGACGGCGGTGGCGTCCATGGGCTCAGTCTCGCACGCGCACCGCGATCCGGCCGCGGGTGTCGCCCGCGAGAATGCGGCTCGCGTAGGCGGGCACCTCGTCGAGCGCGATCTCGGTCGTGAGGCTGTCGAGCAGCGCGAGGTCGAGGTCGCGCTCGAGGCGCTCCCACACCCGCGCGCGGGTCACGAGCGGCGCCTCCACGGAGTTGATGCCGAGCAGGCTCACGCCGCGGAGGATGAACGGCATGACGGTCGTGGCGAGCTCGGGGCTCTCGACGAGGCCGCACGCGGCCACCGATCCGCCGTAGCGGGTCTGGGCGAGCAGGGTGGCGAGGGTGGTGCCGCCGACGACGTCGACGGCGCCCGCCCAGCGGCTCGCCTGCAGGGGCTTGCCGGCCTGCTGCAGCTCGCCGCGGTCGAGGAGCTCGGATGCGCCGAGGCGCTCCAGGAAGCCCCGATCGTCGGGATGTCCCGTCGCGGCGACCACGTGGCGTCCGGATGCGGCGAGGAGCATGACGGCGATGGAGCCGAGTCCTCCGGTCGCGCCCGTGACGACGACGTCGCCGTCGGGGAGGTCGGCGTGCTCGAGCGCGAGCACCGCCTGGACGGCCGTGAAGCCGGCGGTGCCGATCGCGGCGGCCCGGCGCATCCCGAGCCGCTCGGGCACGCGCACGAGGTCGTCGCCCGGGACGCGTGCGCGTGCGCTGTAACCGCCGTTGCGGGTTTCTCCGAGGCCCGCGCCGGTGAGCACGACCTCGTCGCCCGGACGCCAGCGGCCGTCGCTCGACTCCACGACCGTGCCGACGACGTCGATGCCGGGGATGAGCGGCGAGATGCGCGCGACGCCCCGGTCGCCGCGCAGGGCGAGTCCGTCCTTGAAGTTGAGGCTCGAGTACGCGACCTCGAGCAGCACCTCGCCGTCGCCGAGCTCGCTCTCGTCGAGCTCCACGAAGCGGGCGGTCGCGCCCTGGTCGCCACGGGTCACCTGGAGTGCACGCACCATGGCTCGAGCCTACGGGCGCTCGACCTCGAGCTTCTGCACGCGCGGCACGGCGTGGGGCGTGAGCATGATGCGGCACCGCAGCACGCCCGCGGGGCCCCGCAGCTCCCAGCTCGCGCGGGCCGGGGTCTCGTGCTCCAGCGGGCCGACCCCGGCGACCCCGCCGATGCCGTCGAGCAGCGCCGAGAGAGCGGCCTCGCGGCGCGCGAGCGGCACGTCGAGGTCGACGCAGGGGTCGAAGAGCGCCGGCGAGCCCAGCGAGCCGAGCGGCAGGGAGGCGCGTAGCCGCGTCGCCGCGTCGACCGTCTCCACCCATGGCGGGAAGGCGGGCGGCTCCGCGGGGGCGGGCGCGGCATCCGTCACGCCGAAGGCGTCGTCGAAGACCGCGTCGACGGCGGGCGTGAGCGAGCTGTACGTCGCGTTCTCGAACACGACGGCGCCGACGCGCGAGCCCTGCTCCCACTGCATGCGCGTCGTGAAGCCGGGGTACCCGCCGCTGTGGGCGACGAACAGCCGCCCCGCGCCGTCGGAGCGCATCGTGAGGCCGAGGCCGTAGGCGCTCCAGGCTCCGCCCCCCGACGCGTCGCCCGCGACGGGGGTGTGCGGATGCCGCATCCGCTCGATGAGACGCGCCGGCAGCACCTCGCTCGCGTCGATCGCGCCCGAGAGCACGCCGCACCAGCGGGCGAGATCGCCGGCGGTGCTGAAGAGCCCGCCGATGGGCGAGAACGCGCCGGGCCCGCTGAACGGCAGCGGCTCCCAGCCGTCCGGGCCCCCGCGGTATCCCGTCACGGCGCCGCCCACGCTCTCGTCGAACCCCGTGCCCGTGAGGCCGAGCGGCTCGAGCAGGCGCGACTCGACGACCCGGCGGAACGGCATCCCCGCGCGGGCCGCGATGATGCGACCGACGATCGCGTAGCCGAGGTTGGAGTACTCGAAGCGCTCGCCCGCCGACCAGATGGCGCGCACGCCCTCCCCGAGCAGCGCGGCGAAGGCGTCGTCGGCGAGGGACTCCTGGCGGTCGGCCCACGGGTCGTCGGTCGGGAAGCCCGCCCGCATCGCGAGGGCGTCGAGGATCGTCGGCGGCCGCCCGGCGGGGCTCAGGATGCGCAGCGGCACGTCGAGCGCGTCGGCGAGCGGCTCGTCGAGGTCGAGCATCTCGTCGGCCTCGAGCAGCAGAGCGGCCGCCGCCGTGAAGCTCTTCGTGCACGACGCGATGCGGAAGGCCGCGTGCACGGGATCGGCCGGCGATGCGCCCCGTGCCCTGAGCTGCGAGAGCGCCCCCTCGGCGAAGACGCCGCGCACCTGGGCGGGGGTCACGTCGCCGACGCGGCCGTCGAGCCCGCGCGCGAGCGCCCGGGACAGCCGCGAGATGGCGTCCACGAGTCAGCCGAAGAGGATCGCGGCCTCGTCGTACCGCGACTGCGGAACCGTCTTGAGGCGGCCGAGGGCGTCCTCGAACGGCACGGTCACGATCTGCGTGCCGCGCAGGGCGACCATCTTGCCCCACTGCTCCTGGAGCACGATGTCGACGACGGCCATGCCGTAGCGCGTCGCGAGCACGCGGTCGTAGGCGGTCGGCGTGCCGCCGCGCTGGATGTGGCCGAGGGTCGTCGCACGGGTCTCGATGCCGGTGCGCTCTTCGATCTCCGGCGCGAGGTGGTCGCCGATGCCGCCGAGGCGGGGGCGACCGAAGGCGTCGAGGCCCCGCTCCGAGTGCGCGTCGTCCATCGTGTCGAGCTGGAAGCCCTCGGCGACGACGACGAGCGGGGCGCGACCGCGGGCGCGAGCCGAGTTCACCCACTCGCAGATCTCGTCCATGCTCGTCTTGCGCTCCGGGATGAGGATGGCGTGCGCGCCGGCCGCCATGCCCGAGTGCAGGGCGATCCAGCCCACGTGGCGGCCCATGACCTCCGCGACCATGCAGCGGCCGTGGGAGTCTCCCGTCGTGCGCAGGCGGTCCATCGCCTCGGTCGCGATCTGCACCGCGGTGTCGAAGCCGAAGGTGTAGTCGGTCGCCGAGAGGTCGTTGTCGACCGTCTTCGGCACGCCCACGATCTGCACGCCCTCGTCGGTCAGGCGCTTGGCGGCCGCGAGGGTGCCCTCGCCGCCGATCGCGATGACGGCGTCCATGCCCGTGTCGGCCATGACCTCCTTGACCCGCTCCACGCCTCCGTACTCGAAGGGGTTCGTGCGCGAGGTGCCCAGGATCGTGCCGCCCTGCTTGCCGATTCCCATGACCTGCGGTCGGGCGAGCGGATGCACGTCGGCGTCCACGAGCCCCTTCCAGCCGTCCTTGATGCCGACGAACTCGATGTCGTCGTGCTGGGTGAGGCCCTTGAGGACCGCGCCGCGGATGACCGCGTTGAGGCCGGGGCAGTCGCCGCCGCTGGTGAGGATTCCGATCTTCACCCGCCCATCATGCCCTGTTTCCGGGCACGCCTCGCACCGCCGGGGCGCCCGCCTCGCTAGAGTTCCGGTGTTCGGCGCGTCCGGACACCCACCACATCTCAAGGAGCGTCAATGACCGACCCCAACGTCCCCGACCCCGCCGCGCAGCCGGCTCCCGCGCCCGCGGCGCCCGCGGCGCCGGCCGCCGCCCCCGCCGCCGGCACGAGCTACCCG
>JAEYVF010000002.1 GCA_023432005.1 Actinomycetes bacterium
GCTTCTCGCGCGCGAGGCGAGCGGCTTCGCGGGCCTCTTCACGGCGCTGGTTCTTGGTCGGTCGGGGCGCGTTGGTCACGGGTGGAATCCTGCTGTGTCGGAATCGGATGTGGCTGGGAACGTCGGAACGGAGTCTATTGGCCTCAGATGAAGAGGCTCTGGATCACGGGGAACTGCAGCTGCGCGATGCCGAGGATGATGACGAGCACGACGAGCGTCATCGGGGCGACCCACGGCAGGAGCGCCCTGCCCGCGCGGCGGGCCCCGTGACCGAAGACGCCCTCCGCCATGTTGCGGAAGGTCACCGCGAAGAACGTCGGCCAGGTGACGCTCCACGTGAGCAGGCAGTAGGGGCAGATCGTGCGCAGGTTGGGGGCGAAGATCGACTGGCTCGCGAGCCAGATGACGAAGACGAGGGCGAGGGCGACGCCCGCGTTGAAGGCGAGCCAGAACCACCGTGGGAAGCGCGCCCCGGCGATGACGGCCATGCCGACCACGATGGGCGCCATCCAGCCGATGAGGCCGATGATCGGGTTCGGGAACCCGAGCACGGAGCCCTGCCACGATTCGAGGTTCTTGCCGCACTGCACGAAGACGCTCACATTGCAGCTCAGGATGGCATCCGGGTTCTTGAGCACCTCGAACTTCTCGACCGTGAGGGCGAACGCGGCGATCTCGCCGATGACGCCGGCGATCACGAGCCAGAGGCCGAAGATCCACGGGCGGCTCGTCGCGGGCCGCTCCGCGGGCTCCTCGAGCCCGTTATCGAGCCCGTCGTCGAACTCGGGATCGAGCTCGGGGTCGGTCGCGGCGACGGCGTCGGTCATGAGGCGATCCTGCCACGCCGCGCATAAGGAAATGCCGTGAACGGCATCGACGTGCGATAATCGTCCCAGTCGCCCCCCCGCGGGCCGACCAACAGAGCTTGACCGGGCATCACCGGGCCAACGGATGCTCCCGCCGCGTCGGGAAGACATCGATGACGGATAGCCAGTTCCGGCGGCAGTGACAGTGCCGGCGCTGTGACAGGGCGCACGCGATCCACCGACGCTCAGCGAGGTGCGCATCGCGGGACAGATGAAGGATTCGCCTCCCGCCGAGAGCGTGAGGGGCACGAGAGTACCCGGAGCCGGCGCGGCCGCCCGGGGCGAGGAGCACACCAGAGATGGTGGATAACGACGTACCCGAGGTTCCCACGGACGCCCAGCCCACGGACGCGCAGCCCACGGCTGCGGACGGAGCCGCAGGCGGCAAGGCCGAGAAGCCCAAGCGCTTCGCGCGCGGGCGCGGCCGCAAGGCGAAGGCCGCGGTCGAGTCCGAGGCTCCCGCGGCGGATACCGCGGTCGAGCCCGAGGCTCCCGGCGAGGAGGGCGAGGCCGCAGCCGCCGCGCCCGAAGCCGAGCCCGAGGCGTCGGCTCCGGACGTTCCTGCATCCGCGTCCGAGGCATCCGCACCCGAGGCATCCGCGCCCGAGACGGAGGCTGCTCCCGCGGCGCCCTTCGCGCTCATCTTCCAGGCACCGCCCCCGCCGCCCGCGGGTGTCGCGCCCGCGATCCCCGACGACGAGGACGAGACCTCCGCCGGCGCGTCGCGCCGCCGCAACCGCCGCCGCTCGGGCGAGGCCCCGCGCGTCGGCGACGACGCCCCCGGCGCCGTGACGAAGGTGCGCCAGCCGCGCAAGCAGCCGGAGCCCATCACCGAGCCGCAGAAGGTCAAGGGGTCGACGCGCCTCGAGGCCAAGAAGCAGCGCCGCCGCGACGGGCGCGACGCGGGACGTCGCCGTCCCGTCATCACCGAGGCCGAGTTCCTCGCGCGCCGTGAGTCCGTCGACCGCGTCATGGTCGTGCGCTCGAAGTTCGGCCGCATCCAGATCGGCGTGCTCGAGGACGGCGTGCTCGTCGAGCACTACGTGGCCCGTGCCCAGGACGCGAGCCTCATCGGCAACGTCTACCTCGGTCGCGTGCAGAACGTGCTGCCGAGCATGGAGGCCGCGTTCGTCGACATCGGTCGCGGCCGCAACGCCGTGCTGTACTCGGGCGAGGTCGACTGGGAGGCCGCCGCGGCCAACCAGGAGGGCGACGCCAAGAACCAGCCGCGCCGCATCGAGCTCGCGCTCAAGCCCGGCGACCGCGTGCTCGTGCAGGTCACGAAGGACCCGGTCGGACACAAGGGCGCGCGCCTCACGAGCCAGGTGAGCCTCCCCGGCCGCTACCTCGTGTACGTGCCCGGCGGGTCGATGAACGGCATCAGCCGCAAGCTCCCCGACACCGAACGCGCGCGCCTCAAGAAGATCCTCAAGGAGGTGCTGCCGGATGACGCGGGCGTCATCGTGCGCACCGCCGCGGAGGGGGCCACCGAGGAGCAGCTGACGCTCGACGTGACGCGCCTCACCGCGCAGTGGGCCGAGATCGAGCGCGCCGTCGAGACCCAGCAGGCCCCGGCGCTGCTGCACTCGGAGCCCGACCTCCTGCTCAAGATCGTGCGCGACGTCTTCAACGAGGACTTCCAGAAGCTCATCATCGCGGGCGACGACGCGCAGGCGACCATCGAGAAGTACCTCACGGCCGTCGCCCCCGACCTGCTCGACCGCGTCGAGCGCTACGCCGACGAGGTCGACAGCTTCGACAAGTACCGCATCACCGAGCAGATCGAGAAGGCGCTCGAGCGCAAGGTGTGGCTGCCGTCGGGTGGGTCGCTCGTCATCGACCGCACCGAGGCGATGACCGTGGTCGACGTCAACACGGGCAAGTTCGTGGGCTCGGGCGGCAACCTCGAGGAGACCGTCACCAAGAACAACCTCGAGGCGGCCGAGGAGATCGTGCGCCAGCTGCGGCTGCGCGACATCGGCGGCATCATCGTCGTCGACTTCATCGACATGGTGCTCGAGTCCAACCGCGACCTCGTGCTGCGCCGCCTCGTCGAGTGCCTCTCCCGCGACCGCACGAAGCACCAGGTGGCCGAGGTCACCTCGCTGGGTCTCGTGCAGATGACGCGAAAGAAGCTCGGCCTCGGGCTGCTCGAGTCGTTCAGCGAGACGTGCGACGTGTGCGCCGGTCGCGGGCTCATCGTGCACCACGACCCGGTGTTCAAGCACCGCGGCGGTCAGCAGTCCGAGCAGCCCGCGTCATCCGGACGCAGCCGTCGTGGCCGCGGCGGCAACGGCGGCGGCAACGGGGGAGGTGCCGCTTCCGCATCCGCTCCCAAGAGCGGCAACGGCACGCACGAGATCACCGACGACGTGAAGAACGCCCTCGCCAAGATCGCGGCGAAGACCGTGCACCACGACGACCAGCCGACCGACACCACGCCCATCGTGCTGCCGGCCGAGAAGGTCGCCGAGGCCGTCGCCGCGGCGCCCGTCGAGATCCTCGACATCCCCATCGAGCCGGTGCGCAGCGATCAGGCGCGCCCCGTGGTCGACCCGGATGCCGTGCTCGGCTCGGTGCTCGACGCGCTCCCCGAGCCGAAGAAGCCGGGGCAGGGGCGTTCGCGTCGCTCGCGCCGCGCCTCGTCGGCGGCGGGTTCCCCCGACGCCGCGAGCTGAGCGCGCCGCCACAAGCGCAGAAGCCGGGTTCCCGTCTCACGGAACCCGGCTTCTCGTTTCGAGGAGCCGCATCCCATCTCGAGGACCGCGGGCTCCCGTCCCAAGGAGTTCGTGTTCCGGGAGTGCCGCGTGTGCCCCGTGGGGTCGATTCGCGCCTCCGGCTCCTTGAGATCGGATGCCCCAATCCTTGAGATGGGATGCGGGCTCCTTGAAACGGGATGCAGCAGTCCTTGAGACGGGGATGCGCGCGTCAGACGCCGCGCGGCCCCTTGTCGCGCTGGCGCACGCGCAGGCCGGCGGCCTGCAGGCGGCGCAGCAGCTCACGCCCGGCGACGGGCTCGGCACCGAGCGCGATGAGCTCGTCGCGGCGCGCGATCGGGTAGTCGTAATGGTCGCTGTCGAAGCCGCGCTCCGGGATGCCGGCGCGGCGCGCGAAGGCGTGCAGCTCCTCGAGCGAGGTGTCGGAGACGAGGTGCCCCCACACGGTGCCGTGATTCGGCCAGATCGCCTCGTCGATGAGCACCGCCATGCCGCCACCTTACGCATCCGGGGCGACACGACCGCGTTTGCCGGATCACCCGTCGTCGGCTATTCTTGACCCTTGGTGTCTGCGGGTTTCCCGCCCGCATTCGATACCCCGCGCTTTCCGGTCCTCCCGACTCGGCGACGCGACAGACTTCCATCCATACGTAAGGAACTCACGTGGTTTACGCAGTTGTGCGCGCCGGTGGTCGGCAGGAGAAGGTCGAGGTGGGCACGGTCGTCGTGCTCGACCGCGTCAAGGCCGACCAGGGCGGCAAGATCGAGCTCACCCCCGTTCTCTTCGTCGACGGTGACACGATCACGCACGACGAGAAGGCCCTCGCCAAGGTCAAGGTGACCGCCGAGGTCATCGGCCACGAGCGCGGCAAGAAGATCGTCATCCAGAAGTTCAAGAACAAGACCGGGTACAAGAAGCGTCAGGGCTACCGCGCCGACCTCACCCGTGTCAAGATCACCGGCATCAAGTAAGGGGCTGAGCAATGGCACACAAGAAGGGCGCATCGTCCACCCGCAACGGTCGTGACTCGAACCCCCAGTACCTCGGCGTCAAGCGCTTCGGCGGCCAGGTCGTCAAGGCCGGCGAGATCATCGTCCGCCAGCGCGGCACCCACTTCCACCCCGGCGTGAACGTCGGCCGTGGCAACGACGACACCCTGTTCGCCCTCGCGGCGGGCTCGGTCGAGTTCGGCAAGAAGGGCGGCCGTCGGGTCGTCAACATCGTCGTCCCGGCGTAATCGCCCGGAGACAGACTTCGCGAAGGGCGGGCTGCGGCTCGCCCTTCGTCGTATTCCGGGGCGGTTCCATCCGCCCGCACCCACAGCACCCACAGGAAGGAGCAGCACATGGCGACGTTCGTCGACCGCGTCACGCTCCACCTCCGCGCCGGAAACGGCGGCCACGGCTGCGTCTCCGTGCGCCGTGAGAAGTTCAAGCCGCTGGCGGGCCCCGACGGCGGCAACGGCGGCCACGGCGGCGACATCGTCCTCGTCGCCGACCCCCAGGTGACGACGCTCCTCAACTACCACCGGTCTCCCCACCGCTCCAGCGGCAACGGCGGCCCGGGCATGGGCGACATGCGCGCCGGCTACCAGGGCGACGAGCTCGTCCTTCCGGTGCCCGTCGGCACCGTCGTCTCCACCCCCGATGGCGAGCTGCTCGCCGACCTCGTCGAGCCCGGCATGCGCTATGTCGCGGCCGAGGGCGGACAGGGTGGGCTCGGCAATGCGGCGCTGGCCACCACCAAGCGCAAGGCGCCCGGTTTCGCCCTGCTCGGCACGCACGGCACCGAGGTCGATGTCGTGCTCGAGCTCAAGACCGTCGCCGATGTGGCGCTCGTGGGCTACCCGAGCGCCGGCAAGTCGAGCCTCATCGCCGCGCTCTCGGCCGCGAAGCCGAAGATCGCCGACTACCCCTTCACCACGCTCCATCCGAACCTGGGTGTCGTCGAGGCGGGCGATGTGCGGTACACGATCGCCGACGTGCCGGGCCTCATCGAAGGCGCGAGCGAAGGCAAGGGCCTGGGCCTCGAGTTCCTGCGTCACGTCGAGCGCTGCAGCGCGCTGCTGCACGTGCTCGACTGCGGCACGCTCGACCCCGGACGCGACCCGCTCACGGATCTCGACGTGATCCTCGCCGAGCTCGCCGCCTATCCCGTGCCCGAGGGGCAGACGCCGCTTCTCGAGCGCCCGCAGATCATCGCCCTCAACAAGATCGACGTGCCCGACGGCCGCGAGCTCGCCGAGTTCGTCCGCCCCGCGCTCGAGGAGCGCGGGTACCGCGTGTTCGAGGTCTCCGCGGTGAGCCGTGAGGGGCTGCGCCAGCTGTCGTTCGCGCTCGCCGAGCTCGTCGAAGCGGACCGCAAGGTGCGCGCCGCGGCGCCGCCGCCCGAGCGCATCGTCATCCGCCCGAAGGCGGTCAACGCCGTCGAGTTCACGGTGAAGCTCGTCGGCGGGACCGAGCCCGAGTATCACGTGATCGGCACGAAGCCGGAGCGCTGGATCCAGCAGACCGACTTCACCAACGACGAGGCCGTGGGCTTCCTCGCCGACCGGCTCGCGAAGCTCGGTGTCGAGGAGGAGCTCTTCGCGCAGGGCGCCGTGCCCGGATCGACGGTCGTCATCGGCGACATGGTCTTCGACTGGGAGCCGACCCTCACCTCCGCCGCCGAACTCATCACGAGCCCGCGCGGAACCGACGCGCGCCTCGACGACAACTCCCGTGCGACGCGCGCCGAACGACGTCGCGACTACCACGAGCGCATGGATGCGAAGGCCGCAGCGCGTGCCGAGCTCGAAGCCGAACGCCAGGCCGGGCTCTGGGCTGACGATGTGATCGATGACGACAACGACACCGAGGTGATCTCGGGAGAGGACGGCCGATGAGCCTGCGGGCCGCGGTGACGGATGCCAAGCGCATCGTCGTGAAGGTGGGTTCGAGCTCCATCTCGGGGCCGAACGTCGGACAGATCGAGCCGCTCGTGGATGCGCTCGTGGCCGCATACAACCGCGGTGCCGAGGTGATCCTCGTCTCCTCCGGAGCCATCGCGACGGGCATGCCCTACCTCAAGCTCGACAGCCGCCCCACCGATCTCGCCACGCAGCAGGCGGCCGCGGCGGTGGGGCAGAACGTGCTCATCTACCGCTACCAGGAGTCGCTGCGTCGCTACGGGATCGTGGCCGGCCAGGTGCTGCTCACCGCAGGGGATCTGGAGAACCCCACCTCCCGCTCCAACGCGCAGCGTGCCATGGAGCGTCTGCTGGGTCTGCGCATCCTGCCGATCGTGAACGAGAACGACACCGTCGCGACGCACGAGATCCGCTTCGGCGACAACGATCGACTCGCGGCACTGGTCTCCCAGCTCGTCTCTGCCGACCTTCTCGTGCTGCTGTCCGATGTCGATGCGCTGTACACGAAGCCTCCGCACCTGCCCGGCGCAGAGCGCATCGACGAGGTGCCGTTCGACGACGACCTCGGCGCGGTCGAGATCGGCGATATCGGGTCTGCGGGCGTCGGCACCGGGGGAGCGGGCACCAAGATCGCGGCCGCGAAGCTGGCTGCCTCGACGGGCACGGCGGTGCTGCTCGCGTCGACCGCGAATGTCGCGGAGGCGCTCTCGGGCAAGCTCACCGGCACCTGGTTCCACGCGCGCACCCGCGACTGACCTCGACTCCTGCGATCCCCGCACCCCGGAGAATCGTGCCTCCGTGCCGATTCCCGGGCTCTGAATCGACCAACAGGCACGATTCTCGGATTCTCTCGCGGCAGGTGTCACATTCGCGTGCACGCCGTCATCTGACTCTGTGAACCGGTTCGCTGAGCCGGCTCGGTCGGCGGCTCCGTCGACCGTCCACGAGAGAAAGACATCCCATGCGCACCACGCAGCTCACCGCCGTCGTCGCGGCTTCCGCCCTCGTTCTCGGACTGACCGCCTGCTCGTCCGCTGAGGTCGCGGAGCCGGCCGAGTCCACCGCCCCCGAGGTCGTCGAGGAGGCGACGGAGGAGACGGGTGTCGTCTGGACCGAGGAGGAGCTCACTGCGGACCTCGTCGAGGACTTCCCGGAGGACCAGACGGCGGCCCTCCTCGCCCTGTCGGAGCGTCTGGATGCGGCTGCGCCGTCGGCGGTCGCCGTCGCCATCCGCGTGAGCATCTTCGAGGAGGGCAAGGTCATCGCGCGCATCTGGGTGAAGGATGACGAGGCGGTGCTTCCCGCGTCCGAGCTCACCGCGATCCTGCGAGAGCTCCGCGCCTTCACCGGCTCGCCCGTCACCGAGTGGCTCGTCGACGCGAAGACGCTCGAGGACTTCTACGTCGACCTCGACGCGGTTGCCGCTGAGGCGGGTCTTCCTGCGGACTTCGACGGCGGCTGGGGCGACCTGACCTTCAGCCCCGAGCAGCTCGCCGCGTTCCTCGGCTGACCCGCATCGGCATGAGCGCACGGCGGTCGTCTCCTCGGAGGCGGCCGCCGTCGGCGTCTGCGGTCACGGCCGCTGACTCAGGGCCAGCTGCCCCAGGGGCCGACGAGCTCGCCGCTGACAAGCCGCCACCGGATGCCTCCCACGTCGTCCCGTGCGGAGGGGAGAGCCACGCTTCCGGCGCCGCTGCCGTCGAGCGCATAGACGCCTGAGATGCCCGGCATCGCCGCGGCGACCTCCACGGAGGCGCCTCCGGGCCCGAGCAGCATGAGTGTGCTCGTCGCGGCGGAGGCGGTGACGACGCCGCCCTGCACGAGCTGGTCGACAGCGAAGGTGACGCTGGGGCCCGCCTCCGACACGGTCAGGCCAGCCGGGGTCGTGTAGCTCTGCGAGAACACCGCGGTGGATGCGCCGGTCACGGTGCGTGCGGTGAACGACCACGTGCCGTCGTCGGCCGCGGTCAGCGTGTGCGCTGCAGAGCGCCCGCCGCCGGTCACGTTCACGGAGATGGTCGCTCCTGAGGTGGCTGTGCCCGAGATGACCGGGTAGAGACCGGCGGGGGCCGAGATCGGATGCACGCTGACGGGACGCTCGACGAACGCGGGCGTCGCAGGGGCGGTCGGGCTCGTCTGCGGAAGCTGTCCGGCACCGGGCGCTGCCGGGGACGCAGACGCGGGCGTGCGCGGGCGCGACTGCGGAGCCTGCGGATCGGCAGGTGCTTCGGTGGGGATCGGAGAGGCGTCGACCGCGGGGGAGTGCGTGTCCTGCTCCGTGCTCGGGTCGTCGCGACCGGCATCCGCAGGTGCTGAGGTGCCCTGTCGACCCACCGAGGCGGATCCTGCGCCGCCCAGCGCAGCGGCGGTCGCGACACCCGCCACGGCGATCGCCACCACGGCACCCGCGGCGACGAGGATGCGCGGTGAGCGCACCGCGGCAGCGCCCCGCGCGACCCCGGACGCCGCGATGCCGGACGACGCCACCGCTGTCTCCGTCGCTGCCGGCGGGGCGACGAGCTGGTGCACACCGGGGGCGATGAGGAGCGCCGGAAGCAGCACGAGCACGAGACGCTCGTGCAGGTGGCGCGCCTCCGCGCCGTTCATCGCGCAGTCGCGGCAGTGCGCGAGATGCCGGGTGATCCGCTGCGCATCCGCCTGGGTCGACCTGCCGCGCGCATACCGGGGGAGTCGGGCGACCACCCAGCCGCATTCGCCATCGCCGTCGCCGGCGCGGGCGATGTTCTCGCGGATCCACTCCTGGGCGAAGCCCTCTCGGGCGCGCTTGAGGAGCACGGTCGTGGAGTTCGGCGTCGCGCCCAGGATGCGCGCGCACTCGCCGACCGGAAGATCTTCGACCTCGCGTATCCACAGCGCCTGACGCCATCGCTCCGGCAGACGCTCGTAGGCGGCGCGCGCGGCCTCGCGCTGCGCGACCCGATCGGAATGGTCGGGTGTCGCGTGCGCCAGCAGGTCGTCTTCGTCGAGTTCGTCGGATGCCGCGCCGCCGTCGCGTCGCGCCCATTCCGCGGCGACGTTGCGGGCCGCCCGCATCAGGTACGCGCGCGGCTCCGTCTCGGGGCCGCCGCCCGCGCGCAGCTGTCGCAGCACCCGCGCGAACGCCTCCGACGTGACGTCGTCGGGGTCGTACCCCGTGAAGCCGCGCACCGCCGCGGTCACGCTCGCGGCATGGCGTCTCCACAGTTCGCCGAAGGCTTCGGTGTCGCCGTCGCGCACGAGGCCCACGAGGGCGACGTCATCGAGTGCGTCGAGGTCGGTCGGGCGCACGCGGAGTCCTTCGCGGTGGTGGGGGAGCGGTCGGGTGACGGCACCATTATCGCGCGGACGCGGCCGCCCGCGTGTCGCGCGCTGGCTAGACTCGTCGGCATGTCCCACGCCGTCACCGCTCCCTCACTCGACGACAAGCTCCGCGCCGCACGCACCGCGTCGATCGCGCTCGCGCAGGCGTCGACCGCGCAGAAGAACGCGGGCCTGGAGGCCATCGCGAAGGCTGTCGAATCGTCGGCGGAGCGCATTCTGCCGGCCAACGAGCTCGATCTCGCCAACGGCCGAGAGAACGGCATGAGCGAGGGGCTCCAGGATCGCCTGCGCCTCACCGAGGAGCGCCTTGCGGGGCTCGCGGCCGCGACGCGCGACATCATCGCGCTCCCGGATCCGGTGGGCGGCGTCGTGCGCGGATCGACCCTCCCGAATGGTCTCCAGCTCACGCAGGTGCGGGTTCCGTTCGGTGTCGTCGGCGCGATCTACGAGGCGCGTCCCAATGTCACGATCGACATCGCCGCCCTCGCTCTCAAGTCGGGCAACGCCGCCGTGCTGCGCGGCGGATCCGCTGCCGAGAACACCAACCGGGTGCTCGTGGCGCTCATCCAGGAGGCACTCGGCTCCGTGGGTCTGCCCGCGGACGCCGTGCAGACGATCGACGAGTTCGGTCGCGAGGGCGCCACCCAGCTGATGCAGGCGCGCGGCTTCGTCGACGTGCTCATCCCGCGCGGCTCGGCGCAGCTCATCGACACGGTCGTGCGCGAGTCGAAGGTGCCCGTGATCGAGACCGGCGCCGGGGTCGTGCACCTGTTCCTCGACCGCACGGCCGATGAGGCGATGGCCACCGAGATCACCGTCAACTCGAAGGTGCAGCGCCCGAGCGTCTGCAATGCCCTCGAGACCCTGCTCGTGGATGCCGCAGCTGCCGACCGCCTGGTCCCGCGAGTGCTGGGTGCGCTCGCCGACAAGGGCGTGACGGTGCACGGTGACGACCGCACCCGCGAGCTGTTCCCTGCGGCGGTTCCGGCGACAGAGGAGGACTACGCCACCGAGTACGGCAGCCTCGATGTGACCGTCAAGGTCGTCGACGGCCTCGATGAGGCGCTCGACCACATCCGCACCTACTCCACCCGTCACACGGAGTCGATCGTGACGAGCGACATGGCGGCCGCCAACCGCTTCCTCGCCGAGGTGGACTCCGCAGTCGTCATGGTCAACGCCTCGACGCGCTTCACCGACGGGGGAGAGTTCGGCTTCGGCGCCGAGGTGGGCATCTCCACCCAGAAGCTGCACGCACGCGGACCCATGGGGCTGCCCGAGCTGACGAGCACGAAGTGGATCGTGCGCGGCGAGGGACAGGTGCGCGGCTGAGCGCCGACATCCTGTCTAGAATTGACCCGAAGTACATCCGAAACGAGGACGACATGCTGCCCACTCTTCTCGCCGAAGCCGAGCACGAGCTCGCTCCGATGATCGCCGAGCCCTGGGTCTTCGCGGTCATCGCGACTGCCTTCTTCGCTCTCATCGGCTTCGTGACGTGGAGCTACCGCGACGTCGCCAACCGTCACTCCGACAAGGTCGCCGACGACGCAGGACACGGCCACCACTAGGCCTGCCGCGATGAGCGTGGTCACCGAGCGCCGACCGCGCGTCGGCGTGATGGGCGGGACGTTCGATCCCATCCACCACGGGCACCTGGTCGCCGCGAGCGAGGTGCAGCAGATGTTCGACCTGGACGAGGTCATCTTCGTCCCCACGGGTCAGCCGTGGATGAAGTCGGATGTGAGCCCCGCCGAGCACCGCTACCTGATGACGGTGGTGGCGACGGCGTCGAATCCGCGCTTCACGGTGAGCCGCGTCGACATCGATCGTCGAGGTGCGACGTTCACGATCGACACGCTCCGCGACCTGCGGGCGCAGCGCCCGGATGCCGAGCTCTTCTTCATCACCGGGGCGGACGCGATCGCGCAGATCCTCCAGTGGAAGGACGTGGAGGAGCTCTGGGAGCTCGCGCATTTCGTAGCAGTTTCACGGCCAGGACACGCCTTGGACATTCGCGGATTGCCCGAGGCTGGCGTAAGCTCGCTCGAAGTGCCCGCCCTGGCGATCTCCTCAACGGAGTGCCGTGAGCGAGTCGGCCGGGGTTTCCCGGTGTGGTACTTGGTCCCCGATGGTGTTGTGCAGTACATCTCCAAGCACCACCTCTATCGGAGTACGACATGACCTTTTCACAGGAGCCCCCGCTGTCGCGGCGCGCGATGCGCGAACGCGAAGCTGAGGCCGCCCGCGCCGCGTCGTCGCGCGAGCCTGTGACGAACCCTGACGAGAGCACTGACCCTCAGGCGTCGTCGCAGCCGGTCGGCCAGGCATCGGTCGGGCCGGAGCCGCTCACCTATGTGACGCAGAGCCGCGCGCCCCTTCCGCAGTACGATGCGCCGCTGGCGCAGCCGGTGAACCCGCCGTCGAGTGCGCCTGTGGCCTCGAGCGGCCCCGTGACCTCGAGTGGCCCCGTGACCTCGAGCGGTCCGGTGGCCCCGCCTGACGCGCCGTACCGCTACCGCGACTTCAGCCCGGAGGGTGCCGCGCGCCCCGGAGCCTGGCGTCAGGATCAGGGCGAACCCGCCGACCTCGATTACCGCACCCAGGGACGTGCCGATGTGCCCGTTCCGACGAGCGATCCGGTAACGCCCGCACCCCCCACGAGCAGCGCACCCGTTCACACGACCCCGCCGACGGGTGGTGCAGCCGCTCAGACGACTCCGCCTGCAACCGGCGCTGCCGCGTACACGACCCCGCCGACGGGTGGTGCAGCCGCTCAGACGACTCCGCCTGCAACCGGCGCT
>JAEYVF010000020.1 GCA_023432005.1 Actinomycetes bacterium
GCGCGGCAGTGGCCGAGCGAGCACCCGCTGCCCGTCGCGGCGCTCTTCGCGGCCGCCGCATCCGGGGACGCCGCGGCCGCCGCGGTGCGCGACAGGCTGCTGCAGGGGGTCGCCGAGGCCGCGCGCCTGCTCGTGCTCACGGTCGACGTCGGCGACGTCGTGATCGGCGGCGGCATCAGCCGCGTCGGCGAGCCGCTCCTCACGGGCGTGCGGTCGGTCATCGCCGATTGGGAGGCCTCGTCGTCGTTCGTGGCGTCGCTCGGCCTCGCGGGGCGTCTGCGGCTGCTGCCGCCCGACTTCCCGGCCGCGGCCGTCGGCGCCGCCCTCGTGGGCGACCCCGAGGCGAGCACCCTGGAGGTGGTGTGATGGCCGAGATCGTGATCCTGCCGGGAACCCCGGACGAGGCGCGCTCCGCCGCGGGCGAGCTCGCCGCGAGCCTCATCGAGCGCGTCGTGCGTGCGAAGCCGGATGCCGTGCTCGGCCTCGCGACGGGGTCGACGCCGCTCCCCGTGTGGAGCGCGCTCGCGCGCCGCGACGTCGACTGGTCGCGCGTGCGCGGCTTCGCGCTCGACGAGTACGTGGGCCTCCCCACGGGGCATCCCGAGAGCTACCGCGCGGTCATCACGCGCGAAGTCGTCGACACCCTCGGCCTCACGCCGTCGCTCGTCCACGTGCCTGGGGACGACGGCGGCCCGATCGAGACCGCGGGCGTCCGCTACGAGGCCGCGATCGCCGCGGCCGGGGGTGTCGACATCCAGGTGCTCGGTATCGGACGCACGGGCCACATCGGCTTCAACGAGCCGGGGTCGAGCTTCGCGTCGCGCACGCGCGTCAAGACCCTCACGGAGGCCACGCGCGCCGACAACGCCCGGTTCTTCGCCTCGCCCGAGGAGGTGCCGCGCCATTGCCTCACCCAGGGCCTCGGCACGATCCTCGACGCGCGCGAGCTCGTGCTCCTGGCGTTCGGCGAGGCGAAGGCGGAGGCCGTGGCCGGGGCCGTCGAGGGCCCCGTGTCGGCGTCGCTGCCGGGCTCGGCGATCCAGCTGCACCCCGAGGTGACGGTCATCGTGGACGAGGCGGCGGCGTCGAAGCTGCGCTTCGCCGACTACTACCGCTACGCGTGGGACAACCGACCGGGGTGGGCCACCTAGCTCGCGCGTCGCCAGCTGCGGGCCGCCGCGCGCAGCATGGCTCGCATGACGAACGGGTGCGCGAGGCGCACGGGGACCATCGAGAGCCGTCCGCCCCTGCCATGCAGCCGCACGGTCGTCGTGACCCGCAGCATCCGCGTCGCCTCGTCGACGGCGACCGCGCAGCGGAAGTCGAGGTGGTCGTCGTCTGCGGCGATGAGCGCCTCGTCGTCGTCGACCTCGCGCACGCCGAAGACGTCGCGAGGCGCGGGACGGATGCCCCTCGCCGGCACGAGCGCCTGGCGCAGGGATAGGGCGACGAGCACCCACCGCGGCATATCGCGCGGGGAGAAGATGCGGCGTGCCCACGCGGCGGGGTCGACCGAGCCGTGCGCGTCGATCGGGACGATCACGGTGTGCACGTAATCGGGGCTGGGGATGTCTCGGAGAGCGAGCGACCAAGCGGTCATGGTGGTCACCTGATTTCGGGGGAGTGGATTCCATACGGGGGAGTACGGAGAACTATACGGTAGCGTATGGAACATGGCAAGACCTTCTCGCACGGACCCGGATGCGTGGGTCGACGCCGCCTATGAGCGCTTCCGACACGAGGGGCTCGCCGGCGTGCGGGTCGAGGCCGTCGCGCGCGACCTCGGCGCCACGAAGGGCTCCTTCTACTGGCACTTCGCCGATCGCCGCGAGCTCGTCGACGCCGTCATGGCCCGCTGGGAGGTGCAGGAGACCGATCGCTACATCGCCGAGGTGGGCGTCGAGCTCGACCCGCGCCGCCGCATCGAGGCGCTCGTCGCCATGGTCGGTCAGCGTCGGCCGCCCGGCGAGGACCGCCTCTACATGGCGGCCGTCGCGGAGGGCGTGGGCGACGTGGTCGCACGCGTGACGCGCCGCCGCATCGACTTCATCGCCGACGCCCTCACGGAGCACGGGATCGAGCCGGGTGAGGCCGAGCGCCGGGCCCTCATCGCCGTCGGCATCGTGCTCGGCATCGAGCAGCTCGTGCAGGGCGGCGCCGCCGACGTGCTCCCGGTGCGCACCGACACGCAGGCGACCGTCATCGCCCTGCTGTTCAGCTGAGGCGCGCGCCCGCAGCCCACACGCCCGTCACGCGGCCGTCCGCGTCGAGCGCCACGGCATCCGCGGCGTAGCCCGGCGCGAGGAGGCCGAGGCGGTCGCCGTAGCCGAGGGCGCGCGCGGGCACCGCGGTGACGGCCCCCACGGCATCCGGCCACGACAGCCCGACGACGTCGACCGCGCGGCGCAGCGCCGCGTCGAGCGTGAGCGTCGATCCGGCGATCGTCTGGGTGCCGGAGAGCATCGCGAGCCCCTCGCTCACGGTCACGTTGAGGGTGCCGAGGCGGTAGTCGCCGTCCGCGCTGCCCGCGGCCGCCATCGAGTCGGTGATGAGGGCGACACGCGCCGGCGCCTCGTCGAACACGAGAGCCACGACGGCGTCGTGGACGTGGTGACCGTCGAGGATCACCTCGAGCGTCACGCGCTCGTCGGAGAGCGCCGCGAGCACAGGGCCCGGCTCGCGGTGGTGGATGCCGTTCATGGCGTTGAAGGCATGCGTCAGGAGGGTCGCGCCGCGGTCGAAGGCTCGCGCCGCCGTCTCGAAGTCGGCCTCGGTGTGACCCACCGCCACACGCACGCCCGCCGCGACGAGCGTGTCGATCGCGGCATCCGCGCCCGGCAGCTCAGGCGCGATCGTGATCTGACGGAGGGTGCCGTGTGCCGCCTCGATGAGCTGCTCGACGTCGACGAGATCCGGTTCGCGCAGGTAGTCCTCGTGGTGCGCCCCCCGGCGGCCCGGCGCGAGGAACGGCCCCTCGAGGTGGGTGCCGAGCACGAGCGGGTCGGATGCCGCGAGCTCGGCCACCTCGACCAGGTTGGAGCGAAGCGCCGCGAGCGGGTTGGCGACGAGTGAGACGACCGAGCGCGTGACGCCGTGGGCGCGGTGGGTCGCGAGGGCGGCGGCGAGCTCCCCGCCGCCGTCGTCGTACGCGTGCCCGCCGCCTCCGTGGCCGTGGATGTCGACGAAACCGGGCGTGAGGCGCGCGCCCGCGAGGTCGACCCGCTCGTCGGCGCCCGGGGTCTCGCCCGCGCCGACGGCGGCGATCGCATCCCCGTCGAAGAGCACCCAGCCGTCGGCGGTCTCGCCGCGCTCGTCGGTGAGCAGCGCGTTGTGGAGGAGCAGCGTCACGAGACGAGCCTAGAGCCGCACCGAGGTGGTCGAGGAGCGCCGCCGGAGGCGACGCGTCTCGAGGCCGCTCGACGCCCGCTCAGCGGAAGATGATGGTGCGCACCCCGTCGAGCAGCACGCGGTCCTCGGCGAACCACTTCACGGCCTGCGTGAGGGTGCGGCTCTCCTCGTCCTGGCCGATCGCCACGAGCTCCGCGGGCGTGCGGGTGTGATCGACCCGCACGATGTTCTGCTCGATGATGGGGCCCTCGTCGAGGTCGCTCGTGACGAAGTGGGCCGTCGCGCCGATGATCTTCACGCCGCGCGCGTGGGCCTGCTTGTAGGGGTTCGCGCCCTTGAAGCCCGGCAGGAAGGAGTGGTGGATGTTGATGACCCGGCCCGCGAGCGCCTCGCACAGCTCGGGCGAGAGGATCTGCATGTAGCGGGCGAGCACCACGAGCTCGATGTCGTGCTCCTCGACGACCTCGAGAACCCGCTGCTCGAAGGCGAGCTTCTGCCCAGGCGAGGTGACGGGGTGCGACTCGAAGGGCACCCCGTAGAACGACGCGAGCTCCCGGAGATCGGGGTGGTTCGACAGCACGAGCGGGATGTCGACGCCGAGCTGGCCGGCCCGCTGCCGGAAGAGGAGGTCGTTGAGGCAGTGGCCGGCCTTCGACACGAGGACGAGGGTGCGCAGCGGGCGCCCGACGACGTCGAGCTGCCACGCCATCCCGTACCGCTCGGTGACGGGCGCGAGCGCGGCCTCGAAGCGCGCGCGGCTCGCCGTCGACTCGACCTGGAGGCGCATGAAGAACGTGCCCGTGTCGTCGCTCGAGAACTGCTGCGACTCGGTGATGTTCCCCTCGGCCTCGACGATCGCGCCGCTGATGGCGTGCACGATGCCGGGGCGGTCCTCGCACACGAGGGTCAGGATCCAGTGGGTGGTCTCGCGCGTCACGGGATTCAGCGTAGGGCGTCGCCGCGGACGCCTAGGCTCGACAGGTGAGTTCGAGCACGACCGGTTTCCCCTACCTCCGCCTCCTCGTGCTGACGGGCGCCATCTTCGCGTCCGTGTCGAGCGAGTTCCTGCCCACGGGCCTGCTCCCCGAGATGGCCGCCGACCTGCAGGTGTCGGAGTCGCAGATCGGCCTGCTCGTCACGGTCTTCGCGGCGACGGTCGTCGTCTCGACGGCGCCGCTCACCGTGCTCACGCGCCGGTACTCGCGCAAGTGGCTCATGGTGCTGCTGCTCGGCATCTTCGCCCTCACCAACGTGCTGTGCGCGATCGCGCCCGCCTACTGGTTCCTCGTCGGCGCGCGCGTCCTCGGCGGACTCGCGCACGGCCTCTTCTGGGCCGTCACGGGCCCCTACGCCGCCCTCCTGGTGCCGCGTCACCAGCTCGCGCGCGCGATCTCGATCACGAACGCGGGTGGCACGCTGGCCTTCATCCTGGGCGTGCCGCTCGGCACCTTCCTGGGGCATGCTCTCGGATGGCGACTCGCGTTCGCGGCGATGGCCGCGGTCGTCGTCGTCTTCATGGTCTTCGTGATCGTCTACCTGCCGCCCGTCTCGCACCTCGTGCAGCTCTCGACGGCCGAGATCGCGATCCCCACGCGCAAGGACCGCTCGCTGCCCGCCGTCGTCATCGTCTGCATCACGGTCGTGCTCGTCATCACGGGCCACAACATCTTCTACACCTACATCGCGCCGTGGTCGATCCAGGTGGGCGGCGTCGACGAGGCGGGCGTGAGCGGCCTGCTCTTCGCCTACGGCGCTGCCGGCGCGATCGGCCTCGCGCTCGGCGGCGCCTTCGGCGACCGCTTCCCGCGCGGCGCCGTCAACGTCGCGCTCGCGGGCGTCGCGCTCAGCATCCTCGCGCTCGCGGCCTTCGGCACGTCCGCCGTGCCGATCGTCATCGGCATGGTGATCTGGAGCATCTTCTTCGGCGGCGTCCCGGCGCTCATGCACTCGCGTGTGCTGCACTCGGCGTCCGAGCGCATCCGCGACCTCGCGGCGGCGTGGCTCACGACGGCGTTCAACCTCGCGATCGGCGGCGGCGCGCTCATCGGGGGCTTCCTGCTCGACGGCTTCGGCATCCGCGTGCTGCCGTGGATCGCGGCGGCCGTCATCGCGGGCGGGCTCGCGTTCGTCGTCGCGACGGATCGCGCGCGTATGGCGGCCCACCGCTGAGGCGCACGTGCCCGGCTCAGGGCCAGGGCACGCCGGCGGGGCGCAGGTAGCGCACGCCCTCGGCGTCCCACCGTGAGGCGAGGCGGATGAGGCGCGGCACGAAGTCGTCGTAATCGCGCGCTGTCTGCGCCGTCCAGGCGACCTCGGCCATCGCGGCGAGGCGCGGCATCGCCATCTCCTCCACCTCGTCCATCGTGCGGAAGGTCTCGGTCCACAGCGGCGCCTCGACGCCCAGGATGTCGGCCTCGCCCACGCCGGGGAGCACGGTCGCCGGATCCCACGCGTAGGCGTCCTGGATCGAGGTGAAGCCGTCGGCCCACGTGAGGCCCCGGGGCGTGAGGAAGTCGTACTTCATGTCGAGGTAGGCGACGTCGGCGGGCGACATGATGAGCCGGCCGCCCTGCTCGACGATCGAGCGCGCCTCGGCGAGGTCGGCCTCCGGCGGCTCCACGTATTCCCAGTACTGCCCGACGGTTCCCGCGGGGAGGCCGTCCGACTGGCCGAGCTGGTGCCATCCGATGACCGTCTTGCCGGTGCCGGCCGCGATCTCGGCCGCGCGCGTCACGAAGGAGCGGTAGTCGTCGGGGGCGGTCGCGTGCGACTCGTCGCCGCCGAGGTGCAGGTAGGGGCCGGGCGTGAGCTCGGCGAGCTCGGCGAGCACGTCCTCCACGAAGGCGTACGTGGCCTCCGAGCGGGTGTCGAGGCTCGAGAAGCCCACCTCGATGCCCGTGTACGGCTTCGCGACCTCGCCGTCGGGGTTGAGCTCGGCGAGCGACGCGAGGGCCGCGTTCGTGTGCCCGGGCATGTCGATCTCGGGCACGACCGTGATGAACCGCTCCGCCGCGTCCGCCACGATGCGGCGGTAGTCGTCCTGCGTGTAGAAGCCCCCGGGGTCGCTGTCGACCGCGTATCGCCCGCCGATCTCGGTGAGCTCCGGGTGGGCTTCGATCGCGATGCGCCAGCCCTGGTCGTCGGTGAGATGCAGGTGCAGCACGTTGACCTTGAGCGACGCGAGCCGATCGAGGTAGCGCTCGACATCGTCGACCGAGAAGAAGTGGCGCGCCACGTCGAGCATCGCGCCGCGGTATCCGAAGCGCGGGGCGTCGTGGATCGCGACCGCGGGGAGCTCGCCGTCGGCACCCGGCGCGGGCAGCTGCAGGAGCGACTGCACGGCCCAGAACGCGCCCGCGGCGTCGCCGGCAGCGACGCGGATGCCCGTCGCGCTCACGTCGATGCGGTGCTCCTCGGGCCCGAGCGCGGCGTCGAGGGAGAAGCGGATGCGGGCATCGTCGCCGCCCGTCGGCAGCGCGATGCCGGTGCGCTCGGCGACCGCGGCGGCGTACGCGGCGACCACGGGCTCGAGGGACGCATCGTCGGCGGCGATGCCCGCGGCATCCGCGAGCACGAAGGGGGCGCCGCCCCGCACCTCGAGGTCGAGCGGGGCGGGCACGATCGAGGGCGCGTCGAGAGCGGATGCGTGCCGCGACAGGCCACCGGACGTCGCGCTCAGCGTCACCACCACCAGACCGGCCGCCGCGAGCAGCGCGACCACCGCGAGGCCGATCGTGGTCGCGGGGCGCACATCCGGTAGTCTGGCACCTGTCGCGACTGGCGTTCGGATGGGTCACCATCGGGGAGCGACGCACACGTGAACGGCGGCCGTACGCCTGGGCCGCCCCCAGCGATGACCGGGTAGTTTTTACGTGACGTGAGGAGCGCCAGTGTCTGCCGAATCCACCTTCCTTCAGCCTCTCTCCGAGGTCGACCCCGAGGTCGCCGCCGCTCTCGAGGCCGAGCTCGGCCGCCAGCGGTCGACGCTCGAGATGATCGCCTCCGAGAACTTCGTGCCGCGTGCCGTGCTCGAGGCGCAGGGCTCCGTGCTCACCAACAAGTACGCCGAGGGCTACCCCGGTCGTCGTTACTACGGCGGGTGCGAGTTCGTCGACGTCGTCGAGACCCTCGCGATCGAGCGCGCGAAGGCGCTCTTCGGCGCGGCGTACGCGAACGTGCAGCCGCACTCGGGCGCCTCCGCCAACGCCGCCGTGCTCTCCGCGATCGCGCAGCCGGGTGACCGCATCCTGGGCCTCGAGCTCGCGCACGGCGGTCACCTCACCCACGGCATGAAGCTCAACTTCTCGGGCAAGCTCTACGAGGCCCACTCCTACAAGGTCGACCCCGAGAGCTATCGCGTCGACATGGACGAGGTGCGCCGCGCGGCCCTCGAGGTGCAGCCGCAGGTCATCATCGCGGGCTGGTCGGCCTACCCGCGTCAGCTCGACTTCGCCGCGTTCCGCGCGATCGCCGACGAGGTCGGCGCGAAGCTGTGGGTCGACATGGCGCACTTCGCGGGCCTCGTCGCCGCGGGGCTGCACCCCTCGCCCGTGCCGCACGCGCACGTCGTGAGCTCGACCGTGCACAAGACGATCGGCGGCCCGCGCTCGGGCTTCATCCTCACGAACGACGAGGACGTCGCCAAGAAGATCAACTCGAACGTGTTCCCGGGCCAGCAGGGAGGCCCGCTCATGCACGTCATCGCCGCGAAGGCGACGGCGTTCAAGCTCGCCGGCACCCCGGAGTTCCGCGACCGTCAGGAGCGCACGGTGCGGGGGGCCGCGATCCTCGCCGAGCGCCTCACCCAGCCGGATGCGACGGCCGCGGGCATCGACGTCCTGACGGGCGGAACCGACGTGCACCTCGTGCTCGTCGACCTGCGTACCTCGGAGTTCAGCGGCAAGGAGGCGGAGGACCGCCTGCACGAGGTCGGCATCACCGTCAACAAGAACTCGGTGCCGAACGACCCGCGCCCGCCCATGGTGACCTCGGGTGTGCGGATCGGCACCCCGGCGCTCGCGACGCGCGGCTTCGGCGACGAGGAGTTCCGCGAGGTGGCCGACGTCATCGCGCTCGCCCTGCAGCCGGATGCCGACATCCCCGCCCTGCGCGCGCGCGTCGCGACGCTCGCCGACGGGTTCCCCCTCTACGAGGGCCTCACGTCCCCCGCCCGCTGGGCGTGACCCGCGTGGGGCCCGAGGTGTCACTTCCTGTCGCCTCGCACCCCCGATAGTCGACAGAAAGTGACACCTCAGTGACCGCACAGGTTCTCGACGGGATCGCGACCGCCGCCGCGATCAAGAACGAGCTGAAGGAGCGGGTCGCGGCGCTCGGTGAGCGCGGGATCGTGCCGGGGCTCGGGACGCTCCTCGTGGGCGCGGACCCCGGCTCGGTGAGCTACGTCACGGGCAAGCACCGCGACTCGGCCGAGGTCGGCATCCGCTCGATCCGCGAGGAGCTGCCCGCCGACGCGACGGATGCCGACATCCGTGCCGCTATCGACCGCCTCAACACGAACCCCGAGGTCACGGGCTACATCGTGCAGCTGCCGCTGCCGCCGGGCATCGACGAGAACGCGATGCTCGAGCTCATCGACCCCGACAAGGACGCCGACGGCCTGCACCCCACGAACCTCGGCCGCCTCGTGCTCGGCGTCGACGGCGAGCTGCACTCGCCTCTGCCCTGCACCCCGGCGGGCGTCGTCGAGCTGCTGCGTCGCCACGATGTGCCGATCTCCGGCAAGCACGTGACGATCATCGGCCGCGGCCTCACGGTGGGGCGCCCGCTCGGGCTCGTGTTCACCCGCAAGGGCGTCGACGCGACCGTCACGCTCACCCACTCGCGCACGGCCGACATCGCGTCGGAGGTCGCGCGAGCGGACATCGTGGTCGCCGCCGTCGGCGTGCCCCACTTCGTGAAGCCCGAGTGGGTGAAGCCGGGCGCCGCCGTGCTCGATGTCGGCGTGACGCGCGTCGGCACGACCGAGTCGGGTCGCGCGAGGCTCGCGGGCGACGTACACCCCGAGGTCGCTGAGGTCGCGGGCTGGCTCTCGCCCAACCCCGGAGGGGTGGGGCCGATGACGCGCGCGATGCTCATCGCCAACGTCGTGGAGGCCGCGGAGCGCGCGATCCGCTAGGAGCTCCCCGAGCCGAGCGCCGCAACCTTCTCCAACAGCACCCGTCGCTCGCGCTCGTTCGCGGCGAGACCGGCCGCGACGGCGAGCTCGCTGCGCGCCTCCTCGGTGCGCCCGAGACGCGCGAGCAGCTCGCCGCGCACGCTCGGCAGCAGGTGCGAGCCGCGCAGGGCGCCGTCGGCGGCGAGCCCGTCGACGATCGCGAGCGCCGTCGCGGGACCCGTCGCCATCGCGACCGCGACCGCGCGGTTGAGCTCGACGACGGGGCTCGGGGCGACGCGGCCGAGCGCCTCGTAGAGCACGACGATGTGCTCCCAGTCCGTCGTCTCGACGCTCGACGCGACCGCGTGGCACTCCGCGATCGCGGCCTGCAGCGCGTAGGGCCCGCGCCCGCGCCCGAGGGCGTCGCACCGGGCGAGCGCCTCGCGCCCCCGCCGGATCTGGGCGCGGTCCCAGCGCCCGCGATCCTGGTCGGTGAGCAGCACGGGGGCGCCCGACGCATCCGTGCGCGCCGCGAAGCGCGAGCGCTGGAACTCGAGCAGTGCGACGAGCCCGTGCACCTCGGGCTCCCGGGGCAGCAGTGCGGCGAGCACGCGCGCGAGACGCAGCGCCTCGTCGGCGAGTTCGGGCCGCATCCACCGCTCGCCCGACGTCGCCGCGTAGCCCTCGGTGAACATGAGGTACACGACGCCGAGCACTGCGCCGAGCCGCTCCGGCCATTCGCGGGGCTCGGGCAGCTCGAACGGCACGGATGCCGCGCGCAGCGTCTTCTTGGCCCGCACGATGCGCTGCTGCACGGTCGCGACGGGCACGAGGAAGAGCCGCGCGATCTCCTCCGTCGTGAGGCCGCCCACGACGCGCAGCGTGAGCGCGAGCTGCGCCTCGCGTGCGAGCACCGGGTGGCAGGCGGTGAAGACGAGCCGGAGCACGTCGTCGGGGATCGGCTCCCACGCGTCGTCGACGCCCTCCTCGAGCTCGTTCGCGAGCAGTCGGTAGCGCTCGGTGAGCTTCTCCCGTCGGCGCCAGGAGTCGATCGCCCGGCGCTTGCCCACGCTCGTGAGCCACGCGCCCGGGTTCTGGGGCACCCCGGATGCCGCCCAGCTCGCCAGGGCCTCGGCGACCGCCTCCTGGGCGAGGTCCTCCGCCTCGCCCAGGTCGCCTGTGTACCGGGCGAGGGTCGCCACGACCCGCGCACCGTCGATGCGCCACACGGCCTCGACGGTGCGCCGGATGTCGTTCACGGCCGGCTCAGGACTCGGGCGCGGCTGCCGCGCGCTCGGCCTCCAGCCGCCGCCACTCCTTCTCCTTCTGGATGTACTCGTTGTCCGCGTAGTCGGCGAAGTCGGACTCGTCGGTGACCCGGCGCACCTCGAGCTTGCTGCCGGGGCCGAGCGGCGCCCGCTTCGCCCACTCCGCCGCCTCCTCAGGGCTCGAGACCTCGATCATCCAGAAGCCGTTGAACAGCTCGTGCGTCTCCCCGTAGGGGCCGTCGGTCACGGCCGGCGGCTGGGACGAGAAGTCCACCACGAAGCCCTCCTTGGCATCCGTGAGCCCCTCGCCCGCGACGAGCACGCCCGCCTCGATCATCGACTCGTTGTAGGCGCCCATCGCGTTGATGACCTGCTCGAAGTCGAGTTCCTCGTAGGCGGCGACGGCGGCGTCGTCGGTGGCGCGCATGATGAGCATGTACTTCATGGTGTTCTCCCTCGTTCGTGGGGGCCCTGTCACGCCCCTCTACTATCCATGTCGAACGGGGATGAGCGCGATCGACGACGCCCGCGAGAAATTCCCGCGGGCGTCGTCGTGGCTCGCCGCTAGAGCTGCGGCGCGAGGGCGAAGCGGATGTCGCCCTCCGGGGTGATGACGGCGTCGAGGGTCATCTCGTCGAGCACCTGGGCGACGGGCGCGTCCATGAAGACGCGTGCGCCCTCCCGCTCGACGACGACCTCGCTGGGCCCCGGGGCCTCCGCGATGGCGATGTCGAAGCGGTTGTCGCCCTGCTGGATGCGCAGGCCCGCCGTGTCGGTCTCGCTCGCGCGAGCCACCAGGTCGGAGACGACCGTTCCGGCGTTCTCGGTGAGGGTGAGCATTGCGGTTCCCCTTTCCTCGGTTTCGGAGTCGGCCACGATTCCGAGAATCCGCGGATGCCGCAACCCCGCGTCTCGGCGGGTCGCATCATACGGAGGGGATTGCCAGGGTTTCGGCTACACCTCGCGGCGGGCGCCGTCCGAGGGGGTGACCGTGAAGGTGACGGGCTGACCGTAGCCGTGCTCGGCGAACGCGCCGTCGACGGCGACCTGCAGCCGCGAGACGAGGTCGCGCGGCACGAGCGCGATCGCCGATCCGCCGAAGCCGCCGCCCGTCATCCTGGCGCCGATCGCGCCGGCGGCCTGCGCCGTCTCGACGGCGAGGTCGAGCTCGGGCACCGAGATCTCGAAGTCGTCGCGCATCGAGCGGTGGGATGCGTCGAGCAGCTCCCCGATCGCGCGCGGCCCGTGGGTGCGCAGCGCCTCGACGGTGTCGAGTACGCGCTGGTCCTCCGTGACGACGTGGCGCACGCGGCGGAAGGTGACGTCGTCGAGCAGCTCCTTCGCGCGCGGCAGGTCCTCGACCGTGAGGTCGCGCAGCGCGGCGACTCCGAGGGCCGCGGCTCCCGCCTCGCACGACGCCCGGCGCTCGCGGTAGCCGCCGTTCGCGTGCTGGTGCTCGACCTGGGTGTCGATCACGAGGATCGTGAGCTCGTTCTCGGCGAGTCGCAGGTCGACCGCGGTGGCCACCTGCGTGCGGCAGTCGATGAAGACGGCCGCGTCGTCGCGGCCGAGCAGCGACGCCATCTGGTCCATGATCCCGGTCGGTGCGCCGACGAAGTCGTTCTCGGCGGTGCGGCCGACGCGCGCGAGCTGCACGCGATCGAGGCCGAGGCGCCACAGCTCGTCGATCGCGAAGGCGACGGCACCCTCGATGGCCGCCGACGACGAGAGGCCCGCGCCCACCGGAACGTCCGACTCGAGCATGATGTCGAGCCCCGGCACGGCAGCGAGGTCGGCGTGGCCGAGCCGCCCGAGCGCCCACGCCACCCCGAGCGGGTAGCCCGCCCAGCCGCGCACGGCATCCGGGGTCAGTTCGTCGATCGCGATCTCGGCGATCTCGTCCGAGAACGTCGAGCCGACGCGGATGCGGGCGTCGTCGCGCAGGCCGACGGCCGCGAAGGTGCGGCGGTCGATCGCGAACGGCAGCACGAAGCCGTCGTTGTAGTCGGTGTGCTCGCCGATGAGGTTGGCGCGCCCCGGCGACGACCACACGCCCGCCGGCGCCGTGCCGTACGCCTGCTCGAACTCCAGCCGCACGATGTCGCGCAGATCCTGGCTCATACCGAAGCCACCGCCTCCCGCAGCCGGGCGGCCGCATCCTCGGGAACGATATCCGCCACCCAGGCGCCCATGGCCGCCTCCGAGCCGGCGAGGAACTTGAGCCGGTCGGCGCCCCGCCGCGGCGAGGTGATCTGCAGCATGAGCCGCACGTCGTCGCGGCCCTCGCGCACGGGCGCCTGGTGCCACGCGGCGATGTAGGGCGTCGGGGTCTCGTAGAGCGTGTCGAGCCCGAGCAGCAGGCGCTTGAACACGACGGCGAGCTCGGCGCGCTCGGGCTCGTCGAGGGCGTCGATGTCGGGCACGTGCCGATGCGGCAGCAGGTGCACCTCGATGGGCCAGCGGGCGGCGAAGGGCACGAACGCCGTCCAGTGCTCTCCCGCGAGCACGACGCGCGGGCCGGCCTGCTCGCGCTCGAGGATGCGCGCGAAGAGGTCGGGGCCGAGCTCGGCGATCGCCGCGAGCGTCGAGAGCGTACGCGGGGTCACGAAGGGGTAGGCGTAGATCTGGCCGTGCGGGTGGCCGAGCGTCACGCCGATCGCCTCGCCGCGGTTCTCGAAGGGGAACACCTGCGCGACCCCCGGCAGCGCCGAGAGCGCGCGGGTGCGGTCTGCCCAGGCCTCGATGACCGTGCGGATGCGCGTGACGCTCTGGGTGCCGAGCGACCCCGTCGACTCGGGACTGAAGCACACGACCTCGCAGCGGCCGACCGACGGCGACGTGCGCTCGTAGCCGCGACCGGTGGGCGGCAGGGGCCCGCCCGAGTCGGGCCCGAACGACGGCGACTTGTTCTCGAAGACGACGACGTCGTAGAGGTCGGGGATCTCGGACGGGTTGTCGGGGGTCTGCGGCGCGAGCGGGTCGAGGTGCGCGGGCGGCAGGAAGACGCGGTTGTTGCGGCCCGAGGCGACCGAGATCCAGTCGCCCGTGAGCACGTCCTGCCGCATGGTCGCCGTCGCCGGCCGGGGATCGAGCCGCCGCTCGTCGATGCGGCGCTCGTCGGGGAGCGTCGTGTCGGGATCGTCGAAGTAGATGAGCTCTCGGCCGTCGGCCATGCGGGCCGAGCGGCGGGTGACGCCGGACATGCCCTTACGATAACGTAAGCGCGTCTTGCCCAAACGAAAGGTTCCGTAAATGACGGATGCGAGCCTGCCCGCCGCGGTGCGGCGCGCCCGCATCGCCGAGCGCGTGCGTGAGGACGGCATCCTGCGCGTCGCGGATGCGGCGGCCGAGTTCCGGGTGAGCGAGGTCACCATCCGCGCGGACCTCGGTGCGCTCGAGGCGGCCGGGCTCGTGCGGCGCGTGCACGGCTCCGCGCTGCCCGCCGCCGGCGGCCGGCGCGAGGAGCCCGTCGAGCGCGTGTCGGCGCGCGACGCGGCGGCGAAGCGCGCGATCGGCCGACGGGCAGCGGCGCTCGTCGACAGCGGCACGAGCGTGCTGCTCGACGTCGGCTCGACGACCCTCGCGGTTGCCCACGCCCTCGTCGACCGCGCCGAGCGGGGCGACCTCGAGGAGCTCGTCGTGGTCACGAACGGCCTCTCGATCGCGCTCGCCCTCGAGGCCGCCGTGCCCCGCGTGACCGTCGTTCTCACGGGTGGGACCCTGCGCCCGCTCCAGCACTCGCTCGTCGACCCCGGCGCGACCGAGTCGATCGCGAGCCTGCACGTCGACCTCGCGATCCTCGGCTGCAACGGCGTCGACGCGCGGGGCCGCATCACGAACCTCAACCTCGCCGAGGCGGAGGTCAAGCGCGCGATGGTCGCCGCATCCGCCGCCCGGCTCGTCGTCGCCGAGGCGAGCAAGCTCGGCGCACGGCACCTCGGCACGATCGGGCTCGCCGACGAGCGCACGACCCTCGTCACCGCGGGCGCATGGACGGATGCCGCGGCCGCGACCGCGCGCGCTCTCGAGGGTCGCGGCGCGCACGTCGTGCGGGCGGACGCCTGACCACGTCACCGGCCGACTACATCTCCGCGGGGGAGATTGCAAGCGTCTACCGCCCCCGCGCCCACCTTCCTAGCGTCGGAGCGTGACGCAGAACACGGCCTCCATCCCCGCCGACGCCTTCACCCTCCGCAGCCCCTTCGGGCGACGCGCGATCGGTCTCTCGGTCGCCGCGGCCGTGGGCGGTTTCCTCTTCGGGTTCGACTCCTCGGTCATCAACGGCGCGGTCGACTCCATCCAGGGCGACTTCGAGCTCGGCGCCTTCGTCACGGGCTTCGTCGTCGCGATCGCGCTCCTCGGATGCGCCGTCGGCGCCGTGCTCGCGGGCCGGCTCTCCGACCGCTGGGGGCGCCTCAAGGTGATGTTCCTCGGCGCCATCATGTTCTTCGCGAGCTCGGTCGGCACGGGCTTCGCGTTCTCGGTCTGGGATCTCGGCGTGTGGCGCGTGATCGGCGGGCTCGGCATCGGCATCGCCTCCGTCGTGGCGCCGGCCTACATCGCGGAGGTCGCACCCCGTCAGATCCGTGGGAGCCTCGCATCCCTGCAGCAGCTCGCGATCACGATCGGCATCTTCGCCGCCCTGCTGAGCGACGCGCTCCTCGCGGGCGGTGCGGGGGGCGCGGGCGAGGCGTTCTGGTTCGGGCTCGAGGCGTGGCGCTGGATGTTCCTCGTCGGCGTCATCCCCGCGGCGGTCTACGGCATCCTGTCGTTCACGCTCCCCGAGTCGCCCCGCTATCTCATCGCGAACGGGCGCTCCGACGAGGCGCGCGAGATCTTCGCGCGGCTCGTGCCGAAGGCCGACCTCGACCACACCGTGCGGGATCTGCAGAAGGCCATCGAAGACGATCGCAAGAACGCGGGCGCCTCGATCCGCGGCCCCGTGCTCGGGCTTCAGCGCATCGTGTGGGTGGGCATCATCCTGTCGGTGTTCCAGCAGTTCGTCGGCATCAACGTGATCTTCTACTACTCGACGAGCCTGTGGGCCTCCGTCGGCTTCGCGGAGTCGGCGTCGTTCACGATCAGCGTCATCACCTCGGTCGTCAACGTCCTCGTGACGCTCGTCGCGATCTTCCTCGTCGATCGCGTGGGCCGGAAGCCCATCCTGCTCACGGGATCCGTGCTCATGACGGTCTCGCTCGCGACCATGGCGATCGCGTTCCTCTTCGCGCGGGGCTCGGGCGACGACGTGAGCCTGCCCGCGCCGTTGGGGCCCATCGCGCTCGTCGCGGCGAACCTCTTCGTCGTCGGATTCGGTGCGTCGTGGGGGCCGCTCGTGTGGGTGCTGCTCGGCGAGATCTTCCCGAGCCGCATCCGCGGGAAGGCTCTCGGCGTGGCGGCGGGCGCGCAGTGGATCGCGAACTTCCTCATCACCGTCTCGTTCCCCGCGATGAGCGGATGGTCGCTGCCGCTCACCTACGGCATGTACGCCCTGTTCGCCGGGCTCTCGTTCGTCTACGTCGCGTGGCGCGTGCCCGAGACGAAGGGCATGGAGCTCGAGCAGACCGAGACGCTCTTCCGCCGGAAGGGCGCCGAGAGCTCCGCCTAGCGGGGGCCGGGCGCGCATCCCCCCTAGGCTTCTGGTCGTGCTGACCCCCATCGGAGAGATCATCGAGCTGCGCACGGCGCGCTCGGCGGCGAGCATCGCGACGCTGGCCGCGGCCCTCACGAGCCTCGACGTCGGCGGCCGGGAGCTCACCGAGCGCACGCCCTCGACGCGCCTCCCCGGTCACGGCAACGGCATCGTGCTCGCGCCCTGGCCGAATCGGGTGCGCGACGCGCGCTGGACCCACTGCGGCGAGGTGCAGCACCTCGACGTCACCGACCCGAGCCGGGGCAACGCCATCCACGGGCTGCTGCGCAACACGGCGTACCGGGTGCTCGAGCGCACGGATGTCGTGGTCGTGCTCGGCGCGTTCATCCACCCCCAGCACGGGTGGCCGTTCCTGCTCGAGACCTGGGTGCGGTACGCGCTCGCCGAGGACGGCCTGACCGTCACGCACGGCGTGCGCAACCTCGGCGCCGAGCCCGCGCCGTGGGCGGTGGGGGCGCATCCGTACTTCCGCGTGGGCGACGTACCCGTCGAGGACCTCGAGCTCGAGGTGCGGGCGCGCCGCTACCTCGAGCTCGACGACGCCCTCGTGCCGGTCGCGGTGCGCGACGTCGAGCCGGGCGGCCCGTTCGATCTCTCGACGCCGCGCGGGCTGGGCGGGCTCGACCTCAACGTGGGCTACCAGGACGTCGTGACCGGCCCCGAGGGCGCCGCCGTGCTGACCGCGCCCGATGGGAGCCGCACGGTCGTGTGGCAGGACGAGCCGTTCCGCTGGCTGCAGGTGTTCACACCGCGCGACTTCCCGCACGTAGCCGCGGACGGCTCCGAGGGCCCCGCGCTCGCGGTCGCGCTCGAGCCCATGACGGCGGCGCCCGATGCGCTCAACTCCGGCGAGGGCCTCGTGTGGCTCGAGCCGGGTCGGAACTGGGAGGCGTCATGGGGCGTCCGTCACGAGGAGGGTCGATGAGCACACGAACGGGAGTCGGCGAGCGGTTCGGGCTGCGCACCGGGGAGGCCTTCGCCGAGGTCGGCACGGTCGCGGCGGTGCTGTGCGCGCTGCGGGTGGGGGACGTCGACCTGACGGAGCCGCTGCCCCAGGAGACGGCCCCGCCGCCGTTCTGCTCGGGCATCGCCCTCGCGCCCTGGCCCAACCGCGTTCGCGCCGGACGCTGGGAGTACGAGGGCGTGCCGCAGCAGCTCGACATCACCGAGCCGAAGCGCGGGGGAGCGCTGCACGGCCTGCTCGAGTTCGCCGAGTACGAGGTGCGAGAGCGCGGGGAGGCCTCGATCACGCTCGGTGCCGTCATCCACCCGCAGCACGGCTGGCCGTTCCTGCTCGACACGTGGGTGAGGTTCGAGCTGCAGCCCGATGGCATCACCGTGACCCACGGTGCCCGCAATCTCTCGGGCGTGCGCGCGCCCTACGCGACGGGCACGCATCCGTACCCCCGAGTCGGCGCGCACGACGTCGCCGACCTGCTGCTCACGGTGCCGGCCGACGAGTACCTGGAGGTCGACGAGCGCCTCGACCCGGTCGCGTGGCACGAGGTGTCGGGCGGCACCGAGCTGCGCGACGGCGTGCGCGTGGGCGACCTCGAGCTCGACACCGCGTTCCGCGGCCTGCGGCCCGTCGACGGTGTGACCGCCGTGCTGAGCGCGCCCGACGGATCGCGTCTCGAGGTCTGGCAGGACGACGACTGGCGCTACCTGCAGGTGTTCACGACGCCGATCTTCCCCAAGGACGGCGGCCTCGGCACCGCGGTCGCGATCGAGCCCATGACGGCGCCGCCCGACGCGCTCAACTCGGGTGAGGGCCTCATCTGGCTCGAACCCGGCGCGACGTACGAGGGCCGCTGGGGCCTGCGCTACCGCCCGTGACGAGGATTCGGCCCCCCGCAATACGTATGCGCTCGGCAGAATGAATCGGTGTCGTCCCCGAACACCGTCCCCGTCGCCACCCCGACCCCGGCCCAGATCCGCCGCTGGCGCCGCTACCTCGCGGCCGAGCGCGCCGAGGCGTCGATCTACCGCGAGCTCGGCCAGCGGCGCGACGGGCCCGAGCGCGAGATCCTCCTCGCGCTCGCCGACGCCGAGTCGCGGCACGAGGGCCACTGGCTGAAGCTGCTCGGCGCGAAGGCGGAGCCCGCGCCGCGCCCCGACGCCCGCACCCGCGTCCTGGGTTTCCTCGCGAAGCGCCTCGGGTTCCTCTTCGTGCTCGCGCTCGCGCAGAGGGCGGAGGGACGCTCGCCCTATGACGACGACCCGCATGCGACCGAGCGGATGGCGGCCGACGAGCGCATCCACGGCGAGGTGCTGCGCGGGCTCGCATCCCGGGGCCGCACGCGGCTCTCGGGCAGCTTCCGCGCCGCCGTCTTCGGCGCCAACGACGGCCTCGTCTCGAACCTCGCGCTCGTGCTCGGCATCGGCGCGACGGGTGCGCCCCCGAGCGTCGTGCTCTTCACGGGCATCGCGGGCCTGCTCGCGGGGGCGCTCTCGATGGGCGCGGGCGAGTACGTGTCGGTCAAGTCCCAGCGCGAGCTGCTCGCGGCATCCCGTCCCGACCCGGAGTCGCAGAGCGCGCTCACGCACCTCGACGTCGATGCCAACGAGCTCGCGCTCGTCTACCGCGCGCGGGGCATGCAGCCCGAGGAGGCCGACACGCACGCGCGCGAGGTGCTCGCCACGCTGCATCTCGACGCCGACACCCCGCCCCAGGAGCTCGACCCGGATGAGGCGGTCGGCTCCCCGTGGCACGCCGCGGGATCGAGCTTCCTGTTCTTCGCATCCGGCGCCCTCATCCCCGTGCTGCCGTACCTCTTCGGCATGACGGGGCTCGGTGCGGTCGTGCTCGCCTCGGTGCTCGTGGGCGTGGCGCTCCTCGGCACGGGCGCCGTCGTCGGCATCCTCTCGGGTGCGCCGCCCCTCAAGCGCGCCCTCCGGCAGCTCGCGATCGGCTACGGCGCCGCCGGGGCCACCTACCTGCTGGGCCTCCTCTTCGGCGCCACCCTCGCCTGATCGTCCCCGTGGCGAGGGAAGGGGGCACACTGGACGCATGGAGCGCGACGACCTCATCCGGCTGCGCAAGGCGCGCGACCGCATCGACCGCGAGTACGCGCAACCTCTCGACGTCGAGGCGCTCGCCCGCACGGCCCTCATGTCATCCGGCCACTTCGCGCGCAGCTTCCGCGCCGCCTACGGCGAGACGCCCTACGGCTACCTCATGACCCGCCGCATCGAGCGGGCCAAGGCCCTGTTGCGCCGCGGCGACCTCACGGTCACCGAGGTGTGCGTCGAGGTCGGCTGCACCTCGCTCGGCTCGTTCAGCTCGAGCTTCACGAAGCTCGTCGGGGTCTCGCCCTCCGCCTACCGCGCCGCCGCGCATCCGGATGCCGCCGAGTCGGCTCTCGACGACATCCCGTGCGTCGCGAAGAACATCACGCGACCGGTCAGGATTCGAGAAGCGTCGAGCGGGTAGCCGCCGTAGCGTTGCGGCATGACGATCAGACTGCGCAACAGCTTCCTGTACGTGGACGACCCCGCCGCCGCGCTCGAGTTCTACCGCGACGTGCTGGGCTTCGAGGTGCTCATGGACGTCGACCAGGGCGGCGGCATGCGCTGGATCACGGTCGCGCACCCGGGTGCCGACGCCTCCATCGTGCTCACACCGGTCACCGCGGGCGTCTCGGAGGAGGACGGCGCGACGCTCGCCGACCTGCTCGCGAAGGGCGTGCTCGCGGGCGTCGTGCTCGAGACCGACGACCTCGACGCCGACTTCGAGCGCGTCGCGGCATCCGGCGCCGACATCATCCAGGAGCCCATGGACCAGCCGTGGGGCGCGCGCGACGCCGCGTTCCGCGATCCCTCCGGCAACCAGCTGCGGATCAGCCAGGCCTGAGGTGTGCGGCATCTGCCTCCCCGGAGGGGGCTGGGCTCCACGTCCCGACGACCGCCGTCCCGTCCCGCTCCTCGTCGCGCACGACACGCTCGACGAGCCCCTGCTCGTGCAGCAGTGACGCCGTGAGCGGCGCCTGCCGCCGGCTCGTCTCGACGATGACGCGGGCGCCGGGCGCGAGCCACTCGCGGCATCCGGATGCGACGCGCGCCTGCACGGCGGTGCCGTCGCGTCCGCCGTCGAGGGCGACGAGGTGCTCGTGGTCGCGCGCCTCGGCCGGCATGAACGCGATCTCGTCGCTCGGCACATAGGGCGCGTTCGCGACGATGAGGTCGACGCGGCCGAGCAACTCGCGGGGCAGCGGATCGAAGAGGTCGCCTTCGCGAACGCGCTCGGGCGGAAGGTTCCTGCGGGCGACGGCCACGGCATCCGGGTCGATGTCGGCGGCCCACACCTCGGCGTCGGGGCGCGCCGCCCGGATCGCCGCCGCGATCGCGCCCACGCCGCAGCACAGCTCGACGACGACCGCGTCGTCCGGCAGGCCCTCGAGCGCGAGGTCGACGAGCAGCTCGCTCCGCGCGCGCGGCACGAACACGCCCGGCGCGACGTCGACGCGCAGCCCCGCGAACTCCGCCCACCCGAGCAGCGGCTCGAGCGGCTCGCCCGCGACGCGGCGCGCGACGAGCGCCTCGAGGGCCTCGCCGGATGCGGCCTCCCGCAGCAGCGCCGCCTCGTCCTCCGCGAACACGCAGCCCGCGGCACGCAGCCGCGCGACGAGTGGGTCGGGGTCGGGCGCGATCACCCGGACACGGTACCGCCGGTCAGCCCGGCTGGCCTTCTCCCGCATCCGCCGCCGCACGGCGACCGGGCCTCGACGGCACGAGCTTGAGGCCGATCGTCGCGGCCACGATGACCGCGATGAACACGACCTTGAGGGCCGACGCGGGCTCATCGCCGACCGCCATCGCGTAGGCGACCGTGAGCGCGGCGCCGACGCCCGTCCACACCGCGTAGGCCGTGCCGATCGGGATGCGGCGGGCCGCCCAGCCGAGCCCCGCCATGCTCCCGGCGAGGGCCACCGCGAACACGACGGTCGGCACCGGCTGCGTGAGCCCCTCGGAGTGGCCCAGCGCCGTCGCCCACACGGCCTCGAGCACGGCGCTCGCGAGCAACACGATCCACGGCATCGTCAGCTCACCGCCTTGAGGCCGATCACGGCGCCCACGAGCGCCGCGATGAGCAGCAGGCGCACGACATCCGCTCGCTCGGCGCCCGACACGATCGACCACAGCACCGTGAGGCTCGCCCCGATGCCCACCCACACGGCGTAGGCCGTACCGGTGGGGATCTCGGCCATCGCGATCGCGAGGCCGACCATGCTGAGGGTCATCGCGACGACGAACACGATCGTCGGCAGCGGTTTCCGGAAGCCCTTCGATGCCCCGAGCGCCGTCGCCCAGACGGCCTCGAGCATCCCGGATGCGATGAGCACGATCCACGACATGACGGTCTTCCCGAGTCAGTCTTGTCGTGGTGCGGGTACTGCTCCCTCGTCCGCGAGGCCGGATGCGGGCCTCCGATTCCAGGGTAGCGGGAGTCGCCGAGCAGGGGCCGTGCACCCTGCCCTGAGGGAGCGCGGCTCGACCGGCGCGCGTTGTCTAGCCCCGTCCGGGGGATGATCCCTCAGCTGTCACCCCCGATCGCGCAGGAGCGCTGATAGCTTCACAGCGACGCGGCACCCGACCCGGCGACCCGATCTCGCTCAACCCCGGCGAGCGCCTCCGCCGTCGTCATGATCCCGAGAGCCCTGCATGCCCGCCACCGCATCGGCGCGCCGCCGCGCCGCCGCCCTCCCGCTCGCCCTCGTCGCCACTGTCGTCGCGCTCACCGTCGGCGTCGACGCGAGCCCCGCATCCGCCGCCGTCACGAGCTACACCAATACCACGAGCGTGGCGATCCCGGACTCGACCTCCGGCACCTGCTGGAGCACGTCGGGCATGGGCGTCGCCACGAGCACCATCACCGTGGGCGACGCGGGCAGCATCAACGACGTTCGGGTGGCTCTCAACATCGCGCACAGCTTCCGGGGCGACCTCGTCGTCGACCTGACATCCCCGCAGGGCAGCACCGTCCGCCTTCTCCAGCAGATCGGCGCCCCCACCTGCGGCGATAGCGGCGTGAACCTGTCGGCTCTCTTCTCCGACACCGGCTCGACGAGCATTCAGAGCGGTTATGCGGGGTCGGGAACCTACCGGCCGGCGCAGCCGCTCAGCGCCTTCCGTGGGGAGGAGGCCGCCGGCGTCTGGACCCTCACGGTGCTCGATACCTCGAGCGGCGACACGGGCTCGCTGACGTCATGGGGGCTCACCGTCGACACTGGCGCGCACTTCTCGGTGAGCGACGCCTCCACGACGGAGGACGGCATCGCGGCGTTCACCGTCACGCGCACCGGCGACCTCACCGGCACCGACACCGTGGACTTCGCGACCGTGCCCGGCACCGCGACTGCGGGAGCGGACTACTGGGTCAGCTCGGGAAGGCTCACCTTCCCCCCCGGGGGTCACCTCCATGCCCGTCGTCGTGACCCTCGTGGACGACTCCGTCGAGGAGCTCGACGAGACCTTCGGCATCCAGTTGAGCAACCCGGGCGGCACCCCGCTCCCCACGATCGACGTCGCGAGCGCGACGATGACGATCCAGGACGGCGACGCCGTGACCCCCGTCTTCGGGGTCTCTGCCGCGGCGGCCTCGATCGCGGAGAACTCCGGGTCGATGACTTTCACGGTGACGCGGACGCTGTCGACGCTGCGCACCGACAGCGTCGACTTACGCGGCCCTGCCGGGAACGGCCGTCGCCGGCTCGGACTTCGTCGCCGCATCCGGCACCTTGGTCTTCGCGCCGGGCGAGACCTCCAAGACCGTGTCGATCGGCGTCGTCGACGACGTCGTGGACGAGGGTGACGAGACGTTCGAGCTGCGGTTGATGAACCCCGTTGGGACTCCCGTCCCGGTGCTCTCGCCGGATCGCGCCGTCGTCACGATCGTCGATGACGACGACCCCGCCGTCTTCAGCGTGACCGGCCCGGCGCTCGCCGTGGCCGAGAACGCGGGATCGGCCGTCTTCACCGTCACCCGCACCGTCTCGACGACACGCACCGACAGCGTCGACTTCGCGACCTTCGCCGGCACCGCGGCGTCGGGCAGCGACTTCGTGCCGACCGTCGGCACGCTCACCTTCGCGCCGGGCGAGACCGCGAAGACCGTCGCCGTCGCGCTCATGAACGACGGCATCCACGAGAACCCCGAGACCTTCGAGCTGCGCCTCAGCAACCCGGTGGGGGTCGTCACCCCGACCCTCGCCGTCGCAACCGCGACCGCGACGATCGCCGACGACGACCCGGCGCCTGTGGTCGCGGCGAACCTCGCCGACACCGGTGCGGATGCGGGGGGCGCGGCCGCGCTCGCGGCGCTGCTGCTCGGCGCGGGCCTCGTGCTGCGGTTCGCGGCCCGGCGCACGGTCCGCGGCTGACGCCTGCCCTGGCCCCTCTGCTGTCGGCGGGGGTCGCCCGATCCTGAGAGGATCGGGGGGTGAGCTCACCCGACCGCTACATCGTCGCCACCGACGGAGCCTGCAAAGGCAACCCCGGACCCGCGGGCTGGGCCTGGGTCGGCGAGGACGGCGAGTGGGCGGCCGGATCGCTGCCGCAGGGAACCAACAACATCGGCGAGCTGCTGGGACTGCTGCACGCCATCCGCGACCATATCGACGTGCGCGAGCTCATCGTGCAGGCCGACTCGAAGTACGCGATCGACACGTACTCGTCGTGGATGGACGGCCACAAGCGCCGCGGCTGGCTCACGAGCGCGAAGAAGCCCGTCGCCAACCGCGAGATCCTCGAGCAACTCATCGCGGTGCGCGACGCCCGTCGTGCGAAGGGGCTCCCGGATGTCGTGCTCGAGCACGTGCGCGGTCACGCCGGACATCGCCTCAACTCGTGGGCCGACGAGCGCGCGGTGCGCGCGTCGCACCACGCCGCGAAGGGCACCGCGTCGGAGTGGTCGTCGCTCGGCGGCACGCAGGAGAGGCTCGACGTGTCGGTCGACCCGCCGCGCGGGTCGGGCGACCGGGGGTAGGTGCCCGGGGCTGGTACCCGGTGCTTGGTACCTGGGGTGCTGGGCGCATCCGTAAGCGTGGTGGGCCCGGTGGGGCTCGAACCCACGACCCGCGGATTAAAAGTCCGATGCTCTACCGACTGAGCTACAGGCCCGATGTGTCCAGGGTAGTGCGCGGGCGCCGCGCTCGCGGTCGGGGGAGAATGGCCGGATGGCCGACGACTTCCACAAGCCCACCCTCTTCGGCGGGCGCGAGTTCGAGGCGTACGAGGGTGCGGCTCCCGATCCGGCGGTGAGCCGTCGCATCGCGCACGACACGGCCCGCGCGCTCGTCGCCCGCGTGCGCGACAGCGACGACCCGGGGGTGCTCGATCGCGTCGTCCGCCTCACCGACGAGCACGGGCTCGATGCGATCGCCGAGCTGTGGGCGCTCTCCGGGCCGCACACCCTGCCGGGCGCCCTGTGGCGCATCTACCTGCTGCGGTCCATGATCTCGGGTGACCCCGCGGGCGTGGCGCTGCTCTTCCAGCGCGGCACCGAGGTGCTCCGCACGATCGACCCCGTCATCGCAGGCGCCCCGACCCCCGCCGGGCCGGAGGAGGTGCTCGAGCTGTCGAACCGCATCCTGCGCGGCGTATTCGAGGGCGACCTGGCGCACGCCCTCGAGCGCGCGGCGGCGTTCTGCCGCGTCGAGGCGGCGGGCGCCGCATCCGTCGCCGACGACCAGGAGGCGGCCGCGCCCGAGCGCTCGACACAGCTCACGACGCGTGCCGCCCGGCTCACGACGATCGCCGACGACCTCGCGATCTGCGCGCGGATGGCGCACGACGGCTCGCTCGACTGACGCGCCCGGGAGCCATCCGTTTCGCAGCGTGCGAACACCGCCTGGGAGTCGCGTTCGAGACCCGGCGCCGGGCCGCACCTCGCGTAAACTGTCGGAGCCGGGCCGCAGTAACCCCGGGCTCCACTTTTCGCCGCTTCGAGCGGCCTCGCGCCGAGAGGCGTTCTGCGGCCCGGCACTCACGTATCCGGGCCCTCCGGAGCCGGCCGGGATCACCCGAACTTGCCCGAGACGTAGTCCTCGGTGGCCTTCACCGACGGCATCGAGAAGATCTTCGTCGTGTCGTCGTACTCGATGAGCTTGCCCGGCTTGCCCGTGCCCTCGATGTTGAAGAACGCCGTGCGATCGGAGACGCGCGAGGCCTGCTGCATGTTGTGGGTCACGATGACGATCGTGTACTCCTTCTTGAGCTCCTCGATGAGGTCCTCGATCGCGAGCGTCGAGATGGGGTCGAGGGCCGAGCACGGCTCGTCCATGAGGATGACCTCGGGCGAGACGGCGATCGTGCGCGCGATGCACAGACGCTGCTGCTGACCTCCGGAGAGGCCCGAGCCGGGGCGGTCGAGGCGGTCCTTCACCTCGTTCCACAGGTTCGCGCCCCGCAGCGAGCGCTCGACGAGGTCGTCGGCATCCGTCTTCGAGATCTTGCGGTTGTTGAGCCGCACGCCCGCGAGCACGTTCTCGCGGATCGACATCGTCGGGAACGGGTTCGGCCGCTGGAACACCATCCCCACCTGCCGCCGCACGAGCACGGGGTCGACGCCGGGGCCGTAGAGGTTGTTGCCGTCGATGAGCACCTCGCCGTCGACGCGCGCGCCCGGGATGACCTCGTGCATGCGGTTGAGGGTGCGGATGAAGGTCGACTTTCCGCAGCCGGACGGGCCGATGAAGGCGGTCACCGTGCGCGGCTCGATCGTGAGCGTCACACCCTCGACGGCGCGGAAGGCGCCGTAGTAGACGTCGAGGTCGCGGACTTCGATGCGCTTGGACATGGGTTCCTTCGGGTGGGGGTCAGCGCCCGAGCTTGGGCGAGAAGAAGTGGGACACGAGGCGCGCGACGGCGTTGAGCAGCGCGACGATGAGGATGAGGGTGAGCGCCCCCGCCCACGCGCGCTCGATGTAGAACTGGGCGTCGGTGCCGGGGCTCACGTACTGCGTGTACACGAACACGGGCAGCGACATCATCCGCTCCGAGAACGGGTTGTAGTTCATCGACGCCGTGAAGCCGGCCACGATGAGCAGCGGCGCCGTCTCGCCGATGACGCGCGAGATCGAGAGCATGATGCCCGTCGTGATGCCCGCGATCGAGGTCGGCAGCACGACCTTCGCGATCGTGCGCCACTTGGGCACGCCCAGGGCGTAGGAGGCCTCGCGCAGCTCGTTGGGCACGAGGCGGATGATCTCCTCGCTCGAGCGCACGACGACCGGGATCATGAGGATCGACAGGGCGATCGAGCCCGCGACGCCGGAGCGGACGCCGTCGCCGAACACGAGCGCGAAGAGGGCGTAGGTCGCGAGTCCCGCGACGATCGACGGGATGCCGGTCATGACGTCGACGAAGAAGGTGATGCCGCGCGCGAGCCGCCCCGTTCCGTACTCCACGAGGTAGATGGCGGTCATGAGGCCGACGGGGATCGAGATGACCGCCGCGAGCCCCGTGATGAGGAGCGTGCCCACGATCGCGTGCAGCGCGCCGCCGCCCTCGCCGACGACGTTGCGCATGGAGTGCGTGAGGAAGGTGCCGTTCAGCAGCGTCGGCAGACCGTTCGTGACGACCGTGATCGCGAGCCACACGAGCGGGATCAGGGCGAGCACGAACGCCCCTGCCACGAGCGAGGTCACGAGGCGGTCGGCGGCCTGGCGACCGCCCTCGACGAGGCGCGCGATCGTCCAGTTCGCGGCGATGAAGAGCGCGACGCCGACGACGACGCCGCCGATCCAGTTGAGTTCGTCATCGGATGCCGCGGCCATGAGCCCGAAGGCGCCGAGCGAGACGGCGAGGGCCGCGGCGAGGATGGGCCACGGCATCCAGCGCGGCAGCTTGCCGGTCGTGTACGCGTTCGGCAGCGCACGGGGCGCGGCGCTCGACCTGCGGGCGGTATCGATCGTCATCAGTTCGCCCCCGAGAAGTCCTTGCGGCGCGCGACCGCCCAGCGTGCGGCGGAGTTCACCGCGAACGTGATGACGAAGAGGATGAGGCCGGTCGCGATGAGCACGTTGACGTAGCCGCCGTGCGCCTCGGGGTAGTTGAGGGCGATGTTGGCGGGGATCGTCGTCGGGTTCTGCGGTCCCGTGAGCACGAAGCTGATGACGGCGGCGGGAGAGAGCACCATGGCGACGGCCATCGTCTCGCCGAGCGCGCGCCCGAGCCCCAGCATGACCGCCGAGATGATGCCGGGGCGGCCGAACGGCAGCACCGCCATCCGGATCATCTCCCAGCGGGTCGCGCCGAGCGCGAGCGCCGCCTCCTCGTGCAGCTTCGGCGTCTGCAGGAACACCTCGCGGCACAGGGCCGTGATGATCGGCAGGATCATGACCGCGAGCACGATCGCGACCGTCAGGATGGTGCGGCCGGTTCCCGAGACGGGCGGCGCGAAGAGCGGGAACCATCCGAGGTTGTCGACGAGCCACGCGTAGAACGGCTGGATGGAGGGCGCGAGCACCCGGGCGCCCCACAGGCCGAACACGACCGAGGGCACGGCCGCGAGCAGGTCGATCGTGTAGCCGAGACCCTGTGCGAGGCGGCGCGGGGCGTAGTGCGAGATGAAGAGCGAGATGCCGAGCGCGATGGGCACGGCGATGAGCAGCGCGAGGGCCGCGGCCCACACGGTGCCGAAGACGAGCGGGCCGACGTAGTGCCAGAAGCTCTCGGGCTCGCCCTTGATGTCGGCCGGATCCATGACGAACGCCGGCAGCGACTGGGCGACGAGGAAGATCGCGACGCCCGCGAGCACGACGAGGATGACGGCTCCCGCCGCGAGCGCGCCGCCCGAGAACAGGCGGTCGCCGAGGCGCTGCTTGGCGGTGATCCGGGCCGGTGCGGCGGTCATGCGGTCCTCGAGGTCGCTTTCGGTTCAGTGTGTCGGGCTGCGACGCCCCGTGCAATGCGCGGGGCGCCGCAGCCCGAGGAGCGGTGTGCTGCTTACTTGATGGAGGCGATCGCCTCGGCGACCTTGGCCGAGAGCTCCTCCGAGAGCGGGGCGGCGCCCGCCGTCTCGGCGGCCACCTGCTGGCCCTCGGCGCTCGTGATGAAGCCGATGTAGGCCTTCACGAACTCGCCCTTCGCAGCATCCGCGTACTCGGTGCACACGATGCTGTAGGAGACGAGCACGAGCGGGTAGTGGCTCGGGTCGGTCGTCTTGCGGTCGAGCGTGAAGGCGAGGTCGTTCGCCTCGCGGCCCTCGACGAGCGGCGACTCGGCGACGACGGCGGCCGCGGCCTCCGGGGTGTAGCCCACGAACTCGTCGCCGACCTTGATCTTGGCGGTGCCGAGCTCTCCGGCCTTCGACGCGTCGGCGTAGCCGATCGTGCCGCGGCCGTTCTTCACGGCGTCGACGACGCCCGAGGTGCCCTGCGCGCCTTCACCGGTCTGGAACGGGAACGCATCGGCCGGCTTCTGGTCCCACACCTCGGGGGCGACCTGGTTCAGGTAGTCCGCGAAGTTCTTGGTGGTGCCGGAGTCGTCCGAGCGGTGCACGGCCGTGATGGCGAGGTCGGGGAACGTCGTGCCCGCGTTGAGCGCGGCGATCGCCGGGTCGTTCCACTTCGTGATGTCGCCCCTGAAGATCTTCGCGAGCGTCGCGGCGTCGAGGTTGAGCTCGTCGACCCCCTCGACGTTGAAGATGACCGCGATGGGCGAGATGTAGGTCGGGATGTCGATGGCCGCCGCGTCGGCGGCGCACGCGGCGAAGCCCCCGGCGAGCTCGTCGTCGGAGAGCGCCGAGTCGGAGCCGGCCCAGTCGGAGCCGCCCGCGATGAACGTCTCGCGGCCCGCGCCCGACCCGCTCGGCTCGTAGTTGATCGTGACGGCGGGGTTCGCGGTCTGGAAGGAGGCGATCCAGGCGTCCTGGGCGGAGGCCTGAGACGACGCGCCGGCGCCGTTGAAGGTGCCGGAGAGCGTGCTCGTCGTGCCCTCGTCGCCGGAGGCCGGGGCCTCGTTGGCGGCGCAGGAGCTGAGCGCGAGGGCGCCCACGAGCGCGAGGGCGGCGATGCCGCCGGTACGCGTGATCTTCACTGTGTTCCCTTCGGGAATGTCGGTCAGGTGTCGAGGCTCTTGGCGGCCTCGCTGCCGACGCTAGGAAGCGACGGTGACCAGGTTCGACGGGAACGGTGAACGGGAGGTGAACTGGACGAGAACTACGTGGTCGGCGAGTGCACCTCGACGGCGACGATCCCGGATTCGGGATGGTCGACCGGCACGTGCAGCACCGCGTACTCGCCCGTGGCGAGCGCCGCGGCGCGCTGCAGCTTCGTGCTGCCGTCGGTGCGCGTCTCCTCCATGACGGCGGAGATGATCTGCGGCAGCACGGGCCCGTGGCTGCACAGCACGACCGTCTCGCGCTTCGCGACGAGCCCGGTCACCAGCTCCCGCACGGCCTTGCCACCCGAGCGGTAGGCGTCCTGGCTGATCGTGTGGTCCTCTTCGACGGGCACGCCCGTCACGCGCGAGGTCGGCGCGATCGTGCGGAGGCACCGCTCGGCCGTCGAGCTCACGAGCTCGCGCGGGCGGAACGCGGCGATGCCGTGCGAGACGCTCATCGACTGGTCGATGCCGCGCTGCATGAGCGGACGCGTCGCATCCGGTCCGTCCCAGTCCTCGGCCGGCACGGCCTTGCCGTGGCGCAGGGCGATGATCGCGAAGGTGCGGGCGCGGCCCTTCGCGTGCAGTTCGGCGAAGCGGTCGACGATGTCGACGTCGTGCGGGTAGCTGAGCACCTTGCGGGCCTTCGTGAGCCCCACCCAGCGCAGCTGCTCGATCTCGTCGTTCGACACGAACGTCGAGTTGGCCCGCGCCTCGGGGCTCACCTCGCCCGCCCAGTAGTAGACCTGCTTGTCGCGGCCGCCCGGCAGCTGGTACTCGACGACGCCCAGTGGAGCACCGAGGGCGATGAGGAGCCCCGTCTCCTCGGCGATCTCGCGCACGGCGGTCTCGGGGAGCGTCTCGCCCGGGTCGACCTTGCCCTTCGGCAGCGACACGTCCCTGTGCTGCGTGCGGTGCACGAGCAGGATCTTCGGCTTGCCCTTCTTCGAGATGCGCCAGCATACGGCCCCGGCGGCGAGCACGGGCGACGGGCTCATCGCGTTCCCCCCGCGCGCCGGCGGCTCGAGATGCGGCGCCACGTCTCGTCCTGCAGATCGACGAGGGGGCGGCCGTCGGCGTCGCGGTGGCGGCGCTCCCACGTGCCGTCGGGCTGCAGGTGCCACGACGAGGTGCCCTCGTCGAGCGCGAGGTCGAAGAGCGCGCTCGTCTCCGCGATGTGCGCGGGGTCGTCGAGCCGCACGAGCGCCTCGACGCGGCGGTCGAGATTGCGGTGCATCATGTCGGCGCTGCCGATGAACACCTGCGGGTCGCCGTCGTTCTCGAAGCAGAAGATGCGCGAGTGCTCGAGGTAGCGTCCGAGGATCGAGCGCACGCGGATGTTCTCCGACAGCCCCGGCACGCCGGGCCGGAGCGAGCAGATGCCGCGTACCCACACCTCGACGGGCACGCCCGCCTGGCTCGCCCGGTAGAGGCCGTCGATGATGGCCTCGTCGACCATGGAGTTGACCTTGATGCGGATGCCGCTCGGCTTGCCGTCGAGCGCGTTCGCCGCCTCCTGCTCGATGTGCTTGAGGAGGCTCTTGCGCAGGTAGCGGGGGGCCACGAGCAGGCGCTTGAACTTCTTCTCGATCGCGTAGCCCGATAGCTCGTTGAAGAGGCGCGTGAGGTCCTTGCCGACGGTGTCGTCATCCGTCAGCAGGCCGAGGTCCTCGTAGACGCGACTCGTCTTCGGGTTGTAGTTGCCCGTGCCGATGTGGCTGTAGTGCTTGAGCGTGCCGCCCTCCTGGCGCACCACGAGGGCGAGCTTGCAGTGGGTCTTGAGGCCGACGAGCCCGTAGACGACGTGCACGCCCGCGCGCTCGAGCTTGCGGGCCCACGAGATGTTGGCCTGCTCGTCGAAGCGCGCCTTGATCTCCACGAGCGCGAGCACGGCCTTGCCCGCCTCGGCCGCGTCGATGAGCGCCTCGACGATCGGGCTGTCGCCGCTCGTGCGGTAGAGCGTCTGCTTGATGGCGAGCACGTTCGGGTCGGCCGCCGCCTGCTCGAGGAACGCCTGCACGCTCGTCGCGAACGACTCGTAGGGGTGGTGCAGCAGCACGTCGCCCTTGCTGATCGAGGCGAAGATGTCGGGCTTCTCGGTGGGCTCGGCCGGCTGCAGAGAGACGGAGGTCGTGGGCACGCGGCGCGGATAGCGCAGGTCGGGTCGGTCGATGCCCGAGAGGCCGAAGAGGCCGCCGAGGTCGAGCGGCGACGGCAGGCGGTACACCTCGCGGTCGGTGATGCGCAGCTCCTGCATGAGCAGGTCGAGCGTCACCTCGTCCATGTCGTCGGAGATCTCGAGGCGGATGGGGGAGCCGAAGCGGCGGCGCAGCAGCTCCTTCTCGAGCGCCTGCAGCAGGTTCTCGGTCTCGTCCTCCTCGATCACGACGTCCTCGTTGCGCGTGACGCGGAACTCGTGGTGCTCGAGCACCTCCATGCCCGGGAAGAGCTCGTCGAGGTGGTTGGCGATGAGGTCCTCGAGCGCGAGGTAGCGGTGGGTGCCGCTCTGCTCGGGGAGCTTCACGAAGCGCGGCAGATTGGTCGGCACCTTGAGGCGCGCGAACTCGACGCGATCGGTCTTCGGGTTGCGCACCCGGATGGCGAGGTTGAGCGAGAGCCCCGAGATGTAAGGGAACGGATGCGCCGGGTCGACGGCGAGCGGCATGAGCACGGGGAAGATCTGGTTCTGGAAGATCTCGTGCACGCGCTCGCGGTCGGTGTCGTCGAGGTCGCCCCACTTCTCGATGTGCACGCCGGCCTCGTCGAGCGCGGGCTTGACGAGCTCGTGGAACGCGCGAGCGTGGCGCTCCTGAAGCTCGTGTGCGCGCAGCGCGATGTCGGAGAGCACGTCGAGGGGGGCGCGGCCGACGTTGGTCGGAACCGCGAGGCCCGTGTCGATGCGGCGCTTGAGTCCCGCGACGCGCACCATGAAGAACTCGTCGAGGTTGGAGGCGAAGATCGCGAGGAAGTTGGAGCGCTCCAGCAGCGGCAGAGCCGGGTCCTCGGCGAGCTCGAGCACGCGCTGGTTGAACGCGAGCCAGCTCAGCTCGCGATCGAGGAAGCGGTCGGGGGGCAGCGTGCCGTCGTCGTCGGGCGCCGGGTCAGCGTCGTAGTCGTCGAGCAGATCCGCGGCCAGCGTGGCATCGCCCAGCGGGCTGTTCGTCTCCATCGCCCCATCCTGCCAGGAACGATGGTGAACGGAGGGTGTCAGGCGGTGGTGTTGACGGGGGCCTGGTCGTCCTCGTAGACGTTGAAGCGGTAGCCCACGTTGCGCACCGTGCCGATGAGCGAGTCGAGCTCGCCGAGCTTCGCGCGCAGGCGCCGCACGTGCACGTCGACCGTGCGGGTGCCGCCGAAGTAGTCGTAGCCCCACACCTCGGAGAGCAGCTGCTCGCGTGTGAACACGCGTGAGGGGTGCGTCGCGAGGAAACGCAGCAGCTCGAACTCCTTGAAGGTGAGGTCGAGCGGACGTCCGTGCACCTTCGCGGAGTAGCTCGCCTCGTCGATCACGACGCCCGAGGCCTGGATCTTCGAGACCGAGCTGTCTTTCGCGAGGCGGTCGATGACGAGCCGGATGCGCGCATCCACCTCCGCGGGCCCCGCGGTCGAGAGGATGACCTCGTCGACCCCCCAATCGGCCGAGACCGCGGTGAGCCCGCCCTCCGTGAGCACGAGCACGAGCGGCACGCCGAGTCCCGTCGTGCGCAGGATCTTGCACAGCGACTTCGCGCTCGCGAGGTCCTGGCGCGCATCGACGAAGACGAGGTCGGCGGTCGGCGCGTTGACGAGCGCCGCCGGCTCCGCGGGGATGACGCGCACGCGGTGGCTGAGCAGTCCCAGCGCCGGCAGCACATCCGTGTCGGCGGCGGAGCTCAGGATCAGCAGCTGCGCCACGCAGTTCCTTTCGGGGGGCGGTTCGGGTCTCCTCGCTACGCGACAGTGTACGCAGCCGTAGGCTGGGCGGGTGGCCCTCTCGTTGCGCAGCGTCATCCCCGTGTGGATCGCCGCCGCCCTCGGCGCGATCGCGGTGCTCGTGTTCGCGCCCTCCGCGCTCCTCACGTGGATCCCCGTCGTCATGGCGGCCGTCGTGCTGCTGACCTTCACGATCCAGCTGGGGCTCGCGCGCAAGGAGGGCCTCGTCGAGCGCATCGTCGCGAGCCTGAGCGGCGCCCTCGGCATCCTCGTGCTGGCGACGGCCCTGATCTGGGTCTCCTCGGTGCTCGCCGTCGGCGGCGCCTGAGTCGCGGGAGCACTAGACTCGACAGCATGATGCTGGCGCTCGAGCTCTTCTTCATCGGTCTGCTCGGCCTGGCGACGCTGTCGATCGGCGCCGTCTCCGTCGTGGTGCTCTACAACCTCTTCCGCGGCCAGCGCTGAGGCCGTGTTCGAGCTCGACGTCGACCTGCCGGCCGAACTCGTCCCCCTCTCCTGGCTCATCGGGGTCTGGGAAGGCAGCGGGGTCGTGGCCTACAAGGTGGGCGACGAGACGCGCGAGCATGAGTTCGGGCAGCGCATCGCGTTCAGCCACGACGGCACGCCCCACCTGCAGTACTCGAGCAGTGCGTGGCTGATCCCGGGCGAGGAGGGCGAGGCGTCCGACGACGACGTGGCGCCGCATCCGCGTCAGCTCTTCTCCGAGATCGGCTACTGGCGCCTCTCGCGCCCGCTCGGCGACGGGGATGACGGGCCCGGCATGCTGCCGCGCACCGGCGCCGACGTGTTCCAGACTGCCGAGGCCGTCGAGACCCTGCGCAACGCCCGTGGCGCCTTCGACATCGAGGTGCTGCTCGTGCAGCCGGGCGGTGTGAGCGAGCTCTACCTCGGCGAGATCAACGGGCCGCGCATCGACCTCGCGACGGATGCCGTGCTGCGCTCCGCCACCGCGAAGGACTACACGGCCGCGACCCGCCTCTACGGCCTCGTCGAAGACCACCTGCTGTGGGCGTGGGACATCGCGGCGCTCGGTCAGGACCTGCGCACCCACGCATCCGGTCGATTGGCGCGCGTCGAATGAGCTCGCCGTTCACCTCGCGCCCCGGCGCCGTCGGCGAGCCGCCGGAGCACTACGGCGACCCCATCGGCGAGCAGCGCCCGCTCGCCGCGGGCCGAGCGATCGTCGACCTCTCCGATCGCGACGTCGTGTCGCTCGACGGGCCCGACAGGCTCAAGCTGCTCGACTCGCTCACCTCGCAGTCGCTCGTCGGCCTCGCGCCCGGCGGTTCCGCCGAGACGCTCCTGCTCGACCCGAGCGGGCGCATCGAGTACGCCGCGCGCGTGCTCGACGACGGCGAGACCACGTGGCTGCTCATGGACGCGGGCACGGGCGCGGGCTTCGCGGCCTTCCTCGACCGTATGCGGTTCATGCTGCAGGTGAGGGTCGCGGATCGCTCGGGCGAGCTCGCGACGATCGGCACCTTCGGCGAGGCCCCCGCCGCGACCGCGGCACCGAACGGCGTGCCGCTCGTGTGGGTCGACCCGTGGGCGTCGGTGCAGGTCGGGGGGTTCCAGTACGCGAGGGGCGAGCATCCGTCCGAGGGGTGGACGTATCGCGAGGCGCTCCTCGAGCGCTCGCGGCTCGACGAGCTCACGGAGCTGCCGGCTGCGGGCACCCTCGCGCTCGAGGCCCTGCGCATCGCGGCGTGGCGTCCGCGCGCCGCGACCGAGCTCGACGGCACCTCGATCCCGCACGAATTCGACTGGCTGCGATCTGCGGTGCACCTCGCGAAGGGCTGCTACCGGGGGCAGGAGACGGTGGCCAAGGTGCACAACCTGGGCCACCCGCCGCGCCGCCTCGTCATGCTCCACCTCGACGGCACCGACGCGGCGCTGCCGTCCGCGGGCGCCGAGGTGCGCCTCGGGCGCCCGGATGCCGAGGGCGCCGTCGTCGGACGCATCACGGCATCCGCGTGGCACCACGAGCTCGGGCCCGTCGCGCTCGCCGTCGTGAAGCGCTCGGCCGATCCGGCATCTGAGCTCACGGTCGTCGCCGGCGACGTGCTCGTGCCCGCCGCCCAGCAGCTCATCGTGCCGCCCGACGCCGGCGCGACGGCCGACGTGCCCCGCATCCCGCGTCTCGGCCCGACGCGTCGCTGAGTGGGCGCGGCGGTGGAGGGCGTGAGCGCTGAGCTCCGCCGCCTCGAGCGGCGTGTGCGCCGCCAGGCCGACCTGCGGATGGCGGGGCGGCGCGTGTGGGAGTCGCTGCCCGCGATCGTGCAGATCCTCGCGGCCGTGGCCGCCGCGTACGCGATCGCGCACTGGGGCCTCGGGCACGCCGTGCCGCTGCTCGCCATCACCGTGACGATCAACTCGCTCGGGTTCGCGCGCGACGCCCGGCCCGTGCGGGTCGCCGAGACCGTGGTCGGCATCCTGCTCGGCATCGCGCTCGGCGACGCGCTCGCGCTGCTCGTGGGACGCGGCGTGTGGCAGCTCGTGCTCGTGCTCGCCGTCGTGTTCGTGGTGGGGCGGGCGGTCTCGGCCAACCCCGCGTTCGCGGTCGCGGCGGCTGTGCCGTCGGCGCTCGTCGTGATGCTCCCGGATCCCGCGGGCGGGCCGTTCACGCGCTCGCTCGACGGGCTCGTGGGCGGCATCGTGGCGCTGCTCGTGACGGCGCTCGTGCCGCGCAACCCGCGGGGCGCCGCGGCACGCGACGCACGAGCGCTCTTCTCGGTGCTCGAGGAGTCGATAGGATCGGTCGCCGACGCCCTCGCGCACGCCGACCCCGCCGCGGCCGACCTCGCGCTCACGCGCCTGCGTCGCACGCAGCCGCTCATCGACGCGTGGGGCGCCTCGCTCGACTCGGCGATCGCGATCGCGCGCATCTCGCCGTGGGTGCGGCGACACCTGCCCGAGCTGCGGCGCGAGACCGGACGGCTGCGCGGTGCGGACCTCGCGGCGCGGCACCTGCGCACGATCGCGCGGCGCAGTGACTTCCTCGTGCGCGACGGGCGCGCCCGCCCGGAGCTCGCCGAGCTCTTCGCGCAGCTCGGGGCCGGCATCCGGCTGCTCGGCGCGCGTCGACCGGCCGAGGCGCGCGCGGAGCTCTCGGCGCTCGCGGCGCGCCTCGACCCCGCCGAACTCGTGCCCGGCGCCCCGATCACCGACGCCGCGATCGTGCTCCTGCTGCGCCCGCTCGTCGTCGACCTGCTCGACGCATCCGGGCTCGACCCCGACGCGGCGCGCGCCCTCCTGCCTCCCGTCGCCTAGCCCCGAGGTGTCACTTTCGGTCGCCCTGACCAGCCCCCGCCCGACAGAAAGCGACACCTCGAGAACCCGTCGCCGTCGGTTGTGATTCGAGGTGTCGGTTTCGGTCGAATGCGGGGACCAGCGAGCGACCGAAAGTGGCACCTCAGGGGGAGGCGGGGGCGACGGATGGCCAGGGGAGGGAGAGCTCGCCGAGGCGCCACCGGCCTCGACCGCCGAGCGGCGGGGTGTCGAGCACCGGCCAGCCCGCATCGCGCACGGATGCCACCGTCGCCTGCCAGCGCTGCACCGGGCCGTACACCCCGAGCGGCGCGTGCATCGCCCACGCCCGATCGAGCTCGACGAGCAGCGCGTGCACGCGCTCGCCCTCGACGTTGCGGTGGATGAGCGCCTTCGGCAGCCGCTCGGCGACGATCGACGGCGCCTCGAGCCCCGCGAGGCGCAGCGAGACCGTGAACGTGTGCGGTCCGGTGGCGTCGAGCGTCACCCAGCTGCCGACGCGGCCGAGCTCCGAGCACGTGCCCTCCACGAGCTGCCCGCCGGGGGCGAGTCGCTCGGTCATGCGCGCCCAGGCATCCGCGACCTCGGCCTCGTCGTACTGCCGCAGCACGTTCATGGCGCGGATGACGGCGGGGCGCCGCCCGGCATCCGTCGGCACCTCGAAGCCGCCGAGTCGGAAGGTCACGCCCGGCCGGGCGGCAGCGGATGCCGTGCGCACGCGCTCGGGGTCGATCTCGATGCCCAGCACCTCGACATCCGGCCGCACCGCGGAGAGCCGCTCGTGCAGCTCGTTGCTCGTGGTGGCGGATGCGCCGTAGCCGAGGTCGACGACGAGCGGGTCGGCGGCGGCGCGCAGTACGGGCAGCGCGGCGATCCACCGGTCGACGCGACGCAGGCGGTTCACGCCCGTCGTGCCCCGTGTGATCCGCCCCTCGGGCCTGCGCGCTCTCGCCATGTCTCACAAACGCTATAGCGATCGGCGTTCGGCGGCGGTGATCACGGTCGCCCGAGGGCAAGCGCTGCAGCGTTTGGCAGACGGGCACGTCGGTAGGGTGGGGGCATGACCTCGACGCTCATCCTGCTCCGCCACGGCAACTCCGAATGGAACCAGAAGAACCTCTTCACGGGGTGGGTCGACGTGCGGCTCTCGGAGCAGGGCGTGGGAGAGGCGAAGCGCGCGGGAGAGCTGCTCGCCGAGTCGGGGCTCGCGCCCGACATCCTCTACACGAGCGTGCTGACGCGCGCGATCCAGACCGCGAACCTCGCGCTCGACGTCGCCGACCGCGCGTGGATCCCGGTCAAGCGCAGCTGGCGCCTCAACGAGCGCCACTACGGCGCGCTGCAGGGCCTCGACAAGGCCGAGACGCTCGAGAAGTTCGGCCAGGAGCAGTTCATGCTGTGGCGCCGCTCGTTCGATGTGCCGCCGCCCCCGCTCGCCGACGACGCCGAGTGGTCGCAGTTCGGCGACCCCCGCTACGCCGACGTGCCCGACGCCGACTTCCCGCGCACCGAGAGCCTCAAGCTCGTGATCGACCGGATGCTGCCCTACTGGGAGTCGGACATCACGAAGGACCTCGCCGCAGGCAAGACCGTGCTCGTCACGGCCCACGGCAACTCGCTCCGCGCGCTCGTGAAGCACCTCGACGGCATCAGCGACGCCGAGATCGCCGAGCTCAACATCCCGACCGGCATCCCGCTCGTCTACGAGCTCGACGACGACTTCCGGCCCACGGGCCCGAGCCGCTACCTCGACCCCGAGGCGGCCGCCGCCGGCGCCGCCGCGGTCGCCGCGCAGGGCAAGAAGTAACCCTTCCTCCCTCCGCGAGCGCTACCCGAACTGGCGACCGCGGTCGCTGCACCACCCGCGCTCGCCGTTTTCGGTAGCGCTCGCGGGGATGGGTGAGACGATGGGGACATGCTCGTCGCCTTCTCCGTCGCCCCCACCAGCAGCAACGTCGACGGCTCCGTGCACGACGCCGTGGCCGCCGCCGTCACGATCGTGCGCGAGTCGGGCCTGCCCAACCGCACGACCTCGATGTTCACCGAGATCGAGGGCGAGTGGGATGAGGTGTTCGATGTCGTGAAGCGCGCGACGGAGGCCGTGGCTGCCTACGGCTCACGGGTCTCGCTCGTGCTCAAGGCCGACATCCGTCCGGGCTACACGGGCGAGCTCGACGGCAAGGTCGAGCGCCTCGAGCGCGCGATCGAGGGCCAGGGCTCCTAGCCGTCGGGGAGATCGAGGTCGCGCCGAACGGGAGCGCCGATCCGACGCGCGCTTCCGCCGAGAGCCGCCGATCAGCGGTCGAGCCGCGCGACCCAGCTCGCGACCTCCGAGCGCCGCGCGGCGCCGAGCTTCGCGAGGATGTGCTCGATGTGCGCCGAGACGGTCTTCGGCGAGATGACGAGCCGCTCGGCGATCTCGCGGTTGGTCGCGCCTTCGGCGATGAGCTCGGCCACCTCGAACTCGCGCGCGGTGAGCGGGCCGGGAGTGGCATCCGGGCCCGCATCGAGGCGCGCCTCGTCGGCGAGTCGCACGAGCAGCCCGCAACCCGCTTCCTCGGCGCGACGCCGGGCGTCGGCCACGAAGCGCGACGCCTCGCCGGGCCGGCGGGAGCGCGCCGCGCACCGGGCGAGATCGAGCAGCGCCTGCACGCCCTCCCACACGCGCCCGCGCGACAACCAGCCGTCGGCTGCCGCCTCGAGGAGGGGGCGGGCGGTGCTGGTGCGGGCCTCCGCGAGCTCGAGCACGCCCTCGGCGTGGTCGAGGGCGACGAGCGTTCCCGGGGGATCCCGCGGCCGCGGATCGCGTCGGCGCAGCGGTCGAGCCAGGCGCGGGCGCCGTCGGGATCGCGCAGGGCGAGCCGCGCCCGCGCGCCCGTGAGCACGAAGGGGAACAGGTAGGCGGCGTCGTCGACCGCCCCCGACTCGCGGAGCCCCTGCTCGCACAGCGCCACGGCGTCCTCGAGCCGCTTCTCGTGCAGGGCGAGCTCGGCGAGCCCCCACAGCGCCGGGCTGATGCGCTGCAGCTCCGCCATGCCCTGCGCGAGCTCGAGGGAGCACTCGAGCTCGGCGCGCGCGTCCGCGAGCCGGTCGTGCGCGAGCAGCACGTAGCCGAGGGCCTTGTGCGCCTCGATCTGCGTCGTGATGCCGTGCCCGTCGGCGAGGGCGCGCCGGGCGTCGCGCTCTGCACCCGCTTCGCCCGTCGCCCAGCGCACGTGCGCCCGGTGCGCGCGCAGGTAGTGATGGTCGTTCCAGCGTTCGGCCGTCGCCGTGAAGTCGAGCCCTTCGTCGAGCCACCGCCGCGCGCGGTCGTACTCGACGAGCACGGATGCCGAGGTCGCGAGCATGCGACGCGCGCGAACCGCGGCCGCCTCGTGCTCGGTGCCCGCCTCGCGAATGACCGACTCGAGCAGCTCCCAGCCCTCCGTGCGTCCCGCGAACACCTGCACGGCGCCGAGCGTCGCTTGCACGTCGAGCCGCACCTCGGCGTCCGGATGCTCCGCGAGCCTCGCGAGTGCGGCCTCGCCGCTCTCGATCGACGCGTCGAGCCGCCGAGCGAGCATGTAGGCCGCGGCCTCGGCCGCGAGCAGGCGCCCCCACGCGAGATCGGTCCCACCGCCGGGGGCCTCTGCGAGCCACCGCCTCGCCTCGCGCGCGAGCGCGATCCGCTGCTCGAGATCGTCGCCCAGCAGGTGGCGCGCGGCCATGAGGTCGGGCACGAGCAGCGCCGCCGCCTCGGGCCGCCCGATGTCGAGGTGCGCGTCGATCGCCTCCCGGAAGAGCACGCCCGCCGCGGAGACCTCGTCGACGGCCGCGAGCTCGCGCGCCCGCGCGGCCGTGAGCTCCGCGAGCTCGCCGGGCGGGAGGTCGGCCGGCGCCGTGCGGACGGCGCGCGCGAACAGGTCGGCGGCCTCGCGGTGGGCGGAGATGCGCGCGGCGGCGCGCGCGGCGGCCACGGCGTGCGGGTGCGCGAGCTCGGGCAGCTGCGCGAGCTCGTACTGCTCGGCGAGGTAGGAGCGGCGCAGGCCGGCGTGCTCCGAAGCGCGCGCGACCTCCGCGTGCAGCATCCGGCGGCGCGTGAGCGGGACGTCCTCGTAGAGGGCGTCGCGCAGCAGTGCGTGCCGGTAGTCGAACTTGGTGGCGGAGAGCCGCACGAGCAGGTGCTCGTCGCACAGGCTGCGCAGGCCCTCGTCGATCGCGGGTGCGGGTGCGTCGACGATGTCGGCGAACAGGTCGAACTCGAACGAGCATCCGATGACGGCGGCGGCCTCGGCGAGCACACGCACGTCCGCGGGCAGCAGGGCCGCGCGCTGGCGCACCGCCTCGGCGATCGTCTCCGGCACGAGCTGGGCGCCACCCGCGGCCACGAGCTCCTCGAGGTAGAGCGGGATGCCGTTGCTGCGCTCCAGCAGCTCGTCGAGCTGGGTGACGCTCGGCACCTCGCCCAGCAGCGTCTCGACGAGCCGGGCCGTCCCCCCGCGGTCGAGCCGCGCGAGGGGCGCCTCCTCGGCGAAGCGCTGCCCGAGAACGCGGCTGCGCCAGACGGAGAGCGCGGCGCCCGGGCGGAGCTCATCGCTTCTGTAGGTGCCGAGCACGAGCGTCGGGATGCGATGGATGAGCGGCGCGACCCGCTCGAGCACGTCGAGGCTCAGCTCGTCGGCCCAATGCAGGTCCTCGATCCGGAGGAGGGTCGGCTCGCCCGTGAGCAGGTCGATCACGAGGTCGGCGAGGTCGGCCACGAGCATGCGGTGCCGCCGCGCCGCGTCGCCGCCCGTCTCATCGTCGCGGATGCGCGCCGTGATCGCCTCCGCGATGTCGGTGCGCCCGTCCTGGCGGAGGGCGCGGGCGAGGTCGAACAGCACAGCGCCCGGGAACTCGGTGTCCTTGGGCCACGCGCGCGTCGTGAACACCCGCACCTCGGGCAGGCGGGCGGCGATCTCGTCGATGATGCGCGACTTGCCGATGCCCGCCTCGCCGGCGATGAGCAGCAGCTGGCCGTCGCCCGCGACCGCCTCGGCCCAGCGCCGGTCGGCGAGGGCGAGCACGTCGTCGCGGCCGACGAGCTCGGCGCGGACGCGCGCCGAACGGTGGCCGCCCCGGGGGGAGTGCAGCGTCACGACGCGAGCATAGGTTCGGGTGCCATTCGCGCGATATAGGTCGCTCGAACGATGTCGGCCATCCGGGGGTGAACGGACGCTGGACGCACAAGGAAAGGAGCGTCCGATGGCGCGATACATGGATGTCCACGACGGGTTCGTGGGCGTGACGAAGCAGCAGCTCGAGGCGGCCCACGAGGCCGACCTCGCGATCGAGGCCGAGGAGGGCGTGCACTTCGAGCGCGCCTGGCTCGACCCGGAGTCCGGCAAGGTCTTCTGCCTCGCGACCGGCCCTTCGAAGGAGGCGGTCATGCGCATCCACGAGCGGGCGGGGCACCCGACCGACCAGGTCTACGAGCTCGCGGTCGAGGTCTGATGAGCGGCACGACGGTCCGCGCGGAGCGTCGCCGGCAGCGGCGTGCGCGCCGCGCGGCCCGTCGCGCCGCAGTGCGCGTTCTCCGCACCGACCAGGAGCTCCTGCTGCTCATCACCCTGCGCCGGGTCGGCTCCCGACTCTGAGGGCCTCCGTTCGCGATATACTTCCAATCTGGAAGTAGGTGACGGATGGCACGCAAGCTCGACAGCGCCGAGCCCGCGGGCGAGCCCCTGCGCATCCCGGAGTACCGGCACGATGTGACACGGTCGCTCGTGCGCGTCACCGCCACCTGGACGTCGGCCGACTACCAGTCGCACTTCGCCGCGGCGGCGGGCGTTCCCGATGAGCCGCACGCCATGACAGCGATGTTCCTGCTCACCCAGCGCGGCCCCCTCCGGCCCACGGCGCTCGCCGCGGCGCTCGGCATCTCGGCCGCCGCGACGAGCCGACTCGTCGCCACCCTCGCATCCGCGGGCCTCGTCACGCGCACGCCCGACCCGGAGGACGCCCGCGCAACCCGCATCGCCCTCACCGAGCGGGGCGTCGCCTCGGCCACCGCGCTGCACGACGAGGGCGACCGCCTCTCGCAGCGCCTGCTCGCCCACTGGACCGACGACGAGCGCACGATCTTCACGCGCCTCATGCACCGCTACGCCGACGCCGTCGAGGACGACGCCCGCACCACCCGAAAGGACACACCATGAGCACCTACGCCGTCACCGGATCCGCATCCGGCATGGGCAGGTCGGCCGCCGAGCGGCTGCGCGCCGCCGGCCACACCGTCATCGGCATCGACCTCAAGGACGCCGACGTCGTCGCCGACCTCTCGACCGCCGAGGGGCGCGCGAAGGCCATCGCCGAGGTGCTCGAGCGCGCAGGCGGGACGCTCGACGGGGCCGTGCTCGCCGCGGGCCTCGGGCCCCACCCGGGCCGCGAGAAGCTCATCGCGCAGGTCAACTACTTCGGCGTCGTCGACCTCCTCACCGGATGGCGAGACGCGCTCGCGAGGGCGGGCGAGGCGCGCGTCGTCGTGTTCTCGTCGAACTCGACGACGACCGTGCCGCTCGTGCCCGAGAAGACGATCCGCGCCTTCCGCGCCGGCGACGCCGACAAGGCGATCGCCGCGACGAGGCTCTTCAAGGACAACGCGTCCGCGATGGTCTACGCGGGCTCCAAGATCGCCGTCACCCGCTGGGTGCGTCGCCACGCGGTGCTGCCCGAGTGGGTAGGAGCCGGCATCCGCCTCAACGCCGTCGCACCCGGCGCGATCCTCACGCCCATGGTCGAGGCGCAGCTCGCCGATCCGCACCAGCGCGGCGCGATCGAGGCGTTCCCGATCCCGGTCGGCCGTCACGGGCAGACGGAGGAGGTCACCGAGGCCGTCATGTTCCTGCTCGGGCCGGCGTCGGCGTTCATGGCCGGCACCGTGCTCTTCGTCGACGGTGGCACCGACGCGTACTTCCGCAGCGACGACTGGCCCAGGCAGGTGCCGCTCTCGGGGCTGCGCCGCTACATCCGCCTCGGCCGCGAGTACGCGGCGAAGAAGGGCGTGAAGCCGAACTTCTGATCGGCTATGGCTGCGCGTCGAGGAACGCCCGCACCGCCGACTCGGAGGGTGCCGGGCTGTTGAGCCACGGGGCGTGGCCGCCGCGCACCTCGCTGAACGTCAGGTCGGCGACGGATGCGAGCCCCGCGCGTCCCGCGGGCGGGCGCAGGAACACATCCGCGTCGCCCCACAGCGCGTGCACGGGGGCGGCGAGGGATGCGAGCTCCGCGCTCGTGAGGGTGAGCTCGCGTCGCCCGAGCGCGCGGTAGTAGCGCGGTGCCGTCGCCCGGAACTCGGGTCGCAGCGACGCGAGCCAGCCGACGTCGACGAGCTCGTGCGGCCAGCCGGCGACGGTTCCCGCACCGAGCGTCATGGCGCTGTTGGCCTCGTAGCGCTCGCGGCTCACGGGCGCCGTGAAGAGCTGGGCCAGGCCGGGGATGGCCATGAGGCGCATCGAGAACGGCGCGCGCGTGCCGGGCAGCGCCACTCCCGGCGCCCCGAGGATCGTGACGCTCGCGACCCGCTCGGGCCGGGCGAGCGCGTAGTACAGCGAGAACTGGGCGCCCATCGAGTGCCCCACGAGGTGCGCGCGCTCGACGCCGGCGTCGTCGAGCACGGCGTCGAGCAGGGGGATCGGCACACTGCGCAGGCCGTCCGCGGGCAGCTCGCACCTCGACCATGCGATCGTCGGCGCGCTCGAGCCCGTACTCCGCGAGCAGACGGCCTTCGGCGTCGCGATAGGCGGATGCGAGGTCGGTCGGGACTGCGGTGGTCACCGTCTCAGGCTAGGGCCGTCCGCGCGGGCGTCAGGCCCAGTCGCCGGTCGCCAGGTACTGCACCTTCTTCGCGATCGACACCGCGTGGTCGGCGAAGCGCTCGTGGTAGCGCGAGGCGAGCGTCGCGTCGACCGTGTCGGCGGTCTCGCCCTTCCAGGTCTCGCCGAGCACCTTGTCGAACACCGCGAGATGCAGCGCGTCGACCTTGTCGTCCTCGTCGCGGATGTGCTCGGCGAGCGCGGTGTCCTGCGTGCGCAGCAGCTCGGTGAGGGTGCGCGCGATCTGCACGTCGAGCGCGCCCATCTCGCGGAACGTCGAGCGCAGCCCCTTCGGCACGACCTTCTCGGGGAAGCGGTAGCGCGAGAGCTGGGCGATGTGCTCGGCCATGTCGCCCATCCGCTCGAGCGAGGCCGAGACCCGAAGCGCGCTCACGACGATGCGCAGGTCGCGAGCGACCGGCTGCTGGCGGGCCAGGATCGTGATCGCGAGCTCGTCGAGCTCGGAGGCGAGCACGTCGATCCGGCTGTCGTCCTCGATGACCTCCTCGGCGAGCGAGACGTCCGACTCGTTGAACGAGCGGGTGGCCTTGTCGATCGAGTCGGCCACGAGCTCGGCGATCTCCACGAGGCGGTCCTGCACCTCGCGCAGCTCCTGCTGGAACACCTCGCGCATGACTGTCGTCCTTTCCGCCGCAACCGTTCCGCGGGAAGGTTAACGGCCGGTGACCGGGTTGTGAACGTCCACGGAAGGGATGTCGAGACATCCCGAAACCTCGGTCTCCCCGCTTCGGCCCGCCCTAATCTAGTCGCATGGACGCCGCCTGGCTCGTGCCCGCCGCCCTGGGCTTCGGGCTCGCGGTGGGCGTCGGCGGCACCGTCGCGGTCGTCACGGCGCACGCCCGTGGGCAGCGTGCCGCGGCGGTCGTGACGCCGAGTGTGCCCGACGGCGTCGACGACGTCATCGAGGCTCTCGAGTCCGCGGGCATCGTGCTCGACTCCTCCAACAACGTCGTCGCGAGCTCGGCGGCCGCGCACTCGCTCGGACTCGTGTGGAACCACGCGCTCGTGCACCCGGAGCTCGTCGCCCTGGTCGACCGCGTGCGCACGGATGGCGCCGCGGCGGGCGAGGAGCTCGAGCTGCCGCGCGGTCCGTTCGGAGAGGCCACCGTGCACCTTCTCGTGCGCGCCGCCCCGCTCGGCAGCCGCTTCGTGCTCGTGATCGCCGACGACCGCACCGAGGCTCACCGCCTCGAGGATGTGCGCCGTGACTTCGTCGCCAACATCTCCCACGAGCTCAAGACCCCGATCGGCGCCGTCGGCCTGCTCGCCGAGGCTCTCGAGTCGGCAGCCGACGAGCCGGACGAGGTGCGCCGGTTCGCGAACCGTCTCACGATCGAGGCGGAGCGCCTGCGCAGTCTCACGAACGAGATCATCGAGCTCAGCCGGCTCCAGGCCGCCGATGCCCTCGAGAACGCGGAACCCGTGAGCGTCGACTCGGTCATCGCGCAGGCTGTCGACGCCAACCGGGTCTCCGCCGAGTCGCACCGCATCGCCCTCGTCGCGCAGACCGACCCCCGCGCCATCGTGTGGGGTGACGAGGCGATGCTCGTGACCGCCGTGCACAACCTCGTGGCGAACGCCATCCAGTACTCGCCCGACGGCACGCGCGTCGGCATCGGCATCGTCCGCCGCGACGGCGCGATCGAGATCGCCGTCGCGGATCAGGGCGTCGGCATCCCCGAGGCGGAACGCGACCGCGTGTTCGAGCGCTTCTTCCGGGTCGACTCCGCGCGCAGCCGCCAGACCGGCGGCACGGGTCTCGGCCTCGCGATCGTCAAGCACATCGTGCAGAACCACGGCGGCCAGGTGCGTGTGTGGTCCCAGCAGGGACGCGGCTCGACCTTCACCATCCGCCTCCCGGAGGCCGCAGCCGCGTCCGCCGCCGAAGACCCGAGACGTGGAGCCCGTCGATGACCCGCATCCTCATCGTGGAAGACGAGCCGTCGCTCGCCGAGCCGCTCGCCTTCCTGCTCGGGCGCGAGGGCTACGAGACCGCGATCGCGGGCGACGGTCGCACCGCGCTCGCGGAGTTCGACCGCCGCGGCGCCGACCTCGTGCTGCTCGACCTCATGCTGCCGGGGATCTCGGGCACCGAGGTCTGCCGCGAGCTGCGCGCACGGTCGAGCGTGCCGATCATCATGCTCACGGCGAAGGACTCGGAGGTCGACATCGTCGTGGGCCTCGAGCTCGGAGCAGACGACTACGTCACGAAGCCGTATTCCAGCCGCGAGCTGCTCGCCCGCATCCGCGCCGTCCTGCGGCGCCACGTGGAGGAGACGGATGAGGCCCCCGAGCCCCTGCTCGAGGTCGGCCCCGTGCGCATGGACATCGAGCGCCACACCGTGGCCGTCGACGGCCGCGAGGTGCCCATGCCGCTGAAGGAGTTCGAGCTGCTCGAGTACTTCATGCGGAACGCCGGCCGGGTGCTCACGCGCGGCCAGCTCATCGACCGGGTCTGGGGCGCCGACTACTTCGGCGACACGAAGACGCTCGATGTGCACGTCAAGCGCATCCGCGCGAAGATCGAACCCGATCCGGGCAACCCGCGTCGGCTCGTCACGGTGCGAGGCCTCGGCTACCGCCTCGAGGACTGAGGCGCGGCTGCGAGGTCAGCCCTGGGGCGTCGCCGAGGGGCTCGGGGTGCCGCTCGGGGTCGGCGTCGGGGTCGGGGTCGGCAGCGCGTCCTCGTACTCGACGAGCGTCGCGTCGAGCACCGGGATGCGGAGCTCCCTCTGGTCGCTGCTGATGTGCACGACCGCGTCGAGCAGCGAGCCGGCGATCGCGCCGAGCGGCTCGAGGGTGACCTGGTCGCCCGAGAAGCCGAAGTCGGTGCGTCCGTTGCCGGCGGCGGTGAGCTCGACCTCGTAGTACTCGCCGTCGACGTTCCACTGCACGGTGAAGTCGATGTCGGAGCCGGTCGTGTTGACGGCCGTGCCGATGAGGTTGCCGAGCTCGCCGTCCTCCGTGACGACGAGCACGTTGCGCAGCTCGAGGTCGCCGAGACTGAGGCTCACGCCGTCGCTCGGGTCGTACTCGCGGCCGGTCTCGGGCTGCTGCCAGAGCGCGCAGCCGCTCAGGCCGACGACGAGCGCGGCGCTCAGGGCGATGGCGGCCACAGCACGTGCTCTCACGGGGATCCTCCAGGCATAGACGACAAGCCCTGCCAGCCTACCGGTACGCGCGAGCGGCGGATGCCGTCGCCCCCGGCCGGGGGACGTTCCCTGTGATAAAATGAGAGGTCTGCGGAAGGAATAACTCCATGCTCTTCGAGGTCGGCGAAACCGTCGTTTACCCCCATCACGGTGCGGCAACCATCATCGAGGTGAAGGACAGGGTCATCAAGGGTGAGACCAAGAAGTACCTGAAGCTCAACGTCACCCAGGGCGACCTGGTCATCGAGGTCCCCGCCGAGAACGTCGACCTCGTCGGCGTCCGCGACGTCATCGGCAAGGAAGGCCTCGACAAGGTCTTCGAGGTGCTGCGCGCCCCCTTCACCGAGGAGCCCACGAACTGGAGCCGCCGCTACAAGGCGAACCTCGAGAAGCTCGCCTCCGGCGATGTCATCAAGGTCTCCGAGGTCGTCCGCGACCTGTGGCGTCGCGACCAGGACCGCGGCCTCTCGGCCGGCGAGAAGCGCATGCTCGCGAAGGCACGTCAGATCCTCATCTCCGAGCTCGCGCTCGCCGAGAAGACCGACGAGGAGAAGGCGTCCACCGTCCTCGACGAGGTTCTCGCGTCCTGATCCCCGACGGTCGCGACGGGCTCGTCGCGCCGTAGGCTCGAGGCATGAGCCTCGCCCCGGATGCCGCGCGCCTCGCGATCGTCGTCGTCGCCGCCGGGAGCGGCACGCGCCTCGGCGAGGACGTCCCCAAGGCGTTCGTCGAGCTCGGCGGTCGCACGATCCTCGAGCACGCCCTCCACGGCGTCTTCGGCGCCACGCATCCCGCCCAGGTGATCGTCGTCGCGCCCGCGTCGCTCGTGTCGCGCGCTCGAACGCTGGGGGAGCGCGTCGCGGGGGCGGCATCCGGCTATCTCACGGTCGTCGCCGGCGGTGACAGCCGCCAGGCCTCGGTCGCAGCGGGGCTCGCCGCGCTGCAGCCGAGCGTCGAGGCCGTGCTCGTGCACGACGCCGCACGCGCGCTCGCGCCGAGCGTCCTCATCGACCGCGTCGCAACGGCCGCGCTCGCCGGGGGAGCGAGGGGTGTCGTGCCCGCACTGCCCGTCGTCGACACCGTCAAGCGCGTCGAGGGCGAGCGCGTGCTCGAGACCGTCGACCGCAGCGACCTCGTTCACGTGCAGACGCCGCAGGGGTTCCCGCGCGCCGAGCTCGTCGCCGCCTACGCCGCCGCGCACGACGAGCACACCGACGACGCGGCGCTCTACGCCGGGGCCGGCCACGAGGTCGTCACGGTGCCCGGCGAGCCGCGCGCGTTCAAGATCACGACCCCGTGGGACCTGCGCCGGGCCGAGCTGCTGCTGTCGGCCGGCACGCGCATCCGCACGGGCGTCGGCATCGACGTGCACGGCTACGACGAGAACCAGCCCATGTGGCTCGGCGGCGTCTACTTCCCCGACGAGCCGGGCCTCGCGGGCCACTCCGACGGCGACGCCGTCATCCACGCGATGTGCGACGCACTGCTCTCGGCCGCCGGGCTCGGCGACATCGGGTCGCGCTTCGGCACCTCCGCCGAGGAGTACGCGGGCGCGGCGAGCGAGGTCTTCCTGCGCGAGACGCTCGCGCTCGTGCGCGGCGCCGGCTACCGCGTCGGCAACGTCGCCGTGCAGGTCATCGCCAAGCGGCCGCGGCTCGCGGCCCGCCGCATGGAGCTCGAGCAGCACCTCGGCGAGCTCATCGAGGCGCCCGTGAGCGTCGCGGCCACGACATCCGACGGCCTCGGGTTCACGGGGCGCGGCGACGGCCTCATGGCGGTCGCGACCGCGCTCGTCACGCGCTGACCCGGAAACGGGACCGCCCGCCCGATCCCGGGTGCGCCGGGGATCGAGCGGGCGGAACCGTGCAGTGCGTCAGGCCGTGCGGCGGCGCACCAGGATCACGACGAGCGCGACGATGATCGCGGCCGCGAGGAGCGCGATCAGCACGGTCGCCCAGACGGGCCAGCCGGCATCCGAGGCGGGATCGGCCTCGACATCCGACTCGCTCGGCGTGGCCTCGGGCGTCTCCAGGGGCTCGCCGCACTCGGCGTCGACGGTCGCGACGATCGTGAGCGGATCGAGCGCCTCACCGGCCGGGTAGGTGCCGAAGGCGGCCGATCCCGACTCGGTGAGCGTCGCCGGCACCGCGGTCCACGTGAGGGTGTCGCCGTCGCGCGCCACCGTGGCATCCGTGAGATCGAGCTCGCCGAACTCGACGTCGGCCTGGTCGACCGCCTCACCGGTCTGGGTCGTGCCGTGGATGTCGACGATCAGCAGCGCGCTGTCGTCGTCGATCACGATGCGCGGGTTCTCGACCGTCGTGTCGAGGATGCCGCCGTGGCCCGTGAAGCGGATGCCGCCCGCGAACGCGAGATCGAGCGCCTCCTCGCCGTCGGTCGATCCCGTGCCGCCGACCCACGTGAAGTCGGGCGTCGCGTAGCTCACGTCGTCGCCGACGGTCGTCCACTCGCCGTTCGCGATCGAACCGTCGATGTAGGCGCGGAAGCTCTCCTTGAAGCCCCACACGAGCGTCGCGTCGTCGACCGTGCACTGCAGCGCGGCGAGGGCGCGCACGGCGTCGAGCTCGAGCACGGCCCCGCGGGCGACCGAGCCCTGGAAGGTGAGCGTGTGCGTGCCGGTGAGCCCCTGCGGGAGCTTGCCGGTCCAGGTGGCGACGCCGTTCGCATCCGCCGTGACGTTCTGCGCGAGCACCGTCGGCGTCGAGTAGATGACGACTCGGATGCCCGACTCGTTCGGCTGGAAGCCGCTCGCGGTCGCGCTCACACTGCCGCCGGGCTGCACGTCGCCCGAGACGTCGAGGCCCTCGGTGGCCGGCGGGGTCGCCGGGATGGGGTTCCGCACGGCGGCGGACGCGACCGTCACGGTTCCGCCCGTGACCGCGCCCTTCGCGCCGATCGTGAACGACACCGGGTCGAGCGCCTCGCCCGCGCCATAGAAGCCGCGGAACGCGACCGCGCCGGCGGCCGTGAGCGTCGCGGGCACGTTGCCGTAGCGCACCGAGCCGTCGGTGCCGACCGTGCGCGACGCCGAGCCGAGCGCGAGGTTCGCGAAGGCGACCGTCGAGCCGTTGACCGTCACGAGGAGCGTGCCGCTCGTGGCCGAGTCGATGCGCACCTGCGGGTTCGAGAAGCGCAGGTCGAGCTCGCCGTGGTGGCCGGTGAAGCGCACCGTGCCGCCGTACGAGACCGTTCCGACGCCGTTCGCGAGCGCCGCATCCGAGGTCTGCGGGAACACGAACGCGTTGCCGAACGTCGACGCCCCGGTCGTGATGATGGATCCGGATGCGATGGGTCCCGTCACGTAGGCGCGCCACGCGCCCTTGACGCCCCAGCTGAGCGATCCCGTGGTGACGGGGGTGACGGTGCCGGGATCCTCGGGCTGCTGCGGCGGCGTCGACGAGCCGACGACGGCATCCCACTGGGCGGGTGAGACGGTGACGTCGGCGCGCGCGTAGATGGTGTCGGCGCCGGGCATCGTCTCCTTCTGCCACACGATGACCTCGTACTGCTTCGTGCGGTCGAGCTTGTCGGCGGCGGCCGTGAGGCTCTGGTCGAACGCGCCGTTCACGAAGACGCCCGGCGTGGCCCAGTAGCCGAAGGCCGCGTAGCCGCCGTCGCGGCCGACGTTCGCCTCGGTGCCCTTCTCGATGAGCGCGGCGTAGGCGCCCGTCACGTCGCCGAAGCTCGCGCCCTGAACGCGGACGGTGAGTCCGCTCGCGGCTGAAGCCGAGGTGACCGCGGTGGTGATCGCCGGGCTCGCGGCCGGGGCCGGGAAGGCGAGGGGCACGAACTGGTCGTAGGTGTAGGTGGCGTTGACGCCGGACCCGGAGTTGTGGTCGGGGCGCACGAAGATGCCGCACGTGACGCCGCCGTCGCTGGCGGGGGTCGCGGCGACGCACTCGGTGGTGCTCCAGGCGGCGACGGGGGTGAACTGAAGGCTGAAGGTCCAGACGCCGTCGGTGACGGTGCCCGCGTTGGTCGAGCCGGGGACGCCGGCGACGCCGGGCTGGATGACCCACTTCTGGGCGGAGCTGAGGCACGCGGGGCCCGTGGGGCGGCCGGTGGAGCCGGTGCCGGGGGCGCCGGCGGGCTCGACGCAGTTCATGAGGTAGAGACCCATGGTCTGGGTGGAGCCGTTGGTCGCGGTGTAGGTGGCCGGGAAGGTGCCGTTCACCGTCACGTAGCCCTCGGTCGCGAGGGTCGACTGGTCCACCGTGATGCCGTAATCGGGCGCGGGGACGGGCTCGGGCTCCGGGGCGGGCGGGAACACGGCATCCCACTGACCCGAGGTCACGGCGACGTCCGTTCGCGCGATGATCGTGTCGGCGTTCGGGTTGGTCTGGTGCTGCCAGAGGATGACCTCGTAGAGCTTCGCGCGGTCGAGCTTGTCGGCGCTGATGTCGATGATCGACTCGATGCCGCCGTTCTGGATGCCCGCCCAGTAGGCGAAGCCGACGTAGCCCGAGCGGCCCGTGACCCCGGCCTCGGTGCCCTTCTCGATGATGGCGAGGTAGCCGCCCTCGGGCGCGATGCCCGAGCCGACGACGCGCACGCTGAGCCCGCTGGCCTGCGAGGCCGCGGTCACCTCCGCGCTGAGCGAGGGGCCCGCCTCGGCGGATGCCGGGGTCGCGGTGAAGACGCTCGCGAGGGCGAGCAGCAGGGCGATCCAGGGCGCGCGTGAGCGCGCGCGGGCAGGCGCGTACGACAAGGAGTGACTCCGTGGGTTTGGGTGTTGTTCGGGTCCGCGACGCGCACCATCGCGAAGACTCAGGTAAGGCTTACCTTAGTCACTTCTGTTGACATTGTCGAACCCACCCTCGACGGGCCGGGGTCTCGCGCGCATCCCGCCGGTAAACTCGGCGGGTGACGATCCGCCTCTACGACAGCCGCACCCAGGGGCTCCGCGACTTCGAGCCGCTCGAGCCCGGCAAGGTCGGCATGTACGTGTGCGGACCCACGGTGCAGTCCTCGCCCCACGTGGGGCACCTTCGCTCGGCCCTCGCCTACGACCTGTGGCGCCGCTGGTTCGCGTACCGCGGCTACGACGTCACCTTCGTGCGCAACGTCACCGACATCGAGGACAAGGTGCTCGCGAACGCCTCCGAGCACGAGCCGTGGTGGGCCGTCGCCTACCGCGTCGAGCTCGAGTTCACCGCGGGCTACCGGGCCATCGGCATCCTGCCCCCCACGTACGAGCCGCGCGCGACCGCGAGCATCCCGCAGATGCAGGAGCTCATCGACACGCTCATCGAGCGCGGCCACGCCTACGTCGCCGACGACGGCACGGGCGACGTCTACTTCGACGTGCGCACGTGGGCCGACTACGGCGCGCTCACCCGCCAGAAGCTCGACGACATGGCCGACTCGCCGGATGCCGCCACGCGCGGCAAGCGCGACCCGCGCGACTTCGCGCTGTGGAAGGGCTCGAAGCCCGAGGAGCCGGCGGATGCGTCGTGGAACTCCCCGTGGGGAGCCGGTCGCCCCGGCTGGCACATCGAGTGCTCGGCGATGTCGAAGCGCTACCTCGGCGCCGAGTTCGACATCCACGGCGGCGGCCTCGACCTGCGCTTCCCGCACCACGAGAACGAGCTCGCCCAGTCGAGCGCCGCGGGCGACGGCTTCGCGCGCTACTGGGTGCACAACGGCATCGTCATGGTCGAGGGTCAGAAGATGTCGAAGTCGCTCGGCAACTCCATCTACGCGGCCGAGTTCCTCGCGCTCGCGCCGCCGGTCGTCGTGCGCTACTACCTCGCGAGCGCGCACTACCGCTCGGCCATCGACTACCACCCCGGCGCGTTGGAGGAGGCCGAGGCGGCCCTCGACCGCATCCGCGGCTTCCTCGAGCGGGCCGAGCGCGCGCTCGAGTCCGCCCAGGTCGCGGGGCCCGGCGACGGCCGCGTGCCCGACGCCTTCGCGGAGGCGATGGACGACGACCTCGGAGTGCCGCAGGCGATCGGCGTGCTGCACGAGACCGTGCGCGCCGGCAACGTCGCCCTCGACGCGGGCGATTTCGAGCAGGTCGCCGTCGCGCGCGAGCGCGTGAAGGCGATGGCGGGGGTGCTGGGGGTCGACCCGACCTCGCCCGAGTGGGCTGCGCCCGCATCCGGTGCCGCGGAGACCGCGCTCGGCGCGCTCGTGGAGAAGCTGCTCGCCGACCGGGCCGCCGCCCGAGCCGCGAAGGACTTCGCGTCGGCCGACCGCATCCGCGAGGAGCTCGCGACGGCGGGCATCGCGATCGACGACACCCCCGACGGGGCGCGCTGGAGCCTCGCATGATTTCCACCGACCACATGACGACGCAGGGGAGCTGCTGATGGCCAAGCCGGGACGCCCGGGGGCGCGCAAGAGCAAGAAGGGCGCGACCACCGGAACGGGAGGCCACGGGCGCAAGGCGCTCGAGGGCAAGGGCCCCACGCCGAAGGCGGAGGACCGCAGCTGGCACGTCGCCGGCAAGCGCAAGGCGGCGAAGGAGCGGCTCGACGCCGCACGCGCCCGCGCCGGGAAGACGGATGCGCCCGCCAGGCGCGCGCCGCGCCCCAAGAAGGCGGACGAGGGCGAGCTCGTCACGGGCCGCAACTCGGTCGTCGAGGCGCTGCGCGCGAAGATCCCCGCGACGACGCTCTACGTCGCCGCACGCGTCGAGATGGACGACCGCGTCAAGGAGGCGCTGTCGATCGCGACGAAGCGCGGCATCCCCGTGCTCGAGGTCATGCGCCCCGAGCTCGACCGCATGAGCGGCCACGACGCCGTGCACCAGGGCCTCGCGCTCAAGGTGCCGCCGTACGAGTACGCCCACCCCTTCGACCTCGTCGAGCGCGCGCACGAGACGGGCCGCCCGCCGCTCATCGTCGCCCTCGACGGCGTGACCGACCCCCGCAACCTGGGCGCCATCATCCGCTCGGCGGGCGCGTTCGGCGCCCACGGCGTGATCGTGCCGCAGCGTCGCTCGGTGGGCATGACGGCGTCGGCGTGGAAGACCTCGGCGGGTGCCGCGGTGCGCGTGCCCGTGGCGATGGCCGCGAACCTCACGCAGACGCTGCAGGCGCTCAAGAAGGAGGGCCTCTTCGTGCTCGGCCTCGACGGCGGGGGCGACACCTCGCTGCCGGGCATCTCGTTCGCGGATCGGCCGATCGTGATCGTCGTCGGCTCGGAGGGCAAGGGCCTCTCGCGCCTCGTCACGGAGAACTGCGACGCGATCGTCTCGATCCCGATCTCGTCCGATACGGAGTCGCTCAACGCGGGCATCGCCGTGTCGGTCGCCCTCTACGAGGTCGCGAAGCTCCGCGCCGACGCCTGACCCGCCATAGTTCCCGTTCCGCGTGTTCGCACCCGTTCGTTCGGCGACTAACGCGCGGAACGGGAACTATCGGGAGGCGAGGTAGCGCCGCACGGCCTCCGCGGTCGTCGCGTGGTCGACGACGTCGGGCTCCCCCGAGGTCGTGATCGTGCCGACGACCTCGCCGGCCACGCGGATGGGGATCGAGCCGCCGTGCGCGCGCAGGAGCTCGTGGTCGACATCCGTCCGCTCCTCGAACGGGGTGCCCGCCTCCGCGTGACGCAGCTTCACGAGGAGCGACGGCTCGCCGAAGCGCTCCGCGACGGCGGCCTTGCCCGCGAGCCAGGGGTCGTTCCCGGGGCCCGTCGTGCCGAGCTTCGCCTGGAACACCACGTCGCCGCGCAGCACGATGCGCACGGCGAGGTTGAGCCCGCGCTCGTCGATCACCTCGAGGGCCGCGAGGCCCAGGTCGACGGCGTCGTCGTTGTCGAACGACTCGACGTCGAACGCGTCCTCGCGCTCGAGGTCGGCGACGGTGTACTCGGGGAGCTCGGCCATGTCGGCAGACTATCGCCGCGCGCGTGCACGCCGCGTCAGTCGCGCAGCGCGAACCGCGCGTGCAGTCGCTTGAGCGGCGCGGGCGCCCACCACATGATCCGCCGCTGCCAGGTCATGAACGCCGGCACGAGCAGGCAGCGCACGAGCGTCGCATCGAGCAGCACCGCCACCGCGAGCGCCGTGCCGAGCTGCTTGATGACCATGAGGTCGCCCGTCGCGAAGCCCGCGAACACGACGATGATGATGAGGGCGGCGGATGTGATGATGCGGCCCGAGCGCTGGATGCCGCGCGCGATCGCCTCGGCATCGTCGACCCCGCGCTCCACCTGTTCGGTGATGCGCGACAGGATGAACATCTCGTAGTCCATCGCGAGACCGAAGCCGAACACGAGCGTCAGCAGCAGCACGAGCACGTCGACGCCGAGCACATCATCCGGGTCGAAGCCCATGAAGCCGGCGAAGTTGCCCTCCTGGAAGCCCCACACGAGCACGCCGAGCGACGCCCCGAGCGACAGCACGCTCGCGAGCAGCGCCTTGATCGGCACGACGAGCGAGCCCGTCATGAGGAACAGCAGCACGACCGTGCCGAGCGCGATCACGAGCACCGCCCACGGCACGCCGTGAGCGAGGGTGTCGGTGAAGTCGGCCGTGCGGGCGTCGGCGCCCGTCACCCACGCCGGCGCGTCGGGCCGCTCGGCGCGCACCGCGCGCACGACCTCGACGCCCGTCTTCGGCTCCACCACGACGTTCGCCCGCCACACCTCGTTCACCTGCTCGAGCTCGCCCACCTCGACGACGTGGTCGAGAGCGGATGCGGCATCCGCCCACTCGGCGAGCACCGCCTCCGACTCCGCGACCAGCACGACGCGCGGGGGCGCCGCATCCGGGAAGTGCTCCTCGAGCGCCGACATGAACGGGTACTGCGTCGACGACGCGGGCAGCGTGTCGACGCTCGTGTTGGCGATGCGCAGCTGCAGCACGGGGCTGCCGAGCAACACGAGCACGGCGGCGGATGCGAGGGTCACGAGTGCGGGATGCCGCTGCACCCGGCGCGTGAGCCGGGAGAAGAACCCCTCGTCGGGCGCGATGTCGCCGAAGCGGCGCAGCACGCGGCCGGCACCCGGGATGCGCGTGAGGAGGCCGGGCTTGAGGAGCGAGCCGCCGAGCAGCGCGAGAAGCGCGGGCAGCAGGGTGAGCGCCGACAGGATCGAGATCGCCGTGACCGAGAGCGCCCCGAGGCCGATCGCGCGCACGACCGCGGCGTCGAAGCACAGCATCCCGAGCGCCGCGATGCCGAAGACGGTGCCCGAGTAGAGCACCGTGCGGCCCGCGGAGTCGGCCGTGCGCGCGATCACCTCGAGACGGCTGCGGCCGTCGGCGTGCCGCGACTCCTCGCGGAAGCGGCTCACGATGAGCAGGCCGTAGTCGATCGAGAGGCCGAGGCCCACAGCCGTCACGACGTTCATGACGGTCGTGTTGATCTCGAGCAGGTAGGTGAAGCCGAAGAGCGCACCGAGGCCGCCGACGATCGACACGAGTGCGCCCACGAGCGGCGTGCCCGCGGCGAGGAAGCCGCCGAAGACGACGAGCATCACGAGCAGCGCGATCGGCAGGGCGATCGCCTCGCCGCGCGCGAGATCCGACTGCGACAGCTGCATGATCGAGTCGACGAGCAGGGCCGTGCTGCCCACCTCGGCGGTCGCATCGGGGTCGAGGGAGCGGATGTCGGATGCCGCCTCCGCGATGCGCTCGTCGACCCGCTCGACGAGGGCGTCGTCGACCGTGCCGTCGTGCGCCCGCACGGTCGCGGTAAGCAGGAAGCCCTCACCGTCATCCGAGAACAGGCCCGCGGCCTGCGGGGGGATGCTGCCATCCGGCATCCGCGGGATCGCGAGGGGGTCGACGACCGCGACGTCGTCGCCGGCGAGGTCGGATGCGAGCGCAGCGGCGATGTGCGCGAGCTCGACGTCGTCGAGATCGACGCCGTGGACGAGCAGGGTCGAGGTCTCGTCGTCACCGCCCGACAGCAGGTCGTCCGCATCCGCCGACTCGACGTCGCCCCATGCCCACGACGAGCCGAGTCGGTCGAAGAGGCCCTCGCCGAGCACGCCGCCGATCGCGACGGCGACGATGGCCGCGAGACCCACGGCCCACGCGACGACGGTGACGATCGGGTGGCGCGCGGCGGATCGGGCCAGGCGCCCCGGCACGCCCGGTTGCGCGCTCAGACCTTCGCCATCCAATCCTCTTCGCCGTCGTCGACGACCGCGATGGGGAGCGTGATGGCGGCCGTCGGCGGGCCGACGACGGTCACCTCGTCGCGGCGGTGGCGCAGCACCGTGTCGATGTAGGAGGTGAGGGCCTCGGCGAGCGGCACGTTGCGCTTCTGCTCCTGCGAGAGGTACCAGCGGTGGTCGAGCAGCTGATGGAACACCTCGGCGGGCTCGAGCTTGCCGCGCAGCTCCTTCGGGATCGAGCGCACGACGGGCTCGAACACCGACACGAGCCACTCGTGGGCCACCATCTCCTCGTCCTCGTCGGCCTTGCCCCGCGTCGCGCGGTAGGCGTCCAGGTCGTTGAGCAGTCGGCGGGCCTGGTTCTCGCCCGCGTCGAGCCCCGTGAGCCGCAGCAGGCGCCGGGAGTGGTGGCCGGCATCCACGACCTTCGGCTGGATGCGCACGCTCGTGCCGTCGCCGTCCTTGCGGATCGAGAGCTCCTCGATGTCGAAGCCGAGGTCGTTGAGACGCTCGACGCGCTCGCGGATGCGCCAGCGCTCCGACTCGGGGAAGGTCTCGGATGCGGTGAGCTCGCGCCACAGGGACCGGTACGCCGCGACGATGCCGTCGGCGATCCCCACGGGGTCGACGCCCTCGTCGAGCCGCCCGCCGGACTGCAGGTCGAGCAGCTCGCCCGCGATGTTGATGCGCGCGACCTCGAGGTCGTTCTCGCGCTGTCCGTTGGAGAGCCCGCCCTCGTAGAGCTTGCCGGTCTCCGCGTCCACGAGGTAGGCGGCGAAGGCGCCCGCGTCGCGGCGGAAGAGGGTGTTCGAGAGCGAGACGTCGCCCCAGTAGAAGCCGATGAGGTGCAGGCGCGCGAGCAGCAGGGCGAGGGCGTCGACGAGGCGGGTCGCCGTGTCGGGGCGGAGGGCCTGCGAGTAGAGCGCGCGGTAGGGCAGTGAGAACTTGAGGTGACGCGTGACGAGCGCGGGGGAGAGCTCCTCGCCGTCGGCGGCGACGCGCCCCGTGACGACCGCGACGGGCTCGACGCACGGCACGTCGAGGCGCTGCAGGGTGCGGAGCATGTCGTACTCGCGGCGCGCGAGCTCGACGGTGGTCTCCTTGATCGCCACGACGAAGCCCTCGAGGTGCACGAAGCGCACGAGGTGGCGCGAGATGCCCTTCGGGAGCGCCGCGATGGTCTCCTCGGGCCAGACCTCGAGCGGCAGCTGCCACGGGAGGTCGAGCATCGCCGGGTCCGGCATGGCGGAGGTGATCGACAGCGAGCTCACGGGATGAGCCTATTCGTCGCACGCACGCACGCGCGCGAGAACGACGGAGGCCGCACCCCCGAGGGGGATGCGGCCTCCGATGAAGCGCTTCGGCTTACAGGCCCGCGCCGATCGGCGCCGCGTTGAGGCGGTCGCCCGACTCGACGTCGAACACGTGCACGTGCTTCGGGACCGGGGTCACGACGACCTTCTCGCCCGCGTCCGGGTGGTTGCGGCCGTCGACGCGCGCGATGATGTCGACGCGGTGACCCTCGAGCTCGGTGTGGCCGTAGAGGTAGCCGTCGGCGCCGAGCTCCTCGACGACGTCGACCTCGACCGTGAGTCCCTCGCCGCTGTTCGAGATCGCGACGTCCTCGGGGCGCACGCCGACGATGACCTTGCCGCCCTTGGCTGAGCCGAGCACCTCGCGCTCGACCGGGGTGACGGAGGTTCCGAAGCGCACGCCGCCGTCGACCACGTCGGCCTGGAACAGGTTCATCGCGGGCGAGCCGATGAAGCCGGCCACGAACACGTTGTTCGGGGTCTCGTACAGGTCACGCGGCGAGCCGACCTGCTGCAGGATGCCGTCCTTGAGCACCGCGATGCGGTCGCCCATCGTGAGGGCCTCGGTCTGGTCGTGGGTCACGTAGACCGTGGTGACACCGAGACGACGCTGCAGCGACGCGATCTGCGTACGGGTCTGAACGCGGAGCTTCGCGTCGAGGTTCGACAGCGGCTCGTCCATGAGGAACACCTGGGGCTGACGCACGATCGCGCGGCCCATGGCGACACGCTGACGCTGACCACCCGAGAGGGCCTTCGGCTTGCGGCCGAGGTAGGGCTCGAGGTCGAGGAGCTTCGCCGCCTCGAGCACGCGAGCGGCACGCTCCTCCTTGCCGACACCGGCGATCTTGAGCGCGAAGCCCATGTTCTCGGCGACGGTCATGTGCGGGTAGAGCGCGTAGTTCTGGAAGACCATCGCGATGTCGCGGTCCTTCGGCGGCACGTCGGTGACGTCGCGGTCGCCGATGAGGATGCGGCCGTCGTTGACCTCCTCGAGGCCCGCGAGCATGCGCAGGGTCGTGGACTTGCCGCAGCCGGAGGGGCCGACGAGCACGAGGAACTCGCCGTCATCGACCTGCAGGTCGATCGCGTCGACCGCGGGGCGGGTCGAGCCGGGATAGATGCGCGTGGCCTTGTCGAAAGTGACGGATGCCATGATCGTTCGTTCTCCTTCACCGGCAGGTACGTGCCGGACGATCCGTAGTGAATGGAAGATCGCCGGCGGCGGTGCCGACGATTCCGCTCAGTATGGCATAGGGGCGGGACGCCGCCGTGCCCAGCCAGCATCCGGAAGGTTCCCAGATTGGCTGCCTAGCATCGAGGCCCGGACGCGACTGGCGTCCGCGTACCTGCGCGTCGTAGTCTTCCGATCGCGCTCCCACACCCGAGAACGAGGACCGATGACCTACGGCGAGTCCGATCGCCCGGAGCCCGGCGGCAACGATGCCCGGGCTGCAGCGAAGGAACGCGCCCGCGAACTGCGCACCCTGCACCGCAAGCAGGAGCGCCGCCGCCGGCTCGTGCTCCAGCTCGGCATCCTGGGCGGCGCGCTCGTCGTCATCGCGATCGTCGCGGTCACCCTCATCTCGATGAACCAGGCGCCCGCGCGCGGCCCGCTCAACATGGCGAGCGACGGCATCAAGATCGGCGCCGAGCTCAAGGCCGTGCGCACGCCGGGCCTCTCGCCGAGCGCGACCCCCGTGCCGGCGGTGGCCACCGAGCCGGGCGTCATCGACATCCGCATCTACGTCGACTACCTGTGCGCCAACTGCGGCACCTTCGAGGCGAACAACGCCGACCAGCTGCGCACGTGGGTCTCCTCCGGAGCCGCCACGCTCGAGATCCACCCGATCGCGCTTCTCACCACGAAGTCGGCGGGCACCCAGTACTCGCTGCGCGCGGCCAACGCCGCCGCGTGCGTCGCCGAGTACTCGCCCGACTCCTTCTTCGACTTCCACGCCGCGCTCTTCGCCGACCAGCCCGAGGAGGGGTCCGAGGGCCTCACCGACGAGGAGCTGCTCGCGCGTGCCGTCAAGGCCGGTGCGAGCGACCGCTCCAAGATCAAGACCTGCATCGAGAAGAAGCGGTTCGCGTCGTGGGTGCAGGCGGCGACCGTCCGCGCGCTCAACGGCCCCATCCCGAACGCCGACATCCCGGCGATCACGACGGCGCCCACGATCATCGTCGACGGCAAGCGATTCCAGTACACGAAGGACTTCGACGCGAAGGAGCTCGCCCAGTTCGTGGCGGGTGCCGCGGGCGACAACTTCACCTCGACCCCCACGCCGAGCCCGTCCGACACCCCGGCCCCGTAGGCTGGGTTCCTGTCGCCTCCTTAGCTCAGTTGGCCAGAGCATCGCTCTTGTAAAGCGAGGGTCGTCGGTTCGAATCCGACAGGAGGCTCCACGGGAACGGAGGGGCATGCCGCACGACCACGCGCTGCGCCCCTTCGTCACGACGGCTGCCGTCATCGGCGCGGTCATCGTCGGGGGGTTCATGGCGGCGCAGTCGCGCGTCAACGGCGAGCTCGCCCACGAGCTCGGCGACGGCATCCTCGCGGCCCTCATCTCGTTCGGCTCGGGCGCGGTCGCGTGCGCGCTCGCGCTCCTCGTGTGGCGACCCGGGCGGCGGGGCCTCGGTCGCATCCGCGACGCCGTGCGGGACAGGCGGATGTCGCCCTGGTTCCTCGTCGGGGGCGCAGCGGGCGCGCTCATGGTGACGTCGCAGGGGCTCACCGCCGCTGTCGTGGGCGTCGCGCTCTTCTCGGTCGCGATCGTCGGTGGGCAGACCGTCGGCTCGCTCATCGTCGATCGCCGGGGGCTCGGCACGATGCCGCCCAAGGCGCTCACGGCGCCGCGGCTCGCGGGCGCGCTGCTCGCCGTCGCGGCCGTGGTGTGGGCTGTGTCGGGTCGCCTGGCGGGAGATGTGCCGTGGTGGCTGCTCGTGCTGCCGTTCGTCGCAGGGATCGCGACCTCGTGGCAGCAGGCCGCCAACGGGCAGCTTCGCGGGGCGGCCGGGTCGGTGCTGAGTGCGACGTTCGTGAGCTTCCTCGCGGGAACCCTCGTGCTCGCCATCGCCGCAGCGGTCGACGTCGCGATCGTCGGATCGCCCGCCGCGTTCCCCACCGCGCCGTGGCTCTACTCGGGCGGGCTGCTCGGCATCATCTTCATCGCGGGTGCGGCCGCGATCGTCCCCCTCGTGGGCGTGCTCCTCTACACGCTCGCCGCGATCGCCGGTCAGCTCACCGTCGCCGTGCTGCTCGACGTGCTCCTGCCGGTCGGCGACGCGCGCGTCGACGTCGCGACGGTGGGAGGCGCCGCACTCGCCGTCGTCGCGGTGGGCATCGCGTCGATCCGTCGTCCCGGGCACCGCACCGCCTGAGCGGCGCGCATCTCCGGGGTAGCGCCCCGGCCGCCGCGCACGGCAGGCTGAGGGCAGCATCCCGGCGCGCATCCCGGTGCCGCCCGAAGAAGGGAGCACCACCATGAGCGCCACCCCCCGCGCCGAGAGCGTCGTGCTCGTGCACGGCGCCTACGCCGACGGATCCTCGTGGAGCGACGTCATCCCCCTCCTGCTCGACGCGGGCCTCGAGGTCCTCGCCGTGCAGAACCCCCTGACGACGCTCGAGGAGGATGCCGCGGCCACCCGCCGCACCCTCGCCCGGGCGACGGGCCCCGTCGTCCTCGCCGGACATTCGTGGGCGGGCACGGTCATCTCGGAGACGGGAGGCGACGACAAGGTCTCGGCACTCGTCTACGTCGCCGCCCGCGCTCCCGATGTCGGTGAGGACTACGGCGCGCTCGCCGCGCGATTCCCGACCCCTCCCGCCTCGGCGGGCCTCGTGCACGCCGACGGCTACGCGCAGCTGTCGGAGGACGCGTTCCTGAACGACTTCGCGAACGGCGTCGACGAGCGCCGGGCCCGCGCGCTCTACGCGGTGCAGGGTCCGATCTCCGACGGGCTCTTCGGTTCGCGCACGACGCACGCCGCGTGGCACGACAAGCCCACGTTCTACTCGGTCTCGCGGAACGACCGGACGACCTCGCCCGAGCTCGAGCGCTTCCTCGCCGACCGGATGGGGGCGCGCACGATCGAGCTCGACAGCGGGCACCTCGCGATGGTGACCCACCCGCGCGAGATCGCCGACCTCATCCTCGAGGCGGCCGGGAGGTCGTGACGCGCTCCGGGCCTCAGAGGCTCGACAGATGCTTCCCCGCGGCGATCGGCTTGCGCTTGCCGCTCTTCTTCTCGGGCTTCGAGCCCACGTAGAGCCAGCCGAGCAGCTGCTCGTCGGGTGCCAGCCCGTGGGCGCGGTGCACGGCCCCCGAGCGCGTGTAGTGGCCCGTGCGCCACATGACGCCCCAGCCGGCCTCGTCGAGCAGCAGGCTCAGCGCGTGCGCGACGCCGGAGGCCACCGCCTCCTGCTCCCAGAGAGGC
>JAEYVF010000047.1 GCA_023432005.1 Actinomycetes bacterium
GCAGCGCAGCTCCTCGAGCGAGTAGAGGAAGAACGGCATCCGCTGCTTGATCATGAACGGGTCGAACGGGAGGTCGCCGCGCATGTGGGCGCGGTCGTGGATGAGGTCCCACATCACGAAGACCTCCTCCGCCAGGTGCTGGTCGGCGATGAGCGCCTGCTGCGAGGGCAGCAGCTCGAGCTTCGTGATGTCGGCGGCGGCCTCGGTGACGACGCGGAAGCGCGCGGCCTCGCGGTCCTGGAAGATGGCGCCCCAGGTGAAGGCGGGGATCTCGCGCATCGCGACGGTCTCGGGGAACAGCACGGCCGAGTTGGTGTCGTAGCCCGGGGTGAAGTCGATGAACCGCAGCGAGACGAACAGCCTGTTGCCGTAGCGCTCGGCCTCGAGGCGCTCGATGAACTCCGGCCAGATCACCTCGACGATGAGTGCCTCGATGTGGCGGTCGGTCGATCCGTTCTGCGTGTACATCGGGAACACGACGAGGTGGCGCAGGCCGTCGACGCGGTGGTTCGCCGGGTCGAACGCCACGAGCGAGTCGAGGAAGTCGGGCACGCCGAAGCCGCCCTCCTCCCACTTCGCGAAGTCGCCGGGCAGCGCCGCGAGGTAGGCGGCGTCATGCGGGAAGGCGGGCGCGAGGGCGCGGATGGCGGAGACGATCGTGGCCACGTGGCGGCTCGCCGCGGCGTGATCCGCCTCGGACGGCACGGAGCCGTCCGTGGCCTGGAGGGCCTGGATGGCGGTCGCGGCCTGCTTGAGCTGCGCCCACGCGGCGCTCTGCTCGGCGGTCGAGGCGTCCTCGACGACCTCGGGTTCTCCGATGATGGACGGGGACTGGGCGATCGTGGTCATGGCGCCTCCTCTCGCGTTCGAGCCTAGGAACGAAGGTTGTGCGGAGGGGTGCAAACGGCGCTCGTTTCTTGCGTCCACGCACGATTCCGCGCAGGTCTGAACAGTTTTCGGCCGGTCAGGGCGCGGCGAGGGATGCCGTGAGCTCGGCGGGCTGCTCGATGGCGAACGGCCGGTCGACGGCGGCGATGGCGGCCGCCACCCAGTCGAGCGATCGGCCACGTGTCGACGACGGCCGCGTTCCCGGATGCCGCGCCCCGGCCCGGGAGCGGATCGACCGTCATCGTGGAGTTCCTCGTCGACGACGTCGAGGCGGCCGTCGCGCGCGCCCGGCAGCTGGGCGCCGGAGTCGTGCTCGAGCCGACCGTCATGCCGTGGGGCAACCGATCGGCCATCGTGCGCGACCCCGACGGCACTCTCGTGAACCTCTACACGCCGCCCGCCGCGGAGTGAACGGCGACGCGGTCTGGTGGCTCAGCCCTCCGAGCGCCAGACCACGTCGAAGCGCTCGAACACGATGTCCATGTGCTCGGTCCACGTGAAGCCGAGGCGCTCGCCCGCGCGCGTCCAGTAGCGGCTGTGGCCGGCGCGCCACGACTCGAGCGTGCGGTCGTCCTCGCCCTCGTCGTACGCGAAGCGCTCGTCGACGCTCGTGAACGGCCCGATCCGCAGCTCGGTGCTGCGCAGGATGGCGCGCGGGGCGCCCGTCGAGTCGCACGCGATCCAGTGGCTGCCGACGCGGGGCAGCGGCTGCCCATCCGCGAGGTACTCGGCGACGAGGCCCGCGGTCGCGCGCTTGGGCCCGTTGAGCACGAGGCCGAGCAGCTCGTCCGTGAGCTCGGGGTGGTCGCCGAACTGCTCGACCGACGGCGGCTCGGTGTCGAGCGCCGTCTCCGGATGCGCGGCCGCGTACTCCGCCCAGAGGGCGGCTGCAGCGTCGTGGTCGACGGGGGCGTTCTCGGTGCGCGACATGGCGGGAATCGTACTCGCGCGATCGCGGCCGGGGCGGACCGTAGGCTGGCGGCGTGGGCGGCGTGCTGATCGGTTTCGCGATCATCGCGGTCGTCATCCTCACGGGCTACCTCGTCGCGCGCTTCCGCGTCATCGGGCCGGAGGCCCACCAGGTGCTCAGCCGGCTCGCGTTCTTCGTGCTGTCGCCCGCGCTGCTCTTCACGGTGCTCGCCGAGGCCGACCTGCACGCGCTGTTCTCGCGCCAGCTGCCGGTCGCCGCGGTGGCCGCGCTCGTTCCGATGGCGGTCTTCCTCGTCGTCGCGCTCGTCGTGTGGCGCCGGAAGGTGCCCGATGCGACGATCGGCGCCCTCGCATCCGGGTACCTCAACGCGAATAACATCGGCATCCCGGTGGCGGCGTATGTCGTGGGCGACGCGGCCGCGTCGGCTCCCGTGATCCTGCTGCAGCTCATCGTGTTCGCGCCGATCGCGCTCACGGTGCTCGACGTCACGACATCGGGGCGCGCGTCGCTCGGCCGGATCCTGAGCCAGCCCGTGCGGAATCCGCTCATCATCGGCTCGGTGCTGGGCCTCGTCGTGGCGCTCGCCGACATCGAGCTGCCGGAGCCCGTGCTCGCGCCGTTCGAGCTCGTCGGGGCGGCGGCCGTGCCGATCATCCTCATCAACTTCGGCATGTCGCTGCACGGCCGCAAGCTGCTCGACGCGCCGGGGTCGCGGCGGGATGTCGTGCTCGCGGTCGCGCTCAAGCTCGCCCTCATGCCCGTGGTGGCGTGGGCGGCGGCGCGATTCCTGTTCGGGCTCGAGGGGCACGACCTGTTCGTCGCGGTCGTGCTCGCGGCCCTCCCGACGGCGCAGAACGTCTTCAACTACGCGCAGCGGTACCGGCGCGGCGAGGTGCTCGCGCGTGACGCCGTGCTGCTCTCGACCCTGCTGTCGCTCCCCGTGATCATCGTCGTGGCGGCGCTCCTCGCCGCCTGAGCCGCCCCGGGGCGCGAGTCACCCTCCGCTGACCGGTCGGTTTCTGGCCTCATTCGGTCGGTTTAGGGCCAGCAACCGACCACTCAGCGAAGGGGGCGTCAGAGGTGGTGGCGCGCGAGGAAGTCGCGCAGCATCGCGGTGAAGCGCTCGGGGTGCTCGACGCTCGGCAGGTGCGCCGAGTCGGGGAAGCGGCACTCCTCCGCGCCCGGGATGCCGGCGAGCATCAGCTCGGCGGCGACCTTCGCATCCGTCACATCGTGGTCGCCGATGACGACGAGCGACGGCACGGCGACCTCGTCGAGGCGGAAGACGGCGGGATGCGCGGGCGGTGTCGCCGTGCCCGCGAAGCCCCAGTGCGCGGCGCCCACATTGAGCTCGATCGCGCGCTCGACGAACGCGGGGTCGACCTCGTCGGTGTCGCGGTCGGGGCCGAGATCCCACAGCTGCACCTCGATGCGCACGAGCGCGTCGACGTCCTCGGCGGCCTCCGCCTCGTCCATCGCCCGTTCGAGCTCGAGCTCGTTGGGGGTGTACTGGATGCCGTCGTCGGTCATGCCGCTCGGGTTCGCGCCGATGAGCACGAGCCCCGTGACGCGATCGGGATGCGCGAGGGCCGCGTCGAGCGCGAAGCGGCCGCCGCGCGAGGCCCCGACGAGCACGGCGCGCTCGACCTCGGCCGCGTCGAGCACGCGCAGCAGGTCGTCGGTCTCGGAGTACTCGACGGCCTCGCCCGGCGACTCCCCGAACCCGCGGGTGTCGTAGCGCACGACGCGGTGGTCGTCGGCGAGCGCCTCGAACTGCGGGTCCCACATCGTCCGCGTCGCGACGCCCGCGTGCACGAACACGACGGCGGGCGCAGAGGGTGGCCCTGCGACGTCGTAGGAGAGCGTCGCACCCGGGACCACGACGGCGGGGGGCACGCCGCCAGACTAGGCGACGTGCCCCCCGGTGGCCAGGGCCGGTTCAGTCGAGAGCGGCGGCCCTGCGGAACCGTCCGACGATCGGACCCGCGACGAACGCGAGCGCGAGCAGCACGAGCACGCCGATCGAGAACGGACCGTAGCTCTCCTCGCCGACGAGAACGGGGAGGTTGAGCAGGATCACCGCGAGGAAGCCGAGCAGCGCGATGAGCGCGAGCAGGGGCGCCACGAGGCGCCGCCACAGGCTCACCTCGTGCTGCTCCTTGCGGAAGATGCCGATGACCGACGCCGTCGTGAGCACGAGCAGCAGCACGAAGCCGACCGACGAGATGCCGCCGAGCCACGTGTAGAACTGCGTGATCGGGTCGAGCTGCAGCAGTACGGCCACGACCGTGAGCGCGCCGACGATCGTCGCGGTGACGATCGACGCACGCGACGGCGAGCCGTGACGCTCGTGCGCGATCCCGAGCGGCCGGGCCAGCACGCCCTTGCGGGCCAGCGAGTAGAAGTAGCGCGTCGAGATGTTGTGGAACGACAGGATGCACGCGAAGAGGCTCGTGACGAAGAGCACCTGGATGATGTGGCCGCCGACCGTGCCGAGGTACCGCTCGGTCGTGCCGGCGAGGATGCCGCCCGGGTTGTTCGCGGCCTCCTCGACGACGGCGCTCTGCCCGACGCCGCTGATGAGCGCCCAGCTCGAGATCGCGTAGAAGACGCCGATCGAGATGAGGGCGATGTAGGTGGCCCGCGGGATGGTGCGGTCGGGGTCCTTCGCCTCGTCGCGGAACACCGCGGTGGCCTCGAAGCCGATGAAGCTCAGGATGGCGAAGAGGATCGCGAAACCGGGCGCGCCCGACACGATCGCGGCGGGGTCGACGAGGCCGTTCGAGAAGCCCTCGGGGCCGCCGCCGGAGAAGATGACGGCGGCGTCGAGGGCGAGCACGATGAGCACCTCGCCGATGAGCAGCACGGCGAGCACGCGGCCCGAGAGCTCGATGTTGAAGTACGCGAGCACGGAGACGATGACGAAGCCGACCGCCGCGTACGCCCACCACGGCACCGCCGGCAGGCCGTAGGACTGCAGGAGGCTGTCGAGGCCCGGGCCGAACAGGCCGAAGACGCCCGCCTCGAGCACGAGGTACGACAGCAGCGCCGAGAAGGCGGTGCCGAGGCCCGCGCCGCGTCCGATGCCCTTGTCGACGTACGCGTAGAACGCGCCGGCGCTGCGCACATAAGGCGTCGCGGCGGTGAAGCCGACCGCGAAGAGCAGCAGCACGCCCGTGACCACGAGGTAGGTCGTCGGGAAGCCCGCGCCGTTGCCGAACGCGATGCCGAGCGGCACGGGGCCGCCGATGACGCCGAGCGGCGAGGCCGCCGCGACGACGATGAAGACGATGCTGGCGACGCCGAGCGAGCCGCGGAGCTTGCCGACGGCGGCCCGCTCGGGGGCGCCGTCGCCCCCGGCGGCGGTCGGCTCGGCCGGGCGCGTGGTGGTCGTGGTCATGGTGGTTCCTTCGGGGTTCTCTGCCGGATGGCGTGGGGTTCTCCGCGACGCGGATGCGGCACGCTACCGCGGCATCCGGGCTCGGCGGATGCTGTGTGACGGGCTGCGACGAAGCGTTACGGAGCGTGTCGTCTGGGTTACGCCGTGTGGCGGAACGAGGCCCCGACTTGGTCGTCGGAGAGGCGCGCTCCGCGGCCCGAGAGCTTCTCGCGGAGCGTGCCTCCGCGGGGCGCCTCGGGTCGTCGGCCGCGGCGGCGGAGCTCGGGCACGAGCAGGCCCGTCAGCTGCTCCCAGCCCTCGGGCGCGACGGTCGCGGCGAGGTTGAAGCCCGAGACGCCCGTCGTCTCCACGGTGCGCTCGAGCACGTCGGCGACCGTCTCGGGCGAGCCCACGACGACGGGGCCGTCGCCTCCGATGCGCGCGTAGTCGGCGATCTCGCGCGGCGTCCAGACGCGGCTCGGGTCGGCGGCGGTGAAGGCGTCGACGGCCGACTGGATGGCGTCGCTGCCCTGGGCGGCGAGCGGGGCATCCGGGTCGAGCCTCGAGAAGTCGATGCCCGTCCACCCCGAGAGCAGCACTGCGGCGCCGACGGGGTCGGCCCACTCGAGGTAGTCGCGGTAGAGCGCCTCGGCGGCGGCATCCGTCTCGGCGAGGATCACCGTCTGCTGGTTGATGACGGGCACGCTGTCGGGGTCGCGCCCCGCGTCGGCGACTGCGGCGCGCACCGCGGCCACCTGCTTCGCGAGCACGGCGTCGCTCGGGGCCGCCACGAACACGGCCTCGGCGTGACGCGCGGCGAACCGCAGGCCGCGCGGCGACGCGCCCGCCTGGAAGAGAAAGGGCGTGCGCTGCGGCGAGGGCTCCGCGAGGTGGATGCCCGGCACGCGGAAGAACTCGCCCGCGAAGTCGATAGGACGCACGCGCGCGGGGTCGACGTAGACGCCGGATGCCGCATCCGCGACGACCGCGTCGTCGGCCCACGATCCCTCCCACAGCCGGTAGCAGACCTCGAGGTACTCGTCGGCGATGTCGTAGCGGCGGTCGTGCGCGACCTGCCCCGAGACGCCGAGGTTGAGTGCGCCGCTCGAGAGGTAGGAGGTGACGACGTTCCAGCCGATGCGGCCGTTCGTGAGGTGGTCGGCGGTCGAGATGCGCCGCGCGAACGGGAACGGGTGCTCGAACGACACCGAGGCGGTCACGCCGAACCCGAGGGTCTCGGTGACGGATGCCATGGCCGGCACGAGCTGCAGCGGGTCGCCGACCGGCACCTGCGCGCCGGCCCGCAATGCGGCATCCGGCGATCCGCCGTAGACGTCGTAGACGCCCAGCACGTCGGCGAGGAACAGCACGTCGATGCCGCCGGCCTCGAGCGTGCGCGCGAGGTCGAGCCAGTGGTCGAGCGTGCGGTAGCCGCGCGAGCGGTCGCGCGGGTGGCGCCAGAGCCCCGAGGAGAGGTGGTTCGGGGTGTTCATGCTGAACGCGTTGAGGATGATCTCGCTCACGACGCGACCCCCTTCGGCGGAACGCCCACGTACCACTCGTAGGGCGGCTCGGCGTCGTTGACGACGGCGTCGCCCACGATGCGGGCCTTGAACGCGACGGGGTTGTGCGAGGCGACCGTGCGGGCGTTGCGCCAGTGCCGGTCGAGGTCGCGTGCGGAGCTCGTGGCGGATGCGCCGAGCACGTCGAAGAGGGACGTCGCCTGGCGCAGGGCGAGCTCCGTGACGGTCACCTGGGCGCGTGAGACGGCCAGTTCGGCGTCGCGCTTCCGGGCGGCGACGGTCGCGGGGTCGGCGCCGCGCGCATCCGCCGCCTCCTGCACGGCGCGGGCGGCGTCGAGCGCGATCGCGCGCGTGGCCGCGGTCGTCGCCGAGAGGCGTCCGATCACCTCGAGCAGCTGCGGGTCGCGGCGGCTCTCGGATGCGGCGCCGTGGCTGTAGACGCGTGCGCGCGTGCGCAGCTCGTGCACCGCGTCGCGCTCGGCCTCCTGCGCGATGCCCGCGAGCACCGCGACGAGCACGAGCTGGTAGAGCGCCGTCTGATACGGGAAGCGGTCGGCGAAGTCGAAGACGTCGGCGGCGTCGACGTGCGCGCCCTCGAACACCGTCGTGCCGCTGCCCGTGAGGCGCTGGCCGAAGCCGTCCCAGTCGTCGGTGACGGTCACGCCCGGCTGCTCGCGGCGCACGAGCGCGGCGACCTCGACGCCGTCGGGGCGCACGGCGTTGGCGTCGATCCAGTCGGCGAAGATGCTGCCGGTCGTGTAGTACTTCTTGCCCGTGATCGCGTAACCGCCGTCGGTGGTGTCGAGGCGGGTGGAGACGGCGCCGAGCGTGACATTGCCGATCTCGGTGACCGCGTTGCCCACGAGCTCGCCCGCGGCGAAGCGCGCGAGCCAGCGGTCGCGGTCCGGTCCGTCGGGCGCCCACAGGCGGTCCTCGACGAAGGCGAGGTGGCCGCGCAGCGCCTGCGGCACGTTGGGGTCGGCGGCGGCGAGGTCGATGAGCGCCGCGGCGAGCGCGACGACGTCGGCACCGGCTCCGCCCGCATCCGTCGGCACGCGCAGCGCGGGGAAGCCCGCCTCGCGCAGCCAGTCGAGCTGCTCGAACGGCAGCACGCGTTCGCGTTCGCGATCGACGGCACCCTCACGGATGCGGGCGATCGCCTCGTCGAGGCCGGCCATCAGGTGTACAGCGAGACGGGCTGCAGGCGGCCGTCGAGATAGTGGGCGCCGACCTCGATCGACTTGTAGTCGACCGGATCGTGCAGCGTGTAGGTGCGGACGTTCCGCCAGAACAGGTCGAGCCCGATGCGGTTCGCGGTCGCGGATGCGCCGGTCACCTCGAACACACGCGAGGTCACCTCGAGCGCCGCGCGTGTCGAGGCGACCTTGAGCGCGGCCAACTCGACCTCGATGCGGCCGCGGTCCTCGGCGGTCGTGTCGGCGCCGAGCGCGACCGCCTCGTCGAAGCGGCGCGCGAGCCTGTCGGCGAGAGCCTCGACGGCGACCGTCTGCGCGACGAGCTCCCCGAGCACGCGGTGCACGGTCGGGTCGTCGGCGTAGCGCTCGACGCCCGCGAGGAACCACGCGTTCGGTCGGACGAGCACGAGCTCGCGGGCCTTCTCGAGGGCCGCCTGCGCACCCGCGAGGTAGACGTTCGCGAGCAGCAGCTGCACGCCCGGCGTCACGAGCGACGCGAAGGGCTCGTCGCGGTCCACGCCGATGACGTCCGCCTCGGCGATGCGCACATCCGTGAACCGGATGGAGCCGCTGGCCGAGGCGCGCTGGCCGAGGTGGTCCCAGTCGTCGGGGTGCTCGACGCCCGCGCGGCCCGACTCGAACGCGAACACGACGAGCTCGCCGTCGTAGCGGCCGCCCTCGGCGATCGCGCCCGAGATGACGACGTCGGTCGCGGCGGCGCCCGTCGCGAAGCGCTTGACGCCGTTCAGCAGGTAGCCGTCCCCGTCGGCGACGAACGAGAGGTCGGGGCTCACGGGGTTGAAGGCGTCGCTCCAGAAGAGGTGCTTCTCGGCGGAGGTGCGGTACCAGCGCTCGCGGCCCTGCGGCTCGCCGTAGAACGCGACGCACGCCTGGTTGAGGTAGTGGTAGCCGAGGATCTGCCCGAGCGAGGCGTCGGCGCGCGAGACCGCGCGGACGACGTCGAACGCCGTCTCCCAGTGCGCGCCGTGGCCGCCGTTCTCGGTCGGCACGACGAGGTTCGCGAGCCCGGATGCGCGCAGCACCTCGAGCGCCTCGCGCGGGTCGCCCGTGCGGTCGCGCTCGAGGGCGCCGGGCCGCAGCTCGTCGGCGACGCGCTCGGCGACGGTGCGCCAGTGCGCGAGCTCCTCGGCGGATGCGGTGCCCGACCACGGCGTTCGGGCGAGGGTGGATGGGCTGGTCGCGATGCTCATGGGTGGTGCTCTCGGGGTCGACGACGGGGTTGCCTCGTCATGCTCCCCGGTCACCGCGCCCCCGTCGATGCGGGGTGCAATACGACGACACGGGGTGCAACATCCCGTAATCCGCGGGCTGGGAACTATCGACGTCAGGGGACGGCGCGCACGAGAGTGCCGCCGGGGAAGACGGCGACGTAGTCGGTGCCCTCCTGCGGCTCGGAGGGCGGGAAGTCGGTCGAGACGATGCGCGCGTCGGAGGCCACGGCATCCGCCAGTCGCGCCGCGCTCGTGACGAGCTCGGCGTCGGCGCGTGTGCGCACGATGACGCCCTGCGCCGCGAGCTTCGCCACGAGCGGGTCGGTGGGGTCGTCGACGATCGCGAAGCGCGCATCCGCTTCGCCCGTCTGCGACGACGTGAAGAGGCTGCGGCCCTCGAGGCCCGGGTGGTCGTCGAGGTAGACCTCGCGCACGTCCTCGTTGTTCCCGAAGTAGAGCAGCACGCGGTCGCGCAGCTCGCCGACCATCGGCCATTCGCCGCCGTCGAGGTCGTCGGGTGCGAAGAGCCGCGAGCCGAGCGCCTCGGCGACGAGCTCGTCGAGGGCGGCCGCGGCATCCGCGTCGAAGTCGCGCAGGCGCGGGTCGAGGAACATGTAGTCGCTCTTGACCTCGACCATGACGCTGACCGGCAGGTGGTCGGTGTTCCGCTCCGACCACAGCGCGATCTCCTCGAGGGCCTGGCCGAAGTCGGTCGCGGTCGCCCGGTTCGCGACGAGCGGCACGTGGCTCATCGTGAAGCCGGAGCCGTCCCAGCGGATGTCGAGCTCGAAACTGCGGATGCCCGCGTCGAGCTGCTCGGTGAGGCTCGCGTGCTCGTACTGCAGCGCGGGCGCCTCGGCGGGCTCGACGAGGCGGATCACCTCGGTCTGCAGCCACGTCGGCTGAATCACGTAGCTGTTGTGGGTGGCGATGACCTGCAGCTCGTCGAACGGCAGCTCGTCGAACTCGTGGGTGTCGCCGGATGCGGTGGGAGCGATGTCGGCGGCGCGCAACTGCTCCATCCGCTCGGCCTGGTGCCTCGCCGACTCGTCACCGAGGTAGAGGAAGTGCACGACGAGGCCCACGAACGCGAGCACGAGCACCCCGAGCACGATGCCGACGATCCGCAGCGCCTTCTTCACCACGACCCCCCAGGTCCTGCGGGCGCCGTCGCCCGCGGCTCCACCGTAGCGACAGCGGGGTCAGCCGGCCGCGAAGCTCTGCGTGCCGATCACGGCGAGCAGCGCGAGCTTCTCGGCGTCGGGGCCGCCGGGCGCCGCGGTGAACACGAGCAGCCGCTGCCCCGTGTCGGTGTCGAGCAGGGTCTGGCAGTCGAGCGTGAACTCCCCGAGCTCGGGGTGCGCGAAGCGCTTCGCGCGGGGGTGCTTCGCCGCGACCTCCTGCTCGGCCCATCGTTCCGCGAACTCGGGGCTCGATTCGAGCAGCGCACGCACGACCTCGGCCGCGCGCGAGCGCTCGCCGGAGCGGGCGGATGCCGCACGCAGCTCGGCGACGAACACGCGCTCGTGCGCCGGGTGGTCGCCCGCGACGTAGACGTCGCGCGAGCCCGGGTCGGCGAACCAGCGGTAGACGGTGAAGCGCTCGAGACCCTCGCGCGCCTCCATGTCGCCGAGCAGCGCCTTCGCGGGCGCCGTCTGGGCGAGCGTCTCGCCGAGCTCGCTCACGACCTGGGCGGGGGTGTCGGCCAGCCGGTCGAGGATGCGCAGCAGGGCGGGCGCGACGTGGGTGCTGCCGGCGCCGCGCTCCGGGGCCGGGTGCCCCGCGAGGCGGAAGAGGTGGTCGCGCTCGTCGACGCCGAAGCGCAGCGCGCGGGCGAGCGCGCCGAGCACCTGGGTCGAGGGCTGCGGACCGCGCGCCTGCTCGAGACGGCCCATGTAGTCGGTCGAGATGCCCGCGAGCTGCGCGACCTCCTCGCGGCGGAGGCCGGGCGTGCGGCGGCGCGGCCCGCGCGAGAGCCCGACGTCCTCGGGGTGCAGCGCCTCGCGGCGGTGCCGCAGGAACTCGGCGAGCTGTTCGCGATCCATGCGGCCATCCTCGCCCGCGGCGCGGCGGCGTGCCAGGGATCGCGGATCCCCCGATGAGCCGGGCCTGGTTGCCCTCGTGGGGGGCGCCGACGCTGGGTGCCATGAACGCATCCCGCATCACCCTCATCACGGGCGGCTCGCGCGGCATCGGCCGCTCCGCCGCGCTCGCCCTCGCCGACGCCGGCTCCGACGTCGTCATCACCTACCGCTCCGAGGCGGATGCCGCTGCCGCGGTCGTCGCGGACGTCGCCTCCCGCCGCCGCACGGCGGTCGCGCTGCAGCTCGACACGAGCGACCCGGACTCGTTCCCGGTCTTCGCCGAGCGCCTGCGCGACGTGCTGCGCGAGACCTGGGGGCGCGACGGCTTCGACGCGCTCGTCAACAACGCGGGCTTCTCGGGCGCCACGGCCCTCGGCACGATCGACCGGGCCACGATCGACTCGCTCGTCGCCGTGCACTTCACGGGCGTCGTGCTGCTCACGCAGGAGCTCGCGCCGCTGCTCGCCGACGGCGGCGCCATCCTCAACGTCTCGACCGGTCTCACGCGCTTCATCGCGAACCCCACGGCATCCGTCTACTCGGCGGTGAAGGGCGCGATCGAGGTGTGGACGCGGTACCTCGCCCAGGAGCTCGGACCGCGCGGCATCCGCGTCAACGCGATCGCGCCGGGTGCGACGGCCACCGACTTCTCGGGCGGCGTCGTGCGCGACAACCCGCAGCTGCGCTCGGCGCTCGACGCGACCGTGGCACTCGGCCACGTGGGCGATCCGGACGACATCGGCGCGGCGATCGCCGGCATCCTCGACCCGCGGATGTCGTGGGTCACGGGCCAGCGCATCGAGGCCTCGGGCGGGCAGCGGCTCTAGGCCACCGCTCGACAGCCGGGTGGGCCGTTGGGGGTGGACGGCGTCGGTGGGCGGGAGCAGACTGCCCGCATGACCGACACCGTCGCCCCCGTCGACCCGCCGCAGCTCGTCACGAGCCCCGCCTTCGCGCAGGGCATGATCGTGCCGCCCGGCCCGCTGCTCTTCGTCGGCGGCCAGAACGGCATCGACGGCGAGGGTACGCTGCTGAAGGGCCTGCGCGCCCAGACCGAGCAGGCGCTCCGCAACGTCAAGGCCGTGCTCGCCGAGGCGGGCACAGGACCCGAGCACGTCGCGAAGCTCACGATCTACCTCACGACGGGCGTCGACCCCAACGACGCGTACGCCGCATCCGCCGCCGAGTGGACGACCCGCACGGCCGTCACCGTCATCGGCGTGCCCATGTCGCGCCCGGGCGTGCTCGTCGAGATCGAGGCGGTCGCCGCGATCCCCGCCGCCTGAGGCTCGACGCCCCGCCCGCTAGAAGATCATCGGGCGGTCGTCGTCGTCGCTCTCGCCCAGGTCGAGGTCGACGACGACCGGCACGTGGTCGCTCGGACCGTCGCCCTTGCGCTCCTCGCGGTGGATCGACGCGTCGACGACGCGCTCGGCGAAGGCGTGCGAGCCGAGGATGAAGTCGATGCGCAGGCCCTCGTTGCGCGGGAAGCGCAGCTGCTTGTAGTCCCAGTAGGTGTAGCCCTCGGGACGGATGGGGCGCACGACATCCGTGAGGCCCGCCGACTCGAGCGCCGCGAACGCCTCGCGCTCGGGCGGCGAGATGTGCGTCGAGAGACCCGGGATGAGCGACGGGTCGCCCACGTCGGAGTCGAGGGGCGCGATGTTGAAGTCGCCCATGAGCGCGAGCGGGAGGTCGGGGTCGGCGGCCAGCCACTCGCGCACGTCGGCCGTGAGCGTGGCGAGCCAGTCGAGCTTGTAGGCGTAGTGCGGGTCGCCGAGCGCGCGGCCGTTCGGCACGTAGAGGCTCCACAGGCGCACGCCCTCGACGGTCGCGCCGATCGCGCGGGCCTCGATCGGCACATCCGGGCCCTCGTGCCCCTTGAGGAAGCCGGGCTGACCCGGGAAGCCGACCTCGACATCCGTGATGGCGTGGCGTGCGGCGATGGCGACGCCGTTCCACTGGCTGAGGCCGTGCAGCACGACCTCGTAGCCGGCGTCCTGGAACGCCTCGAAGGGGAACTGCTCCTCCTTGCACTTGATCTCCTGGAATGCGACGACGTCGACGTCTTCGCGCAGCATCCAGTCGATCGCGCGGGCGTGACGGGTGCGGATCGAGTTGATGTTCCAGGTGGCGATGCGCATGAGGCAACGCTAGCGGGCACGTGTGGCAGCCTGGACGGACGATGAGCCGCATCATCCTCGACACCGACATCGGAACCGACGTCGACGACGCCCTCGCCCTCGCCGTGCTCCTCGGCTCGCCGGAGGTCGAGCTCGTCGGCATCACGACGGTGCACGGCGACACGCTGCTGCGCGCGCGCCTCGCCCGCCGCCTCATGCGCCTCGCCGACGCCGGTGCAGGGGTGCCGGTCATCCCGGGCCTCTCGCACACGCTCTCCGGGCGCGACATCTGGTGGCCGGGTCACGAGGGGAGGCTCCACGAGGCGCTCGAGCGCGAGGAGGTGCAGACCGAGCTCGACGCCGTCGAGTGGCTCGTCGAGACCGTCGCCGCGCATCCCGGCGAGATCGACCTGCTCGCCGTGGGCCCGCTCACCAACATCGCGGCGGCGATCGAAGCGGATGCCGCCTTCGCGAGCAGGCTGCGCACGCTCACGATCATGGGCGGTGACTTCTCGGCCGAGGGTCGGGCCTCCGAGCACAATCTGCGCTGCGACTGGGTCGCCGCCGACCGGGTGCTCCGCGCCGGCGCCGACCTCGTGGCCGTCGGCCTCGACGCGACGCGGACGGTGCGCATCTCGCCCGAGGAGGTCGCTCGCATCGGCACGGCCGGCCCCCTCGGAGCTGCGCTCGTCGCGGAGATCGGCGTCTGGTGGGAGCTCCACGACAGGGACTGGAGCAATCCGCACGACCCCGTCGCAGCCATGACGCTCATCCGGCCCGAGCTGTTCTCCCGGGAGGAGGTGGCGGTGCGCGTGCTGTCACCCGAGCAGACGGACCCCGGGATGGAGGGCCTGCTCGCCGACGAATCCCGAGCGCCCCGCATCGCGCGGGGCGTCATCCGTGATCGTGAGGCGCTCACCTCGTCGATCGTGGACCGCATCGTCGCCGCGGGAGAGGGCGTGACGCTCTGACCGGGGTCGCGGGCGACGCGGCGCCTGGGCCAAGCGGCAGAAGCCGCGCGAAGTGATCGGGCGGGCCGCGCTCTAGGCTGGAGGCCGTGACCGACGCCCGCACCCAGCTCATCGAGCACATCACGAACGAGGCCGTGTTCCACGGCGACTTCACGCTCACGAGCGGCAAGAAGGCCAGCTACTACATCGACCTGCGCAAGCTGAGCCTCGACCACCGCGTCGCCCCGCTCATCGGCCAGGTCATGGTCGACCTGCTCGCCGAGATCCCCAACGTGGATGCGGTGGGCGGTCTCACGATGGGCGCCGACCCGATCGCCTCGGCCGTGCTGCACCAGGGTGCCGCGCGCGGGCTCTCGTACGACGCGTTCGTCGTGCGCAAGGAGCCGAAGGATCACGGACGCGGCCGCCAGGTCGAGGGACCGGACCTCGCGGGCAAGCGCGTCGTCGTGCTCGAGGACACCTCCACGACGGGCGGCTCCCCGCTCACGGCCATCGAGGCGCTTCGCAAGGTCGGCGCCGAGATCGCGGCCGTCGCCGTCGTCGTCGACCGCGCCACCGAGGCGCAGGAGCGCATCGAGGCCGCGGGCTACCCGTATCTCGCCGCCATCCGCCTCTCCGACCTCGGGCTCGAGCCCCAGTAGTCTCATTCGGCCATGAACGACCGACCCCGCGACGACGATGAGCTGAACGCGAGCGACTGGCTCGCCTCCCGGTTCGGCGCCCAGGGCGAGCAGCAGCCCGCCCCGACGGCGCCGCCCGTGACGCCGCCCGCGTCCGCGCCGCCCGCGCCGCCGGTGACCGCTCCTCCCGCGGCAC
>JAEYVF010000052.1 GCA_023432005.1 Actinomycetes bacterium
CCCGCATCCGTCGCGCCCGTCGCGGCCCCGGTCGCCGCGCCCGCGCCCGTGCCGGCCCCGGTCGCCGCTCCGGTGCCCGCGCCCGCGGCCGACCCCACCGCGCAGGACGGGTCGATGGACCAGAGCAACACCAACAACCTGCTCCAGCTCGCCCGTCGCCTCCACGAGGAGCACGTGCGCGAGGGCATGGAGAAGCGCGACCAGCTCGTCGCCGAGGGTCACGCGACGGCCGCACGTCTCGTGTCCGAGGCCGAGGCGCAGCAGCGCACCGCGATCGAGGCTCTCGAGGCCGAGAAGTCGGGACTCGAGCGTCGCATCGAGGAGCTGCGCATCTTCGAGTCGGAGTACCGCGAGCAGCTCAAGGGCTACATCGAGGGTCAGCTCCGCGAGCTCGAGTCGGCCGCGCCGATCTCGGCTCCCGAGGCGCCCACGCAGTCGGCCCTCGGTTCCGCCGCTCCCGTGTACGACGCCCCGACGTCGGCCGCGCCGGCATACGAGGCCCCGAGCTACGAGGCGCCCTCGTACGAGGCTCCCGTCGTGGAGAGCGCCCCGGCCGAGTCCCCGGTGGTCGAGAACCCGCCCGCCTACGAGTCGCCCGCGGGCGATCAGCAGGCTCCCCAGGAGTTCGCGGCGCCCGCCTACGGCGGCGACTTCAGCCAGGCTCCCGCACCGCAGCCCGTGAGCGCGTCGGCCCCGCCCGCGTACGCGGGCTTCCCGGCCCCGCAGGTCACGAACGAGTTCCCGGCCCCTCAGCCCGAGCAGTCCTCGCAGCAGCCCGAGTACCCCGCGTACTCGCAGCGCAACACCGAGTTCCCCGGCTTTGGCGGCAACTGAGCCCCAGGGCACGCCGGACCTCTCGGGGCGCGCGCGCGTGAGCGTGCGCGCCCTCGTGCTGCTCGCCGTCGTCGCCGCAGGCATCTTCGCCCTCGACCAGCTCGCCAAGTTCCTCGTCGTCACGAACCTCGAGGAAGGCGAATCCGTCCCCGTCCTCGGCGAGGTGCTGCAGTTCCACTTCGTACGGAACTCGGGAGCGGCGTTCTCCCTCGCGAGCGGGTTCACCTGGATCCTGTCGATCGTCGCCGTCGGCGTGATCGTCGCGATCGTCGTCTTCGCGAAGCGGATCAAGTCGCCGGCGTGGGCGTGGATGCTCGGCCTGCTGCTCGGCGGCGCCCTCGGCAACGTCACCGACCGCCTGTTCCGTGAGCCGAGCTTCGGCCAGGGGCACGTGATCGACTTCATCCGCGTGTGGGGCTTCCCGGCGATCTTCAACATCGCGGACATCGCGATCTGCACCGCCATGGGTCTCTTCCTCCTGCTCACCCTGCGAGGCGTGCACCTCGACGGCACGAGGGCCTCGGAGACGATCTCGCGCGTCCCGACCCCGCCAGCTGCCGGCGAGTGAGGGCGCGCGTGACGGGAGAGGACTGATGGAGAGCCGCGGGATGCCGATCCCCGACGGACTCGTCGGGGATCGCGCCGACGCGGCCGTCGCTCGGCTGCTCGGCTTCTCGCGCACCTTCGCGCAGGAGGTGCTCGAGGCGGGCGGCGTGAGGCTCGACGGCGTCGTGCTCGCGAAGTCCGACCGGGTGCGCGCGGGCTGGCTCGAGGTCGAGTGGGCGCCCAAGCTCGAGCCGACCGTCGTGCCCCAGCTCGTGCCCGGCTTCCACGTCGTGCACGACGACGACGACATCGTCGTCATCGACAAGCCCGTCGGCGTCGCCGCCCACCCCGCGACCGGCTGGGACGGCCCGACCGTGCTGGGAGCCCTCGCGGGGGCCGGCTACCGGATCGCGACGTCGGGCGCCGCCGAGCGTCAGGGGATCGTGCACCGCCTCGATGTCGGCACGAGCGGCCTCATGGTCGTCGCGAAGAGCGAGCGAGCCTACTCCGAGCTCAAGCGCGCCTTCCACGACCGCGAGGTCGACAAGATCTACCACGCCGTCGTCCAAGGGCACCCCGATCCGTTCTCGGGGACGATCGACGCGCCCGTGGGGCGGCATCCCGGGTCGAGCTGGAAGTTCGCGGTCACCGCCGACGGCAAGCACGCCGTCACGCACTACGACACGCTCGAGGCGATGCGCGCCGCGACCCTGCTCGAGATCCACCTCGAGACGGGGCGCACGCACCAGATCCGCGTGCACATGTCCGCCCAGCGGCACCCGTGCGTGGGCGACATCCTGTACGGGGCCGACCCGACACTCGCGGCGAAGCTCGGCCTCGCGCGGCAGTGGCTGCACGCCGTGAAGCTCGGATTCAGGCACCCGGGAACGGGTGAGTACGCCGAGTTCGAGACACGCTACCCCGACGACCTCCAGCACGCCCTCGACGTCCTCCGTGCCGATTAGTCTGGAAGCCCGGACCTCGCGACGAGTCCGGTCCGAGGCGGAGACGGCGTGACGAGCAGCGATTCCTTCGTGCACCTGCACGTGCACAGCGAATACAGCATGCTCGACGGCGCTGCGCGCGTGTCCGACCTCATGAAGGAGGTCGCCGCGCAGGGCATGCCGGGGATCGCCGTGACCGACCACGGCAACAACTTCGGGGCCTTCGACTTCTGGACGCAGGCGAACAACGCGGGCGTGAAGCCCATCATCGGCACCGAGGCCTACCTCACGCCCGGCACCCACCGCACCGACAAGACGCGCGTGCGATGGGGCAACGGGGGAGAGGACGACGTCTCCGGATCGGGCGCCTACACGCACATGACGATGTGGGCCGAGAACACGGAGGGGATGCACAACCTCTTCCGGCTCTCGAGCCTCGCCTCCATCGAGGGCTACTACTTCAAGCCCCGCATGGACCGGGAGCTGCTGCAGAGCTACGGCAGGGGCATCATCGCCACGACGGGCTGCCCGTCGGGCGAGGTGCAGACCCGACTCCGGCTCGGCCAGTACGAGGCCGCGCGGGACGCAGCGGCCGAGTTCCGCGACATCTTCGGCAAGGACAACTTCTTCGTCGAGCTCATGGATCACGGCCTCGGCATCGAGCGCCGGGTCATGACGGATCTCGTCCGGCTCGCGAAGGACCTGGGCCTCCCGCTCGTCGCCACCAACGACCTCCACTACACGCACGCGCACGACGCGTCGGCCCACGAGATCCTGCTGTGCGTGCAGTCGGGGTCGACCCTCGCCGACCCGAAGCGGTTCAAGTTCGACTCGCAGGAGTTCTACCTCAAGACCCCCGCGCAGATGCGGCAGATCTTCCGCGATCACCCGGATGCGTGCGACAACACCCTGCTCATCGCCGAGCGCTGCGATGTGCAGTTCAACACGAGCGCCAACTACATGCCGCGCTACCCGGTTCCGGATGGCGAGACCGAGGAGAGCTGGTTCGTCAAGGAGGTCGAGCGCGGCCTCCACGAGCGCTACCCCCATGGCATCTCGGACGAGGTGCGCAAGCAGGCCGACTACGAGGTCGGCGTCATCACGCAGATGGGGTTCCCCGGCTACTTCCTCGTCGTCGCCGACTTCATCAACTGGTCCAAGGATCACGGAATCCGCGTCGGCCCGGGCCGCGGCTCGGGCGCCGGATCGATGGCCGCCTACGCCATGAAGATCACCGACCTCGACCCGCTGCGGCACGGTCTCATCTTCGAGCGCTTCCTCAACCCCGACCGCGTCTCGATGCCCGACTTCGACGTCGACTTCGACGAGCGTCGTCGCGGTGAGGTCATCCGCTACGTCACCGAGAAGTACGGCGAGGAGCGCGTCGCGCAGATCGTCACCTACGGCACGATCAAGGCCAAGCAGGCGCTCAAGGACTCCGGTCGCGTGCTCGGCTTCCCGTTCTCGATGGGCGAGAAGCTCACCAAGGCGATGCCGCCCGCCATCATGGGCAAGGACATCCCGCTCTCCGGCATCGTCGACCCCGCGCACGAGCGCTACAAGGAGGCCGGGGACTTCCGCGCCATCCTCGACACGGATGCGGAGGCGCGCACGGTCTTCGAGACGGCGCGCGGACTCGAGGGCCTCAAGCGCCAGTGGGGCGTGCACGCCGCGGGCGTCATCATGTCGAGCGAACCGCTCATCGACATCATCCCCATCATGCGCCGCGAGCAGGACGGCCAGATCGTCACGCAGTTCGACTACCCGGCCGCCGAGTCCCTCGGGCTCATCAAGATGGACTTCCTGGGCCTCCGGAACCTCACCATCATCGACGACGCCCTCGACAACATCGAGGCGAACCGCGGCTTCCGGCCCGTGCTCGAAGACCTCGAGCTCGACGACCCCGCAGCCTACGAGCTGCTCGGCCGTGGCGACACGCTCGGCGTCTTCCAGCTCGACGGCGGGCCCATGCGCGCTCTCCTTCGCCTCATGAAGCCCGACAACTTCGAGGACATCTCCGCCGTCATCGCGCTCTACCGGCCAGGTCCCATGGGCGCCAACTCCCACACCAACTACGCGCTCCGCAAGAACGGCCAGCAGCCGATCGTGCCGATCCACCCGGAGCTCGAGGAGCCGCTGAGGGACATCCTCGACACCACCTACGGCCTCATCATCTACCAGGAGCAGGTGATGGCGATCGCGCAGCGCGTGGCGGGCTTCTCGCTCGGCCAAGCCGACATCCTGCGCCGTGCGATGGGCAAGAAGAAGAAGTCCGAGCTCGACAAGCAGTACGAGGGCTTCAGCGCCGGGATGAAGGAGCGCGGCTTCTCCGACACGGCGATCAAGACGCTGTGGGACATCCTGCTGCCGTTCTCGGACTACGCCTTCAACAAGGCCCACTCGGCCGCCTACGGCGTGCTGAGCTACTGGACCGCGTACCTCAAGGCGCACTACCCGGCCGAGTACATGGCCGCGCTCCTCACGAGCGTCGGCGACGCGCGAGACAAGCTCGCCATGTACCTCAACGAGTGCCGCCGCATGGGGATCCAGGTGCTGCCGCCCGACGTCAACGAGTCGATCGGATTCTTCGCGGCCGTCGGCGAGGACATCCGCTTCGGCCTCGGCGCCGTCCGCAACGTCGGGTTCGGCGTCGTCGATCAGATCCGCGCCGCACGCGAGGAGAAGGGCGCGTTCACGTCCTTCCACGACTTCCTGCGCAAGGTGCCCCTCACGGCCCTCAACAAGCGCACGATCGAGTCGCTCATCAAGGCGGGCGCGTTCGACTCTCTCGGCACCACGCGCCGCGCGCTCATCGAGATCCACGAGGAGGCCGTCGAGTCCGCCGTCTCGGTCAAGCGCAACGAGGCCAACGGCCAGGTCGGCTTCGACTTCGACTCGCTGTGGGACGAGCCGGCCGCGGTCGACCACGTGCCCGAGCGCCCCGAGTGGTCGAAGAAGGACAAGCTCGCCTTCGAACGCGAGATGCTCGGCCTCTACGTCTCCGAGCATCCCCTCGACGGCCTCGAGGTGCTGCTCGCGAAGCACGCCTCCATCGGCATCGGCGAGCTGCTCGCCTCCGACAGCATCCAGGACGGCGAGACCGTCACCGTCGCGGGGCTCCTCACGAGCGTGCAGCACCGCACCGCGCGGCAGTCGGGCAACCCCTACGGCGTCGTGACCGTCGAGGACTTCGGCGGCGAGGTGAGCGTCATGTTCCTCGGCAAGACCTATCAGGAGTTCGCGCCCGGCCTCGCGAGCGACACCATCGCCGTCATCCGCGCGCGCGTCAGCCAGCGCGATGACGGCATCGGCCTCCACGCGCAGAGCATGTTCCTGCCCGACACCGGGCAGAGCCTCGGATCCGGGCCGCTCGTGATCCAGGTGCCCGAGCACCGCGCGACGACCGAGGTCGTCTCGGCACTCGGCGACGTGCTCATCCGGCACCGCGGCGACAACGAGGTGAGGCTGCGCCTCGTGCGCGGCGACACGGCGCGCCTCTTCGAGATCCCCTACCCGGTCTCCGTCACCGCCGACCTCTACGGCGAGCTCAAGTCGCTCCTCGGTCCCAACTGCGTCGTCTAGCGCGACGAACCTCGTGCGGCCGACGCGGTCGGGGGACGGATTCGGTTCGCGAGTCGCATGCCCCCGCGCCCTGAACGGGCGCTCCCGCCAGTCCCGATGCCAGCGACTCGCGAACCGAATCCGACCCCCGGCCGCTGTGTAAGCCCGCGTGCGGCTTCCCACACCCCGCGACTCGGAAGCCCGATCCGAATCTCCCGCGCGTCAGTGGTCTACGCGGGGGAGCCGGGGCGCAGGAACTCGCGCTCGTGGTAGAGCATCGCCTCGTCGGGCGCGCCGAGCCCGCCGTCCTCGATCTGCACGACGATCACCGCGTTGTCGTGCACGGGGTACCGTCCCACGATCCGCCCGAGCATCCAGGCCGGCACGTCCGTGAGGAGGGGGAGGCCGAGCGGGCCGGGAGCCCAGTGGTCGCCGTCGAAGCGCCTGTCGTGATCGCCTGCGAGCTGGGCCGCGACGTCGCGGTTGCGCGCCCCGAGGATGTGGATGATGACGTGATCCGTCTGCTCGATGGCGGGCCAGCTGCTCGCGATGCGTGCCATGTTGAACGTCGCGAGCGGGGGGACGGCGGCGAGCGAGGCGAGCGACGTCGCGGTGAAGCCGACGGGGCGCCCGTCGGGCGTGCGCGCCGTGATCGCCGACACGCCGGCGGCGAGGCGCCGGAACGCGAGCTTGAATGCCGAGAGGTCGTCGACGATCCGGGGTCCGCTGCTGTCTTCCATCGTCACCTGCAACCGCTCGCGCCATCCGGTCATTCCGGTGCACCTACCATTGTCTCGCGATGATCCAGACCCTCGACCTCCGTGGCACCCGTCCGACCCGCGCCGAACTGGGTGCCCTCATCCCGCGTGCCCGCGTCGACGTCTCCGTCGCATCGGAGGCCGCGCACGCCCTCATCGAGGACGTGCGGGAGCGCGGCTCGGCGGCGCTGCTGGATCAGTCCGAGCGGTTCGACCGCGTGCGTCCCGCGAGGCTGCGGGTGGCGGCAGACGAGATCGCGGCCGCGGTGGAGGCCCTCGATCCGCAGGTGCGCGCGGCGATCGAGGAGTCCATCGCGCGCGTGCGTCGTGCCTCGGCCGCCCAGGTGCCGCCGCCGGCCGTGACGGAGCTCGGGCCGGATGCGCGCATCGAGCAGCGCTGGCAGCCCGTGCGTCGCGCGGGCTGCTACGTGCCGGGTGGCAAGGCCGTCTATCCCTCGAGCGTCATCATGAACGTCGTCCCGGCGCAGGTCGCGGGTGTCGCCTCGGTCGTGCTCGCGTCGCCCCCGCAGGCGGAGTTCGGCGGGGGCGTGCACCCGACGATCCTCGCGGCGGCGGGCCTCCTGGGTGTCGCCGACGTGTTCGCGATGGGCGGTGCCGGCGCCATCGGCGCCCTCGCCTACGGCGTGCCCGACGCGGGTCTCGAGGCCGTCGACGTCGTGACGGGCCCCGGCAACGTCTACGTCGCCGCCGCGAAGCGCCTCGTGCGCGGCGTGGTCGGCATCGACGCGGAGGCGGGTCCCACCGAGATCCTCGTGATCGCCGACGACTCGGCCGATCCGGTGTTCGTCGCCGCCGACCTCCTGAGCCAGGCGGAGCACGACGAGCTGGCGGCGGCCATCCTCGTGACGGATGCGCCCGCCCTCGCGGAGGCCGTGGTCGCCGAGCTCGAGCGGCAGCTCGCCGCGACGCCCCACCGGGAGCGCGCGCAGGCGGCGCTCGACGCGCCGCAGTCGGCCGTCGTGCTCGTCGACGATCTCGCGGCTGCGGCGGAGTTCAGCAACCTGTACGGACCCGAGCACCTCGAGATCCAGACCGCCGACGACGATGCGGTGCTCGCCGACATCAGCGACGCGGGGGCGATCTTCCTCGGCGCGTTCTCCCCGGTGAGCGTCGGCGACTACCTCGCCGGGTCGAACCACGTGCTGCCGACGGGCGGTCAGGCGCGCTTCTCGTCCGGCCTCGGGGCGGCGACGTTCCTGCGCCCGCAGCAGGTCGTCCGGTACGGCCGCGAGGGGCTCTCGGACGTCGCTGCGCGCCTGCGCGCCTTCAGCGACGCGGAGCAGCTCCCGGCCCACGGCGACGCCGTCGACGTGCGCTTCCGGGGGTAGCGCGTTCTCACCGCCATCTGAGGCGCCTTCCGGCCGCGCAGCTGTGCGGGGGCTACCCTGGAGGGGATGTTCTGCCCCTTCTGCCGTCACCCCGACAGCCGCGTCATCGACTCGAGGACGAGTGACGACGGGCTGTCGATCCGTCGACGTCGTCAGTGCCCCGAGTGCGGTCGCCGCTTCTCGACGACCGAGACCGCGAGCCTCAACGTCATCAAGCGCTCCGGCATCGTCGAGCCGTTCAGCCGGGAGAAGATCGTGTCGGGCGTGCGCAAGGCATGCCAGGGCCGTCCCGTGAGCGATGCGGATCTCGCCCTCCTCGCCCAGCGCGTGGAGGAGGCGATCCGCGCGACGGGCGTGGCGCAGATCGATGCCAACGACATCGGCCTCGCGATCCTGCCGCCGCTGCGCGAGCTCGACGAGGTCGCCTACCTGCGCTTCGCGAGCGTCTACCAGGCGTTCGACTCGCTCGACGACTTCGAGTCGGCGATCACGCTCCTGCGCGTCGAGCACGCCGAGGCCGCGCCGCGCGCATCCGAGCCCGCGCCCGCGGGGCCGGACGCGGCCGACTGAGCCGCTAGCCTGGGGGCGGCATGTACCGTCTCCTCTTCCGGCTCGTCCTGTCGCGCTTCGACCCCGAGTCCGCCCACCACCTCGCGTTCGTCGTCATCCGCGTGCTCGGCTGGCCCGTGCTGCGATCGATCACGCGCGCCCTCACGCGACCGGACGCGTCGCTCACCGTGCGCACGCTGGGGCTCGAGTTCCCGTCGCCGTTCGGCCTCGCGGCGGGCTTCGACAAGGAGGCGCGCGGCATCGCGGGGCTCGGCGCCCTCGGCTTCGGGCACGTCGAGGTGGGCACCATCACGGCGCGCCCCCAGCCGGGCAATCCAAAGCCGCGCCTGTTCCGGCTCATCCCGGACCGCGCCGTCATCAACCGCATGGGATTCAACAACGCCGGTGCCGAGGCGTGCGCCCCCCGCATCGCGCGGGCTCGGCGCGCCCGCATCCGTCCCATCGTCGGGGTCAACATCGGCAAGACGAAGGTCGTGCCGGTCGAGGACGCCGTCGCGGACTACCTCGAGAGCACGCGTCTGCTCGCGCCGCAGTCCGACTACCTCGTCGTCAACGTCAGCTCGCCCAACACCCCCGGGCTGCGCGGTCTGCAGGAGCTCGACCGCCTCGAGCCGCTCCTGACCGCCGTGCGGGACGCCGCCCAGGGCGTGCCCGTGCTCGTGAAGATCGCCCCCGACGTCACCGACGAGCAGGCGCTGCGCATCGCGGAGCTCGTCGTGCGCATCCGGCTCGCGGGCATCGTCGCGACCAACACGACGCTCTCGCGCGAGGGCCTCGCGACCGATGCCTCGGTCGTCGCCGCAGCAGGGGAGGGAGGGCTCTCGGGCGCGCCCCTCGCGGCGCGCTCGCTCGAGGTGCTGCGCCTGCTGCGCGCCGCGGTGGGCCCCGAGCTGTGCCTCGTCTCGGTCGGCGGCGTCACGACCGCGGCGGACGTGCGCGAGCGTCTCGAGGCGGGCGCGACCCTCGTGCAGGGCTATACGGCGTTCCTCTACGAGGGCCCGTTCTGGGCTCGCGCGATCAACCGCGGTCTGCGCGCCGCGTGAGGCGCGCGCCGGTCAGGCGGGGAATTCGCCGCGCTTGACCTGCGGCTTCGGCAGGCGCAGTGCGCGCAGCTGAGCCGCGCGCATGGCCGCGTACCAGCCGACCTTCTCGACCTTGTCGGCGCCGAACTTGGCGGCGAGCTTCTTGCGCAGCCTGCGGGCGAGGAACACGCAGTCGATGACGACGATGATGAGCACGCCCCACACGACCGCGAGCGAGTAGATCGCGACGAACTCGTTGGGGATGAAGTAGGTCAGGATCACGAGCACCATGAGCGGCAGCAGGATCTCGCCGATGTTCCAGCGCGCGTCGACGTAGTCGCGCACGAAGCGCTTCTGCGGGCCCTTGTCGCGCGCGGGGAGGAAGCGCTCCTCGCCGCGCTCCATGCCGATCCGCGCGCGGTCGCGCTGCGCGTTGATCTCGGCGCGGGACGCCTGCCGGGCGGCCTTCCTGTCGTCGGGGACGAGCGGGCGCTTGCGGGCGGCCTCGCGCTCCTTGCGGGTCGGCGTGGCGCGGCCCTTGCCGACAGGGGCCTCGGCGGTCGCCTCGGGGGTGGGCGTCGCGTCGTCGGGGGTGTTCTTGGGCACGGGATGTCCTCGCTGGTCGGAGACTTAAGATTACCGGTATGGCTGAGTCCGACCCGTCGTCCGTGTCCGCACCCACCCCTCGAGCCGAGGAACTGCGTGAGGCGGTGTCGGCGGGGCTCCCCGCGGCGATCGCGGACCTCTCCGGCCTCGTGCGCATCCCGTCCGTCTCGTGGGACGGCTTCGACTTCGCCCACGTGCGCGCGAGCGCCGAGCGCGTCGCCGAGCTCGCGCGTGAGCTCGGCGTGTTCGAGAAGGTCGACGTCGTGCAGCTCCCGGTGTCGGAGCCCGGGTCCGACGCCCTGGGCCAGCCCGCCGTCGTCGCGTCGCGCGCGGCCCGGGGCGGCAAGCCCACCATCCTGCTCTACGCCCACCACGACGTGCAGCCCCCCGGCGACGAGGCGGACTGGGACTCGAAGCCCTTCGAGCCGACGCTCCGCGGCGACCGCCTCTACGGGCGCGGCGCGGCGGATGACAAGGCGGGCGTCGTCGCCCACATCGCCGCCATCCGGGCGTATCAGCAGGTGCTCGGCGACCCGGAGATCGGCCTCGTGCTGTACGCCGAGGGGGAGGAGGAGTTCGGCTCGCGCTCGATCTCCACGTTCCTCGAGCACTACAGCGACGTCTTCGACGCCGACGTGATCATCGTCGCCGACTCCGGCAACTGGTCCACGGAGATCCCCGCGATCACGGTCGGGCTCCGCGGCGCCGTCGCCTTCAACCTGCGCATCACGACCCTCGCGCACGCGTCGCACTCGGGCATGTTCGGGGGAGCGGTGCCGGATGCCATGTTCGCGGCCGTGCGCCTGCTCGACACGCTCTGGAACGAGGACGGCTCGGTCGCCGTCGCCGGTCTCACCTCCCGCGATGCGGAGACGCCCGCGTACGACGAGGCGCAGCTGCGGGCCGAGACCGGCCTCCTCGACGGGGTGAGCCCGGTGGGTCATGGCGAGATCCTGTCCCGGATCTGGAATCAGCCGTCGATCACCCTCACGGGCATCGATGCGCCGAGCGTCAAGGACGCCTCGAACACGCTCGTGCCGAGCGTGCGCGTGCGCATCAGCTCGCGCGTCGCCCCCGGCCAGCGCGCCGAGGACCAGTACGAGGCGATCATGGCCCACCTTCGCGCTCACGCGCCGTTCGGGGCGAAGCTCGAGGTCGACGGCCTCGACCTCGGTCAGCCGTTCCTCGTCGACACGAGCGGCTGGGCGGTCGCGGATGCCAAGGCCGTCCTCGAGGAGGCCTTCGGGAACGAGACCGTCGAGATGGGGGTCGGCGGCTCGATCCCGTTCATCGCCGAGCTCGCCGAGCGCTTCCCGAACGCGCAGATCCTCGTGACGGGCGTCGAGGACCCCGATTCGCGCGCGCACAGCCCCAATGAGTCGGTGCACCTGCCGAGCTTCGAGAAGGCCATCCTCGGCGAGGCGCTCCTCATGGCGCGCCTCGCGTCGCGGTGACCAGCGTCCTCCCGGGCTTCGCGGATACAATCAGGGCATGACCGACACGCTCGAGACGACCCACGGGGTCTCCCTCTCCGACACCGCCGCGCAGAAGGTGCGGTCGCTCCTCGAGCAGGAGGGCCGAGACGACCTGCGACTCCGCGTCGCCGTGCAGCCGGGGGGCTGCTCCGGCCTGATCTATCAGCTGTACTTCGACGAGCGCCTGCTCGACGGCGATGCGACGCGCGACTTCGACGGCGTCGAGGTGGTCGTCGACCAGATGAGCGTGCCGTATCTCGAGGGAGCCTCCATCGACTTCGAGGACACGATCTACAAGCAGGGCTTCACGATCGACAACCCCAACGCCCAGGGCAGCTGCGCCTGCGGCGACAGCTTCCACTGAGTTATCCGGCGCCGCGATAATCCGCGGCGCGGCGCCGAGATCGCGTACGAGCGCGATCGCACGCGATCTCGAGTGCGCGCATCGCATCCGGATTGCGCGGCGCGGCGCCGGGATCACCCGGACACGAGCCGCCCACCGCAAGGTGGGCGGCTCGTTCGGCTATAGACTGGTCGCGAATCACCACGTCGAAAGTCCGAGAGGTTCCAGGTGCGATCCAACCGCCCACAGCGTTCACGACTCGCCCGCTGGGCGGTTGTCCCGATCGGCCTCGCCGTCGCGGTCATCCTCGCCGGCTGCACGCAGGAGGAGCTCAACGGCTTCCTGCCGGGCGGCGCGGGTACGACCAACCACACCGACCGCGTCATCGGCCTGTGGGTGACCTCCTGGGTCGTCCTTCTCGGCGTCGGCGTCGTGACGTGGGGTCTCGCCCTCTGGGCGGCGATCGTCTACCGCCGCCGCAAGGGCCAGACCGGCCTGCCGGTGCAGCTGCGGTACAACATGCCGATCGAGATCTTCTACACGATCGTGCCGTTCATCCTCATCATCGGCTTCTTCGCCTTCACGGCGCGCGACCAGGCCGCCATCGAGGAGAACCCCGGTGACCCCGACGTGCGGATCGAGGCCTTCGGCAAGCGCTGGTCGTGGGACTTCAACTACCTCAACGAGGAGGTGTACACCAAGGGCGTCCAGGCGCAGCCCAGCGCGACAGGCGAGCTCGACGAGGACACCCTCCCCGCGCTCTACCTGCCCGTCGGCCAGAAGGTCGAGATCCAGCTGGAGTCCCGCGACGTCGCCCACTCGTTCTGGGTCATCGACTTCCTCTACAAGAAGGACATGATCCCGGCGAAGTCGAACTACATGTACTTCACGCCGCTCAAGGAGGGCGTGTTCCGCGGCAAGTGCGCGGAGCTCTGCGGCGAGTACCACGCCGACATGCTCTTCACCGTGCACGTCGTCTCCCAGGGGGAGTACGAGGCCCACATCGAGGAGCTGCGCGCCGCGGGCAACGAGGGCCGACTCGGACCGGAGTACAACGTGAACCAGAACCTGCCGGGTAACGGCGAGTCCAGCGAGAACGAGGACTGATCCCGATGACGACCACGGCTCCGGCCCCCGGCCAGACCACGACGCAGACGCGCACCGTCGCGCCGCTCAAGCCGACCCGCAAGGGCGACACCATCGTCAAGTGGCTCACCACCACCGACCACAAGACGATCGGCTACCTGTACCTCATCACGTCGTTCATCTTCTTCTGCATCGGCGGCGTGCTGGCCCTCGTCATCCGCGTCGAGCTCTTCACGCCCGGCGTGGATGTGCTCCCGACGAACGAGGCATACAACCAGCTGTTCACGATGCACGGCACGATCATGCTGCTCATGTTCGCGACGCCGCTCTTCGCGGGCTTCGCCAACGCGATCATGCCGCTGCAGATCGGTGCGCCGGATGTCGCGTTCCCGCGTCTGAACGCGTTCGCCTTCTGGCTCTTCAGCTTCGGCTCGCTCATCGCGATCGGCGGGTTCTTCACGCCGCAGGGCGCCGCGAACTTCGGATGGACGGCCTACACCCCGCTGTCGAGCACGACCTTCACACCCGGTGTCGGCGGCAACCTGTGGGTCTTCGGCCTCGCCCTCTCGGGCTTCGGCACGATCCTCGGTGCGGTCAACTTCATCACGACGATCATCACGATGCGCGCGCCCGGCATGACGATGTGGCGCATGCCGATCTTCACCTGGAACATCCTGGTGACCTCGATCCTCGTGCTGCTCGCCTTCCCCGTGCTCGCCGGCGGCCTCTTCGCACTCGGCGCGGACCGCGTGTTCGGCGCCCACCTGCTCGACCCCGCCAACGGCGGAACCATCCTGTGGCAGCACCTGTTCTGGTTCTTCGGCCACCCCGAGGTGTACATCATCGCGCTGCCGTTCTTCGGCATCGTCTCCGAGGTGTTCCCGGTCTTCAGCCGCAAGCCGATCTTCGGCTACAAGACCCTGATCTTCGCGACCATCGCGATCGCGGCGCTCTCCGTCACGGTGTGGGCGCACCACATGTACGTCACGGGCTCCGTGCTGCTGCCGTGGTTCGCGCTCATGACGATGCTCATCGCGGTTCCCACCGGCGTGAAGATCTTCAACTGGATCGGCACCATGTGGCGCGGTTCGGTGACGTTCGAGACGCCGATGATCTGGGCGCTCGGCTTCCTCGTGACCTTCGTCTTCGGCGGTCTCACGGGCGTCATCCTCGCCTCGCCGCCGCTGGACTTCCACGTGTCCGACTCGTACTTCGTGGTCGCCCACTTCCACTACGTGGTCTTCGGCACCGTCGTGTTCGCGATGTTCTCGGGCTTCTACTTCTGGTGGCCGAAGTGGACGGGCAAGATGCTCGACGAGCGGCTCGGCAAGATCCACTTCTGGCTGCTGTTCATCGGCTTCCACGCGACCTTCCTCATCCAGCACTGGCTGGGCGTCGAGGGCATGCCGCGTCGCTACGCGGGATACCTCGCGGGCGAGGGGTTCACCTGGGAGAACCAGGTCTCGACGATCGGCTCCGCGATCCTCGCGGTCTCGCTCATCCCGTTCTTCCTCAACGTGTGGATCACGGCCCGCAAGGCGCCCAAGGTGACCGTCGACGACCCGTGGGGCAACTCGCGCTCGCTCGAGTGGGCCACCTCGTGCCCGCCGCCGCGCCACAACTTCACGTCGATCCCGCGCATCCGCTCCGAGTCGCCGGCGTTCGACCTGCACCACCCGGAGACCGTGCAGGTGGGAATCGGTCCGGCCAAGGACGCACCCGACCGCCCGGTCGTCGACGTCGCCGATGGAGAGGTGAAGTAGCGCCATGCGCACTAATGCGAACCTGATGTGGATCCTGGGGGTCTTCTTCCTCCTGTCCGCCGCCGCCTACACGATCTGGGTGGGCATCACGGTGAACTGGGACCTCAACCACCTCGAGTGGGTGGGCACGGTCGCGATGACGCTGTCCGCGATCCTCGCGTTCTTCCTGGCGTTCTACCTCGGGCGCGTGCACAAGGCGCAGGGCGGCGAGCTCGCGCAGGACACGTTGACCGCCGACATCGACGACGACGACCCCGAGATCGGCCACTTCAGCCCCTGGAGCTGGTGGCCCCTCGCGCTCGCCTTCGGCCTGGCCTTCGTGTTCACCGGCCTCGCGGTCGGTCCGTGGGTGTCGTTCATCGGCGGCCCGATCGCGCTCATCGCGATCATCGGCTGGAACTACGAGTACTACCGGAACAACTTCGCCCGCTGATGACGGTGCGCGAAGCCCGTCCGGGTGACGAGGATGCGATCTTCGGTCTCGTCCAGCAGCTCGGGCACGCCTTCCCTCCGGAGCGCGCGGCGTTCGACAGGACCGTCGCCTCGTACTTCGCGGGGGAGCACCCGTCGGTGCTCCTCTACGTCGTCGAGGACGAGGTCGGGGTCCGCGGATACGCGCTCACGACCATCGTGCCGCTGCTGTCCACCAACGGCCCGTCCGCTCAGCTCCAGGAGATCGTGGTGGCGCGCGACGCGCGCGGTCACGACTACGGCACCGCGCTCGTGAAGGCCGTCGAGGACGAGTGCGCGCGGCGCGGCGTGACCCAGCTCACCGTCGCGAGCCGCCGTGCGGGCGGCTTCTACGACCGGCTCGGCTTCCACGAGTCGGCGGAGTACATGCGCCGCTTCTTCTAGAGCCGTTCCACCGGCGCACCTCTCCCACGGACGCGCCCTCCCCCGGACGGGATCGAGGGCCTACTGGCGCTGCGCGCTCGCCATCGCGGCCATCTGGCCGGCCGTCGCCTGCTCGTGCAGGCTCACGCCGCGCAGGGCCGCCGCACGGTCGGCGGGGGAGAGCTGAGCGACCGCTCCCTCTCGTGCGTGCCGGCGCAGCAGGACGCTGCCGACGATCCACCCACCGAGGGCGAGGACCGTCACCGAGACGCCGAGGACGAGCGACCACTCCACGTCGTCATCGTAGCCAGGCGCAGGGGAGACGGCAAAGGGGCGGCCGCCCGTCGGCGCCGCCCCTCGCTCGAGCTGAGTGGACTCAGTGGTGGTCGTGCTTCGAGGCCTCGATCTCGGACCGGGTCACCGGGGCGATGCGGTCCTCGAAGAACCAACGCGACAGGACGCTGCGCACGCGCGTGGCGATCGTGATCCGGCCCTTCGCGTTCGGGCGGACCATGAGCGGCGCGTAGTCGTCGTAGCTCACCAGACGCCAGCGCTCGTAGTCCGAGAGCTGCTCGTGCACCTCGATGTACTCGCCACCTGGGAGGCGCACGATGCGACCCGACTCGAACCCGTGGAGAGCGATCTCGCGATCCTTCTTCTGGAGGGCGAGAGCGATCCGCTTCGCGAGGAGGTAGGCGGCGATCGGTCCGGCGATGAGGAGCGCCTGCAGGGCATGCGTGACGCCCTCGATCGACAGCTTGAAGTGTGTCGCGATGAGGTCGGAGCTCGCCGCGGCCCACATGACCGCGTAGAAGGTGACTCCTGCGGCGCCGATCGCGGTGCGGGTCGGGGCGTTGCGGGGACGGTCCGCGATGTGGTGCTCGCGCTTGTCGCCCGTGATGAACGCCTCGATGAAGGGGTAGATGGCCACCAGCACGAGGAACAGCACGAGGATCACGATCGGGATCAGGATGTACCACGTGAACGTGAACCCGAAGATCTCGGTCTCGAGGTGCGGCGGGATGAGACGCAGCATGCCGTCCGCGAAGCCGATGTACCAGTCGGGCTGCGTACCCGCGGAGACCGGCGACGGGTCGTACGGGCCGTAGTTCCAGATCGGGTTGATCGTCACCGTCGAGGCCACCAGCATGATGACGCCGAAGACGATGAAGAAGAAGCCGCCGGCCTTGGCCGCGAACACCGGCATGATCGGCACGCCCACGACGTTGCCCTCGGTGCGACCGGGGGCGGCGAACTGGGTGTGCTTGTTCACGACCATGAGGATGAGGTGCACGCCGAGCGCGGCGACGAGGAGCGCCGGCAGCAGCAGGATGTGCAGCGTGTACAGGCGACCCACGATCGCCTCGCCAGGGAACTCGCCGCCGAAGAGCAGGTACGAGATCCAGGTGCCGATGACCGGCACACCCTTGACCATGCCGTCGATGATGCGGAGGCCGTTGCCCGAGAGGAGGTCGTCGGGGAGCGAGTAGCCCGTGAAGCCCTCGCCCATCGCGAGCACGAAGAGCACGAAGCCCACGACCCAGTTGAGCTCGCGCGGCTTGCGGAACGCGCCCGTGAAGAAGACGCGCAGCATGTGCAGGCCGATCGAGGCGACGAACAGCAGAGCCGCCCAGTGGTGCACCTGACGCATGAGCAGGCCACCGCGCACATCGAAGGAGATGTCGAGCGTCGAGGCCATGGCAGCCGACATCTCGACGCCCTTGAGCGTGGGGTAGGAGCCCTCGTAGATGACGGGCGTCATCGAGGCCTGGAAGAAGAACGTCAGGAACGTGCCCGACAGCAGGATCGCGATGAAGCTGTAGAGCGCCACCTCGCCGAGCATGAACGACCAGTGGTCGGGGAAGATCTTGCGCCCGAGCTCCTTCACGAGGCCCGAGAGGCTCGTGCGGTCCTCGATGTAGTTGGCGCCCCAGTTGACGAAGCGCATGCCCTTGCCGGGCTCGGGGCGGGCCTCGGTCGAGGCCCCGGAGCTCGTCTCCGCGGTGGTCGTGGCGGTGGCGGTCACAGCGAACGCTCCCAGAAGCTCGGGCCGACGGGCTCGTGGAAGTCGCTCTGAGCGATCAGGTAGCCCTCCTCGTCGACGGTGATGGGCAGCTGCGGCAGCGGGCGCTTGGCGGGTCCGAAGATGACCGCGGCCTCACGCGTGATGTCGAACTGCGACTGGTGGCAGGGGCAGAGAAGGTGGTGGGTCTGCTGCTCGTACAGGGCGACGGGGCAGCCGACGTGGGTGCAGATCTTGGAGTACGCGACGATGCCGCGGAAGTTCCAGTCCTTGCGCTCCTCGGAGACGTGCAGATCCTCCGGCTTGAGGCGCATGAGCAGCACAGCCGCCTTGGCCTTCTCCTCGAGGGGGTGCGACGACTCGTGCAGGTTCTCGGGGATGACGTGGAAGACCGAGCCGATCGTGACGTCGGAGGCCTTGATGGGCACGCCGTTCGGGTCACGCGCGAGGCGCACGCCCTTCTCCCAGAGCGTGTGCTTGAGCAGCTTCACCGGGTCCTCGGCGGGGGCGAAGTCGCGGAAGATCACGACCGCCGACAGCGGGGCGAGCGCGAGCGCGCCGAACAGGCTGTTGCGGATGAGCTTGCGGCGGGTGAAGCCGGACTCCTTGTTGCCGAGCGTGAAGATCTCGGCGGCGCGAGCGATCGTCTCGGGCTTGCCGCGCGTCTCGTGGCGGCTCTCGACGAGGTCGTGGCCGTCCATGAGCGACTTCGACCAGTGCACGGCGCCGAAGCCGATACCGAGCAGGCCGAGCGCGAAACCGAGGCCGAGCAGCAGGTTGTTCAGCCGCACGGACCCCATGTCGCCCTCGTGGATCGGGAAGGCGATGTACGCGACGACCGCGAACACGCTGCCCACCATCGAGGCGAGGAACAGCCAGAAGACGCGTCGCTCGTTCTGACGCTCCTTCGCCGGGTCGATGTCGGAGACTCGCGGCCGGTACGGCGGGAATCCCGGGTTCTCGACGCTGTCATCCGAGATGACGGCGACGCCCGAGGGCAGCGGCGCTTGCTCGTGCCTCTCGACTGCGGTGCCGGTCTCGGCCCCGTCGGTCCCTGCCATGCGCTTCCCTTCCTGTGTTTCCGTGCTCACGGGTCAGTTCGACTTCGCGGTGAGCCAGACGGTGATCGCCACGATCCCGCCGAGGGCGAAGATCCAGACGAACAGACCCTCCGAGACCGGGCCGAGGCTCCCGAGGTCGTAGCCGCCGGGCGAGGGGTTGTTCTCGAGGTACTGGAGGTACGTGATGATCGCCGACTTGTCCTCGGGCGTGATGTTGGCGTCGTTGAACACCGGCATGTTCTGCGGACCCGTGATCATCGCCTCGTAGACGTGCTTGGCGCTCACGCCGATGAGGCCGGGAGCGAACTTGCCCTGCGTGAGCGCGCCGCCCGCACCCGCGACGTTGTGGCACATCGCGCAGTTGATGCGGAACAGCTCCGCGCCCACGGCGAGGTCGCCGTCGCCCTGGAGGTAGCGCTCGTCGGGGATGGCCGGGCCGGGGCCGAGCGAGGCGACCCACGCCGCGAGCGCGGCGATCTGCGGCTCGGTGAACTGCACCGGCTTCTCCTCGGCCTGCGGGCCGCTCGCGGCCATGGGCATGCGGCCCGTGCCCACCTGGAAGTCGACGGATGCGGCGCCCACGCCGATGAGGGTCGGGGCGTCCTCGGTGCCCTCGGCCTGGAGGCCGTGGCAGCTCGCGCAGTTGGCGGCGAAGAGCTTCTCGCCCTCCTCCGTGAGCTTGGTCACCTGGGTCTGGCTCGCGGCGCCGGCCGAGGAGCCTGCCGTGAACGCGGTGTAGGCGCCGCCGGTGGCCAGGAGGCCGATGAGCAGGAGGGCCCCCGAAGCGAGCGGGGAACGCCGACCGGCGCGGCGGGAACGTGAAGGGGTAGCGGAGGTCGCCATGATCGTGGAGTGGATCCGTTCTGCCGGGCTATCTGAGGACGTAGATGACGAGGAACAGGCCGATCCAGACGACATCGACGAAGTGCCAGTAGTAGGACACGACGATCGCGCTCGTCGCCTCCTTGTGCGTGAAGCGCTTGACCGCGTAGGTGCGGCCGATCACGAGCAGGAAGGCGATCAGGCCTCCCGTGACGTGCAGACCGTGGAAGCCGGTCGCGAAGTAGAAGACCGAGCCGTAGGAGTCGGATGCGAAGCCGACGTGCTCGGAGACGAGCATGCCGTACTCGAAGATCTGGCCCGTGACGAAGACCGCGCCGAGCGCGTAGCTCAGGAAGAACCACTCGACCATGCCCCACTTGGCGATGGCGAACGGGCCGCCCGTGCGCCGGGGCTGCATGCGCTCCGCGGCGAAGACGCCGAACTGCGCCGTGAAGGACGACGCGACGAGGATGATCGTGTTGACGAGCGAGAACGGGATGTTGAGCTTCGCGGTCTGCTCGGCCCACAGCTCGGGCGACACGGCCCGCAGGGTGAAGTAGACGGCGAAGAGGCCCGCGAAGAACATCACCTCGCTGCCGAGCCACACGATGGTGCCCACGGCGACGGTGTTCGGTCGATGGATGACCGGCGTGCTCGGGGCGCTGACGGCGGAGGTAGTGGTCACCTGACCATTATGGCCGATATCGCTCACGGCGAATTCACCCGCGGGGCCTGTCGCGCTTCGGGCCACGGAAATGGGGGACGGATCCGAGTCGCTACGATCGTCGCCATGCCCACCGAACTGACCTGGCCCGCCGTGCTCACGGAGCTCCTCGCGGGAGGAGACCTCTCGATCGCCGAGGCGGATTGGGCGATGGGGCAGATCATGTCGGGCGAGGCGACCTCCGCGCAGATCGCCGCGTTCCTCATCGCGTTGCGGGCGAAGGGGGAGACCGTCGACGAGGTCGTCGGATTCCGCGACGCCATCCTCGCGGCCGCGAGGCCCCTGCGCGTCGACCCGCTGGCGCTCGACATCGTGGGAACCGGCGGCGACCGTTTCGGCACGGTCAACGTCTCGTCGATGTCCTCGATCGTGTGCGCTGCGGCTGGGGTGCCGGTCGTGAAGCACGGGAACCGCGCGGCGAGCTCGGCATCCGGCTCGTCCGACACGCTCGCGGCGCTCGGAGCCGACATCCAGATCGAGCCGGAGCGCGTGGCCGCAGTCCTCGAGGAGACGGGTCTCACCTTCGTCTTCGCCTCCCACTTCCACCCGGGCTTCAAGAACGCGGGGCCCGTGCGTGCCGAGCTCGGCATCCCGACGGTCTTCAACTTCCTCGGCCCGCTGTGCAACCCGGCGCGCCCCGAGGCCTCGGCGGTCGGCGTCGCCAACCTCGACAAGGTGCCGCTCGTCGTGGGCGTGTTCCAGACGCGCGGAGCGACCGCTCTCGTGTTCCGCGGCGACGACGGGCTCGACGAGCTCACGACGACCGGCCACAGCCACATCTGGGAGGTCTCGCGCGGCGCCGTCGACGAGCACGACATCGATCCCGCCGATCTCGGGCTGCCGCGCGCCTCGATCGACGACCTCCGCGGAGGAGACCCCGCGACCAACGCCGCGATCGCACGGCGGGTTCTCGCGGGCGAGCAGGGGCCGGTGCGCGACATCGTGCTGCTGAACGCCGCCGCGGGGCTCGTCTCGTGGGATCTCGCGCGCGATCCCGCCCAGGGCGAGCAGGACATCCGCGCGCGCTTCCGCGACAAGATCGCCGTCGCGGCCTCGGTCATCGACGCGGGCGCCGCCATCGCCAAGCTCGACCAGTGGGTCGCGGCGACGCGCGCCTGACCGCGTCCCGCGGACGTCAGAGACGCACGACGTCGTCCGGCCCCAGCTCGGCGACCGTGCGGTGGCCGGAGAGGCCGAGCACGAGGTCGATCTCGGCGACGATGTCGCGCAGCACCTGACGCGCGCCGTCCTCGCCCTCGATCGCGAGCCCGTAGACCCAGGCGCGGCCGACGCCCACGGCCGTGGCGCCGAGCGCGAGCGCGCGCACGACATCCGCGCCCCCGCGCACACCCGAGTCGAGCAGCACCGGGATGCGGCCGTCGATCGCCTCGACGACCGCGGGCAGCGCGTCGAGCGAGCCCACGGCCCCGTCGACCTGCCGGCCGCCGTGCGTCGAGACCATGACGGCGTCGACACCGGCCTCGAGGGCGCGCCGTGCGTCATCCGGGTGCTGGATGCCCTTGAGCACGATCGGGAGGCTCGTGCGTGCGCGCAGGAACGGGAGGTCGTCCCAGGACAGCGACGGCCGGGAGAACACCTCCAGGAAGGTCTCGACCGCCGCGCGGGGCTCGCCCGAGCGCAGGTTCCGCCAGAAGGGGCCGGGGTAGCGGCGGCTGAGCTCGACGAGCGTGCGGATCGCGGCGGGGGTGACACGCGGCGGCGGGCCCGCGGCGGGGCGCGCCATCCGCGCCTTCACGAGCTCCCGGAACACGGGATCGCTCGTGTACTGCGCGATCCCCATGCCGCGGATGAAGGGGAGGTAGCCCCGGTCGAGGTCGCGCGGGCGCCAGCCGAGCATGCCCGTGTCGAGGGTGACGACGATCGCCTCCGCGCCCGCGAGCTCGGCGCGCCGCACGAAGCTCTCGACGAGGGCGTCCTCGCTCGACCAGTACAGCTGGAACCACCACGGGCCCGTGCCGGCCTCCGCGATGCGCTCCATGGGTCGGGATGCCTGGCTCGAGACCATGCTCGTGATGCCGAGGGAGCCGGCCGCGCGCGCGATCGCGAGGTCGGCATCCGGGTCCACGAGCTCGAGCACGCCGATGGGCGAGGCGAGCAGGGGCGTCGGATGGCGGCGCCCGAAGAGCTCGATCGAGAGATCGCGGTCGCCGACGTCGCGCAGCATCCGGGGAACGAGACGCCACGCGTCGAATGCGTCGTAGTTCGCCTCGGCGGTGGACTCCCGGCCCGCGGCTCCCGCGACATACGCCCAGGCGTCGGGCGACATCGTGCGCTCGGCCGCGCCCACGAGCGACGCCCAGCCGGTCGGCACGGGCGGTCGCGCGCCCGATGCGCCGGCGCGGAAGATCTCGGACTGCCGGGTGCGGCCGGCGCGGGGGAGCGGACCTCGTCGTCCATGGTGCATCTCCTGTGGTGGTGGGTGTCGCTAAGCCTGCCCGTGAGCCGCGCGGGCGCGCCGCGACAGCGAGTCGATGATGACGGCGAGCAGGAGCACGCCGCCCGTGATCATGTAGCGGATCGAGGAGTCGAGATTGAGGAGCGTGAGGCCGTTGGAGATGGACTGGATGACGGCGATGCCGAGCAGCGCGCTCCACGCCGAGCCGCGCCCGCCGAAGAGGCTCGTGCCGCCGATGACGGCGGCGGCGATCGCGACGAGGTTCGTGTCGCCCGCGCCCGAGTTGAGGTTGACCGACATGAGGCGCCCCGCCGCGAGCAGGCCCCCGACGGCGGCGAACGTCGAGCACAGCACGAAGACCGAGATGTAGACGCGGTCGACGCGGATGCCGGCGCGCCGCGCGGCCTCGACCGACCCGCCGACCGCGTACACCTCGCGGCCCCACCTCGTGCGGGTCAGCACGACGTGCATGACGATGACGAGCACGATGAAGAAGACGAACATGACGCCGACGCCGCGGTTGGTGGCGAGGTAGCTCACGGCGACCGCGCACAGTGCGAGCAGGCCGCCCGCCTTGGCCGCCTGCCAGCCGAGGGGCGAGGTGGTGAGGCCGGCACGCAGGCGCCGGCGACGTCGCAGCACGGCCGCCGCGAACATCCCGCCCGCCCACAGGGCCGACAGCAGGTAGGCGACCCACGGCGGCAGGAACCAGCTCGTGGCGAAGAGCACGAGCGGGGAATCGGCGGGGAGGTTGATCGAGCCGTTCGGCCCCAGCACCTTCAGCTGGAGGCCGAGCACGCCGAGGAGCCCGGCGAGCGTGATGATGAAGCTCGGCACGCCGAAGCGCGTGAACAGCACGCCGTAGAGCAGTCCCACGGCGGCCCCCGCGGCGACGGCCGAGACGATCGCGAGGGCGAGCGGCCATCCGAGCTGGGTGAGCCCGACGCCGAGGATCGCGGCCGAGAGCCCGCTCACCGAGCCCACGGAGAGGTCGATCTGGCCGAGCAGCAGCACGAGCACGACTCCGATGGCGATCGTGCCGGTCGCAGCGCACTGCAGCGTGAGGTTCACGAGGTTGTCCGCCGAGAGGAAGCTCGGGTTCATCACCTGGAAGGCGATCCAGATGATGACGAGACCGAGCACGACGGGGAGCGAGCCGAGATTGCCCGTGAGGCGCGAGCGAGCGTCGTCGACGAGCCCGGAGACACGCGTCCGCACGTCCGGGGGGTGCGTGATCTCGCTCACCTGACGGGTCCGATCCGACGGGGGCGGGGGAACGGCGGGTCCGGCAGCGGCCGCGCGTGCTCGGTGGCTCCCGTGATCGCCGCGATGATGTCCTCGTAGCCGACGTCCGAGGCGAGGAAGTCGCCGTTGTTGCGACCGAGGCGCAGCACGAGGATGCGGTCCGCGACCGCCTGGACGTCGGCCATGTTGTGGCTGATGAGCACGACGCCGTGGCCCCGCTCGCGCAGGCGCTCGATGAGGTTGAGCACCTCGGCGGTCTGGGCCACGCCGAGAGCGGCGGTCGGCTCGTCGAGGATGACGACCCGCGGGTCGCCGATGAGCGATCGCGCGATCGCGACCGTCTGGCGCTGCCCCCCGGAGAGCGCCGCGATGGGCACGCGCACGGAGGGGATGCGAGCCGACAGCTGCCGCAGCAGCGCCCAGGCCTCGCGCTCCATCTCCTCCTCGTCGAGGGCCATGCCGGCGATCTCGCGCCCGAGGAACAGGTTCGCGACGACGTCGAGGTTGTCGCACAGGGCGAGGTCCTGGAAGACCGTGGCGATGCCGAGCCCCCGCGACGCCGTGGGATCGGGGATCTGCACGGCGTTGCCCTCGAACTCGATCTCCCCGTCGTCGGCGGGATGCACCCCCGCGAGGATCTTGACGAGCGTCGACTTGCCGGCGCCGTTGTCGCCGACGATCGCGACGACCTCGCCCGCGTAGACGTCGAGGTGGATGTCGGTGAGCGCCTGCACCTTCCCGAAGCTCTTCGAGATCCCGCGCATCGAGAGCACGGGCACCCGTCCCGGCGGCCCGGGCACCGGGAGCGGCACGATGGCCTCGACGCTCATCCGAGACCCGCCTCGCGGCACGCCGTGGCGTAGGTCGAGGTGCACAGCTGCGCGATCGTGAAGAAGCCGTCGGCGATGACGACCGACGCGATGTCGTCGCGCGTCACGGGCAGCGGCTCGAGCAGGAACGAGGGGATGCGCGCCTCACCCACCGGAACCTCGACCTGACCCTCGGGGCGCCGGTCGTTCACGAGGTCGATCGCGAGCTCGGCCGCCCGGTGAGCCTGGGGCCTCAGGGCCTTGTAGACGGTCATGTACTGGTCGCCCGTCAGGATGCGCTGGAGGCCCGCGAGCTCCGCATCCTGCCCCGTGACGGGCGGGAGCGGGGCGACGCCCGCGGCCTTGAGCGAGGCGATCGCACCGCCGGCGGTGGGGTCGTTGGCGGCGTAGACGCCCACGATGCGCGCGCCGAAGCGCGTGATCTGACCCGATACCCAGTCCTGGGCCTTCGCGGGATCCCACCCGGGCGTGTCGAACTCGGCGAGCACCTCGAAGCCCGTCGCGTCGATGACGTCGTGGGCGCCCTTCTTGAACTGCGACGCGTTGTTATCGGTGGGGGAGCCGTTGACCATGAGGATGCCGCCGTCGGCGGGCTCGATCCCGAGCTCGGCGAGCCGAGCGACGAGAGCCTGCGCCTGCAGCCGACCGACGAGCTCGTTGTCGAAGGAGATGTAGTACGCCACGTCGGGGCTCTGGATGAGGCGGTCGTACGCGATCACGGGGATGCCGCGGGCCGTCGCGAGTCCCACGATCGAGGCGGCCGCGACGCCGTCGAACGGGTCGAGCACGAGCACGCTCACGCCCTGCGTGAGCATCGACTCCGCCTGCTGCTGCTGCTTGGCGGCGTCCCCGTCGGCGTTGGCGTACAGCACCTCGCACGCGGCGCACAGCTCGCCGATGCGCTCTTCGAAGTAGGGGCGGTCGGCGCTCTCGTAGCGGGCCGTGACCGAGTCCGGCAGGAGGAGGCCGATCTTCGCCCGCGCGGGGTCGGTCGTCGAATCACCGGTGGCGCCGTTCGTGCACCCGGCGAGCGAGAGGGCGGCGAGGAGTGCGGCGATCGCGAGGACGACCGCCCGGGGCGTGCGGGTCATCGCGTCACCCGAGAGCCACGCGGATGTCGGCGGGGCCCGCGACGGGGAACGCGCTCGAGTGCTCCGCGGCGACGGCGAGGGCTCCCATGAGCGCGGCGCGCGGTCCCAGCTGACCCGCGACGATCTCCGGGGCGGGGGCGAGGCGGGTCGCGAGCGAGCGGTCGACGACCTGCCGGATGGGGCCGAGCAGCAGCTCTCCCGCGCGCGCGAGGTGCCCGCCGACGACGAGGCGGGCCGGGTCGAACATGCTCGCGACGTTGGCCGCGGCGACGCCGATGTGGGCGCCCGCGTCGGCGATCGCGCGGATGCAGACGTCGTCGCCGCCCATGGCGCGCACGATGACGTCGCTCAGCTTGAGGCCCGAGTAGTGCGCCTTGAGCGCCTCGACGACCGCGTCGCCTCCCGCGATCGCCTCGAGGCATCCGAGGTTGCCGCAGCGGCACAGCGGCCCGTGCTCGACGATCACCATGTGGCCGAACTCGCCCGCGCTGCCGCTCGCGCCGCGGTAGGCGCGACCACCGACGAGGATGCCCGCGCCGATGCCGTCGCTCACCTCGATGAACATCGCGTCGTCCTGCCCGCGGAGCGCGCCGAGGCGGTGCTCGGCGAGCGCCGAGAGGTTCGACGAGTTGTCGACGACGACGGGGACGCGCAGCGTGCGCTCCACGACCTCGCCGATCGGGATCCCCTCCCAGCCGCGCAGGATGCCGGGCCGGGCGACCATGCCGCTCGCCGCGTCCATGGGAGCGGAGATCGCCACACCGGCGGCGAGCAGCTCGTCGCGCTCGGCGGAGACGTTGTCGAGCATGTCGGCGAGGAGCATGCCGACGCGCCGGATCTCGTTGTCGGAGCGGTGGTCGCGCGCGAGGGGCATCTCGTGCTCGGCGACGACCGTCAGGCTCGTATCCGCGAGGGCGATGCGCAGGTGACGCTGCGAGAAGTGGATGCCGCACACGAGCCCGGAGGCGTGCGCGAGCGTGACGTACTGGGCACGGCGGCCGGAGCGCATCGACTTCGAGGTGCTGAGGACCCCGGACTCGGAGAGCTCCTTGACGATGTTGGAGACGGTCGCAGGGGACAGGCCCGTCGCGCCCGCGAGCTCGACCTGCGTGAGCCCGCCGTGCTTCTTGACGGCGTCGACGATGCGGCCGCGATTCGCCTCACGCAGAGACGTCTGCGACCCCGGGGTTCGCCGCTGGTCCGCCATGCCCCCACGATACCGGCGGAAGGCCGCCGACCGGGGGAATCCGTCCGACCCGAACGGGGGGACCCGCGTCCGTCGCACCTCGCCCGGCGCTCTAGGCTGGACGGGTGACCAAGGTCTTGAGCTCCCTCCCCGTCGGCGAGCGCGTCGGCATCGCGTTCTCCGGCGGCCTCGACACCTCGTGCGCCGTCGCGTGGATGCGCGACAAGGGCGCCATCCCGTGCACTTACACGGCCGACCTCGGGCAGTACGACGAGCCCGACATCGACGCGGTGCCGGGCCGCGCCCTCGAGTACGGCGCCGAGATCGCGCGCCTCGTCGACGCCAAGCGAGCCCTCGTCGAGGAAGGTCTCGTCGCGCTCCAGTGCGGCGCCTTCCACATCCGCTCGGGCGGCAAGACCTACTTCAACACGACGCCTCTCGGCCGCGCCGTCACGGGCACCATGCTCGTGCGCGCCATGAAGGAGGACGGTGTCGAGATCTGGGGCGACGGCTCGACCTACAAGGGCAACGACATCGAGCGGTTCTACCGCTACGGCCTGCTCGCGAACCCGCGCCTGCGTGTCTACAAGCCGTGGCTCGACGTCGACTTCGTGACGGAGCTCGGGGGGCGCAAGGAGATGAGCGAGTGGCTCGTCGCGCACGGCTTCCCGTACCGCGACTCGGCCGAGAAGGCCTACTCCACCGACGCCAACATCTGGGGAGCCACCCACGAGGCCAAGAACCTCGAGGAGCTCTCGAGCGGGCTCGACATCGTCGAGCCGATCATGGGCGTCGCGTCGTGGCGCGACGACGTGGAGGTCGCGACCGAGGTCGTGTCGGTGCGCTTCGAGGCGGGGCGACCCGTCGCGATCAACGGCGTCGAGTTCGACGACCCGGTGGCGCTCGTGCTCGAGGCGAACGCGATCGGCGGCCGCCACGGCCTCGGCGCGTCCGACCAGATCGAGAACCGCATCATCGAGGCCAAGTCGCGCGGCATCTACGAGGCCCCGGGCATGGCACTGCTGCACATCACGTACGAGCGGCTCCTCAACGCGATCCACAACGAGGACACCGTCGCGAACTACCACGCGGAGGGTCGCCGCCTCGGCCGCCTCATGTACGAGGGCCGCTGGCTCGACCCCCAGTCGCTCATGCTGCGCGAGTCGCTGCAGCGCTGGGTGGGCTCGGCCGTCACGGGCGAGGTGACCCTGCGTCTGCGTCGCGGCGACGACTACACGATCCTCGACACGACCGGTCCGCACCTCAGCTACGCGCCCGAGAAGCTCTCGATGGAGCGCGTGGGAGATGCCGCATTCGGCCCCGACGACCGCATCGGCCAGCTCACGATGCGCAACCTCGACATCGCCGACTCGCGCTCCCGCCTCGAGCAGTACGCGGCGCAGGGCCTCATCGGGGGTCCGACGGGCGAGCTCGTGGGACGCCTCGAGGCCGGATCCGCGGATGCGATCCTCGGTGCCGTCGAGTCCACGAGCGCCGCGGAGGAGGCCATCGATGCGCGCGTCGACGCCGCCAACGAGGGATCGGCGTTCGACCTCGGCACCGACTGAGACACGGGCCGCACGCCGCATCCGTCGATAGGCTGGCTCCTTCGGAGGCCGCGCGAGAGAAGGGGATGCGCCCATGCGGGAGCTGCAGAGCGAGATCATCGAGTCCCTCGGGGTCAGCACGGACATCGACCCGGCCGCTGAGGTCGCGCGTCGGCGGGACTTCCTCGTCGACTACGTGCGCGCGACCCGCGCGCGGGGTCTCGTGCTCGGCATCTCCGGCGGGCAGGACTCCTCGCTCGCGGGCCGGCTCGCCCAGCTCGCCGTCGAGCGCGTGCGGGAGGAGGGGGGCGAGGCGGTGTTCACGGCCGTGCGCCTGCCCTACCGAGTCCAGGCCGACGAGGCCGATGCGCAGCTCGCGCTCGAGTTCATCCGCCCCGACGAGTCGGTCGTGTTCGACATCGCCGGTGGCGTCGACGGCATCGCGGCGGAGTTCGAGCGCGAGGCCGGACGCCCGCTCGCCGACTATCACAAGGGCAACGTCAAGGCGCGCATGCGCATGGTCGCCCAGTACGCGATCGCGGGGGAGCGCGGCGCACTCGTCGTCGGCACCGACCACGCGGCGGAGGCCGTGACGGGGTTCTTCACGAAGTACGGCGACGGCGGCGCCGACATCCTGCCCCTCAGCGGGCTCACGAAGCGCCAGGGCCGCGCCCTGCTCGAGCACCTCGGCGCCCCCGCGCGACTCTACGAGAAGGCTCCGACGGCGGACCTGCTCGATGGCCGACCCGGTCAGACGGACGAGACCGAGCTCGGTCTCAGCTACGCCCAGATCGACGACTACCTCGAGGGTCGCGAGATCGATCCCGTCGCCGCGGAGGCGCTCGAGGCGCGCTATCTCGCGACTCGACACAAGCGCACCGTGCCGGTGGGTCCGGACGACGCGTGGTGGCGCGCGGGCTGATCCACGAGGTCCAGCGGGCGCGGAGGGATCGGAGCGCTCAGAGCGCGAGCTTCGCGCGGAGGAAGTCGTTGACGAAGACCCCGCGCGGGTCGTGCTCGCGGGCGAGGGTGCGGAAGTCGTCGAGCCGCGGATAGAGCGCGGCGAGGGCGTCGGCGTCGGCGCGGAAGACCTTGCCCCAGTGCGGCCGCGCGCCGAGGGGCAGCAGTCGCTCCTCGAGGCGGGGGAGGAGGGCCTCCACCGCGGGCGGATCGGCGACCCACGTGAAGTGCAGTCCGACCGCATCCGCACCGAAGGCGCCCGAGAGCCACAGCTCGTCGGCGGCGATCGCACGGATCTCCGTCACCTGCAGGAGGGGGCGGATCTCGAGTGCCAGGCCACGCACCGCGCGGATGGCCTCGACCGCTCGCGCGCGCGGCACGAGGTATTCGCTCTGGAGCTCGTCGCCCGCCGAGGGCGTGAACTCGAGCCGGAAGTGCGGCAGGCGCTCGAGCCACGGACCGGCGACGCCGAGCTGCGGCGTCGCGGACCGCGGGTCGACGCCCGCGATGGGGTGCATCGCGATCGACGAGGGTGAAGCGCCGACAACGTTCGCGGGGGCGTCCGGGTCGCGGTCGACACGGCGCTTGAGCCACAGCTGGTCGACGACGTCGGGATCGGCCCACGTCGTGAAGATGCTCACGCTGTAGCCGAGCGTCGTGGCGTCGTCGAGGGCCTCGAGCAGGGCCTCGAGCGGCAGGTCGCGGTAGACGGTCTGGGCGACGTCGAAGGTCGGCTCGACGTCGAGCTCGAGCGACATGACCACGCCGAGCGCACCGAGCGCCACGACCGCGCCGTCGAACACCGCGTCGCCGCGCCGCAGGGCGCGGAGCTCGCCCGTGCCGTCGACGAGCTCGATCGCGCGCACGGCCGTCGCGAGGGAGCCGTTGCGCACACCCGAGCCGTGCGTGCCGGTCGCGACCGCGCCCGCGACCGAGATGTGGGGGAGCGAGGCGAGGTTCGCGAGGGCGAGCCCCTGCGCCTGCAGCATGCGGGCGAGCTCGCCGTAGCGGATGCCGGCGGGTACCCGCACGCTCGTCCGGTCCCCGGCGACCACCACGCGCGAGGGATCGGCGAGCCCCCTCGACGAGATGAGCGTGCCGGGTGCGTCGGCGATCGGCGAGAACGAGTGGCGCGTGCCGAGCGGCCGCAGCGAGCCCGGAGGGGCCGTCCGCACGAGCGCGCGCACCTCGTCGGTGCCGCGCGGCGCGACGGTGCGCCCCGCGAAGGCGATGTTGCCCGCCCAGTTGCGCTCGACCATCCGTCTCCCGTCTTCCGCACGATCGTACGGGCGACGGGAGACGGATGTCGTCAGGCCGGGGTCAGGCGGCTGCCGGGCTCAGGCGTCCGTCGACCATCTCGAGCGACCGGGCCACCTCGTCGGGCGGCGCGCCGTGCACGACGAGCCGCATCCCCGCATCGAGGAGGCCCTGCACGAGAGCGGCCGTCGTGGCGGCATCTGCGACATCGAGCTCGGCGACGACGTGCCCGAGCGGCGCGGTCATCCGCTCGTGGAGCTGCATGATGAGCTCGAGGCTCGTGGGGGAGAGCTCGGCCGCCTGCAGCTGGGTGGCGAGATCGTGCTTGCCGTCGCCCGTCATGCGCATCGTGGCCTCGACGTAGGCGCGCAGGCGCGGTTGGCCGGGGGCGAGGGTCGCGAGCCCCGTCTCGAGCTCCCCGGCCCACTCGTCCAGGGCCTGCAGGAAGACGGCCGCGAGGAGGTCGTCGCGAGAGGGGAAGTACTCGTAGAAGCTCGATCGCGCGAGACCCGCTCGCTCGGCAACCGACCTCGGGGTGACCGCGGAGACGCCGAGCTCGGACACGAGCTCGGTTCCCGCCTCGATGAGGGCGCGGCGCTGGGCGGCGCGGTGCTCCGCGACGGTCGCGGCGCTGATCCGGGGCATCGCACCACTATCGAGTGCGTGCGCGGTTCCGTGGGGATCTCCGTGCCGAGCACGGATGACCTGGCGGCCGGACGGGCCGAGAGTGGTTCGCGCCGCGACCGGCGGCACCGAAAGGAACCATCCCATGTCCACCCTCACCCCCCGAGCCCCCCGCACCCCCGCGCCGAAGGACCGCGCCCGCGCGACCTGGGCGGCGGGCGACTACACCCGCATCGCCGACGAGCTCATCCCGAGCCTCGGACCGGCGCTCCTCGACGCACTCGGCGACGTCGCCGGGGAGCGACTGCTCGACGTCGCGGCGGGTGACGGCAACGTCGCGATCCCCGCGGCCCTCCGCGGCGCGCGCGTGACGGCCTCCGACCTCGTGCCGAAGCTGCTCGATGCCGGCCGCATCCGCGCGGAGGCGGTCGGTGCGAGCCTCGACTGGATCGAGGCGGATGCCGAGGCCCTGCCGTTCGCGGACGCATCGTTCGACGTCGTCACCTCCTGCGTCGGCGTCATGTTCACGCCCGACCACCAGCTCGCCGCCGACGAGCTCGTGCGCGTCACGCGCGCGGGCGGGCGGCTCGGCATCCTCAACTGGACGCCGAGGAGCTTCGTCGGACGTCTCTTCAGCACGATGTCGCGGTACCTCCCGCCCGCCCCGGCGGGCACGATCCCGCCGCCCGCCTGGGGCGACCTCGATCACGTCGTCGACCTCTGGGGCGACAGCGTCGACATCGTGTCGGCGACGACCGGCACCCTCGTGACCGACGCGTTCCCGAGCCGCGGCGACTTCCGTCGCTTCTTCGGGGCCTACTACGGGCCCACCGTGATGGCGTTCGCGTCGCTCGCGGGCGATGAGGACGCGATGCGCGCCCTCGTCGAGGCGATCGACGACCTCGCGGAGGAGTTCACGCACTCCGACGGGATGCACTGGGAGTACCTCATCGTCACGGGGCGGCGGAGGGCAGAGTCATGAGCGACTACGGCCGCACCTGGCGCACCGGTCCCGACGAGCCGCGCGTCCAGCTCGAGCTCGAGTACCGCAGACGCGCCCTCGAGCGCGTCGAACCCCGGGCTCCGCGCACGCGGACGCTCATGCGCACGGCGGTGCGGGCGGTGATCGACGGATGCGTCCGTCTCCGCCGAGCGCTACCGTGGGCGGCATGAGCGGCGTGGAGCTCACCCCGCGCGAAGCCGAGGTGCTCACGGCGATCGGTCGGCGGCTCACCAACGCCGAGATCGCCGAGACCTTCTACGTCTCCGTCCGCACCGTCGAGTCGCACATCGCGAGCTTGCGTCGCAAGCTCGGCGCGGCCTCCCGAGCCCAGCTCGTGGAGGCCGCGCTGTCGCGTCGGCGGGATGTCGTCGACTCGCCCGGCGGACCGCTCCGGGGCCGACGCACGGAGCTCGCATCGCTCACGGCGCTCGTCGCCCGTTCCGACGTCGTCGCCCTCACGGGTCCGCCCGGAGCGGGGAAGTCGCGCCTCGCCCGTGAACTGCTGCACGACACGGAGGCGGTCCCCGTGCTCGTCGCGCTCGACGGCGCCCGCCCCGCGGAGCTCGCCGGTCGCCTCGCCGATGCACTCGACGTCGTCCTCGGCCTCAACAACGACGTCGTGAACTCGTGCGTCGTCGCCCTCGGCGCCCGCCCCCACCTCGTCGTGTTCGATGACGCCGACGGCGCCGTGGAGGAGGTGCACGAGCTCGCGCGCGCGATCACGCGCCGTGCGCCCGCGACGCGTATCGTCGTCACCTCCGTGCAGCCGCCCGTCGACGTGGCGGGGGAGGAGCGCATCGGGGGCATCCTGGACCGCGACGACGCCGTGGCGCTCTTCCGCGACCGCGCGGGCGACGCCGTCGCCGCGACGGACGCGGCGGCGATCACGCGCGTCTGCGAGCTCGTCGACGACCTCCCGCTCGGCATCGTGCTCGCGGCCGCGGCAGCGCGCAGCCTGTCGCTCGAGGAGATCGAAAAGCGGCTGCGCGGCGACCTGGGGGTGCTCGAACGCCGCGCGGGCAGCCGCCACGCCTCGCTCGGCGCCGCGATCGAGCGCGCGATGGACGGCCTCGCCGGCGACGACCGGGAGGCGCTGCGCGCGCTGGTCGCGGGTCCTCCGCGCTTCGCGCTCCCCGCGGCCGACGTGCTCATCGGCCGGGATGCCGCGGGTGCCGTCGCGCGCCTCCGTGAGGCGTCGTTCGTCGTGCCGGCCGGGGTGTCGCCCGACGGCGCGCTCTACCGCGTGCCGAGCGCGGTGCGCACCCACGTGCGGGCGATGACGGGGTCGCGGGCGATCGAGCAGGTGCGTGAGCGCGGCTTCGCCTCCTGGCGGGCGCGGCTGAGAGAGGTGGCCGCGGCGGCGCGCCGCGATGACAGGCCGGAGGCGGGGGAGCGCGCGCGGTGGGTCGCATCGAACGCGGCGGCGCTCGTGCCCCTCGTCGAGCTGTCGCCCCGCGAGCGCGGCGCCGTCGTGGGGGATCTCGCGTTCTGCATCGAGCAGTACGGCCCTCACGCCGAGGTGCTCGCGGTGATCTCGGAGCTCACGAGCGAGGAGCTGCTCGCCGCCGCCGACATCGAGAGCCTCCACGCGATCGCCCTCGCGCTGTGCTTCCGGGATCTGCGGGAGGTCGCGCCCGTCGTGGCGGCGGC
>JAEYVF010000101.1 GCA_023432005.1 Actinomycetes bacterium
CTCGAACTCCGCGGCATCACCAAGCGGTTCGGTGCCCTGGTCGCCAACGACCACATCGACCTCGTCGTCGAGCCCGGCGAGATCCACTGCCTGCTCGGCGAGAACGGCGCAGGCAAGTCCACGCTCATGAACGTGCTCTACGGCCTGTACCAGGCCGACGAGGGCGAGATCCTCCTCGATGACGAGGTGCAGCACTTCGCGGGCCCGGGCGACGCCATGAAGGCCGGCATCGGCATGGTCCACCAGCACTTCATGCTCGTACCCGTCTTCACCGTCGCCGAGAACGTCATGCTCGGTCACGAGCAGACCAAGGGGCCCGGCATCCTCGACCTGGGCGCCGCTCGCGCGAAGGTGCGCGAGATCTCCGAGCGCTTCGGCTTCGACGTCGACCCGGATGCGGTCGTCGAGGACCTGCCCGTCGGCGTGCAGCAGCGCGTCGAGATCATCAAGGCGCTCTCACGCGACGCCCAGGTGCTCGTGTTCGACGAGCCCACCGCGGTGCTGACGCCCCAGGAGACCGACGAGCTCATGGCGATCATGCGCCAGCTCAAGGAGTCGGGCACCGCGATCGTCTTCATCACCCACAAGCTGCGCGAGGTGCGCGAGGTCGCCGACCGCATCACCGTCATCCGTCTCGGCAAGGTCGTGGGCGAGGCCTCGCCCACGGCGAGCAACACGGAGCTCGCCTCGATGATGGTGGGCCGCGCCGTCGAGCTCATGATCCAGAAGCAGCCCGCGAAGCCCGGCGCGGACGCCTTCGTCGTGACCGACCTCTCCGTCATCGACGCGCGCGACCAGTACGTCGTCAAGGACGTCTCCTTCACCGTGCGCGCGGGCGAGATCCTCGCGATCGCGGGCGTGCAGGGCAACGGCCAGACCGAGCTCACGGAGGCGATCCTCGGCATCCAGTCGCGCGTCAGCGGCTCGATCACCCTCGACGGCGTCGAACTGCTCGGCCGCAGCGTGCGCCGCGTGCTCGACGCGGGCGTCGGCTTCGTGCCCGAGGACCGCAAGGAGGACGGCCTCGTCGCGGAGTTCACCATCGCCGAGAACCTCATGCTCGACCGCTCGGCGGGTCCGCCATTCGTCAAGGCCGGCACGCTGCAGCTCGGCGAGCTCGCGGAGTTCGCCGAGCAGAAGCTCGTCGAGTTCGACATCCGCGCGCAGGGCATCGCTACGCGCGCGGGGAGGCTCTCGGGCGGCAACCAGCAGAAGGTCGTGCTCGCCCGCGAGCTCAGCCGCGACCTGCGGCTCTTCGTGGCATCCCAGCCCACCCGCGGACTCGACGTCGGATCGATCGAGTTCGTGCACACCCGGATCGTCGAGGCGCGCGACGCGGGCATCCCGGTCATCGTGGTCTCGACCGAGCTCGACGAGGTCACCGCCCTCGCCGACCGGATCGCCGTGATGTACCGCGGCGGCATCGTGGGCATCGTGCCCGGCGACACCCCCCGCGACGTGCTCGGCCTCATGATGGCCGGCGAGACGACAGGAGCGGCCGCGTGAGCGACCAGCAGATCCCCAGCAAGGGGCAGACGCCCGACGAGGCGGTCGAGGCGGAGCAGGTGCCCGCTGAGCAGCGCGCCCCCGAGGCCGCGCCCGAGCAAGCGCCCCCGGCCGCGAATCGCGTGCTGCACGAGATCCTCACCTCGAGCTGGCTCATCTCGCTGCTCGCGATCGTCGTGGCGCTCATCGTGGGCTCCATCCTCATCGCGGCGCCCGATCCGGCCGTGCAGCAGGCAGCCGGCTACTTCTTCTCGCGCCCCGCCGACACCTTCCGGGCCATCTGGGAGTCGATCTCGGGGGCCTACATCTCGCTCTTCGAGGGCGCGATCTTCAACCCCAAGCGCGGCGACTTCATCAACGCGATCAAGCCGCTCACCGAGACGCTCACCTTCGCCACACCGCTCATCGCGGCCGGCCTCGGTGTCGCCCTCACGTTCCGCGTCGGCATGTTCAACATCGGCGGTCGCGGCCAGATCCTCATCGCGGCGGCCGCCGCCGGATGGGTGAGCTGGTCGATCGAGCTGCCCGCCCCGCTGCACATCCTGCTCGCGACCCTCGCCGCCCTCGCGGGCGGCGCGCTGTGGGCCGGCATCGCGGGCGTGCTCAAGGCGCGCACGGGAGCGCACGAGGTGATCCTCACGATCATGCTCAACTACGTCGCGTTCTACCTCATCTCCTTCCTGCTGAAGACGCAGGGGGCGCTGCAGGCGCCCGGGTCGAACACGCCCAAGTCGCCGCCCGCGCTCGAGAGCGCGGTCTTCCCGACCCTCTCGGACCTGCTCGGTGTGGGCTCCTACCGGCTCCACCTCGGATTCCTCCTCGCGATCGCCGCGACCGTCTGGGTCTGGTACCTGCTGAACCGCTCGAGCATGGGCTTCCGGTTCCGCGCCGTCGGCGAGAACCCCAATGCGGCGCGCACCGCCGGCATCAGCGTCAAGGGCACCTACGTGCTCGCGATGCTCTTCTCGGGCGCGCTCCTCGGCCTCGCGGGCGCCTCGCAGGTGCTCGGCACCACGACGACGGGCTTCGCAGCCGGCGTCGACGCGGGCATCGGCTTCGACGCGATCACGGTCGCACTGCTCGGTCGCTCGCGCCCGTGGGGGGTCTTCTTCTCCGGCATCCTGTTCGGCGCCCTCAAGGCCGGCGGCTACACGATGCAGGCGAGTGAGGGCATCCCGATCGACATCGTGCTCGTGGTGCAGTCGGTCATCGTGCTGCTCATCGCGGCGCCGCCGCTCGTGCGCACGATCTTCCGCCTCCCCTCGCCCGACGCGACCGCATCCGTCGCCCGTCGACCGCGGAAGTCCGCGGCCCAGAAGGTGGTGACCAAGTGACCACGACCGCACCCGCTCCCGCAGCCGCGGCGCCCATCGTGCACGAGAAGGCGCTCGTGCGCAGCTGGAAGACCCCCGTCGTGCTCGGCGTCTTCGCGCTCGTGGGCCTGCTCATGGCGTTCGTCTTCCCGAACTCCGGTGAGACGACGTTCACCCTCTCCACCGAGCGCGAGGCGATCCAGCTCGCGCCGCTCGTGCTCCCCACGCAGCTCACGGTGGTCATCGCGGCGGTGCTCCTCGTCGTCATCACCCTCGCGGCCGCGGCGTACGTCGCCTTCGGCTCGGGTCGGGCGCCGCTGTGGCTCGCGATCGTGTTCGCGGTGCTCTTCCTCTTCACGTTCCTCACGTGGGTCGCGGCCGACAAGAACATCCCCGTGCCGGGCATGCTCATCGGCACGCTGGCGCTCAGCGTCCCGATCATCTTCGGCGCGCTCGGCGGCGTGATCTCGGAGCGGGCGGGCGTCGTCAACATCGCCATCGAGGGGCAGCTGCTGTTCGGCGCCTTCTCGGCCGCCATCGTGGGCTCGATCACGCAGAACGCGTTCGCGGGGCTCCTCGCGGCGATGGTCGGCGCGGTGCTCGTGTCGTTCGTGCTCGCGGCGTTCTCGATCAAGTACATCGTCGACCAGGTGATCGTCGGCGTCGTGCTCAACGTGCTCGTCACGGGTCTCACGAGCTTCTTCTACTCGAAGGTGCTGACGGCCGACCCCTCCCTCAACAAGCCCGTCAAGTTCCCGGTGCTGCCCATCCCCGGGCTCTCCGACATCCCGATCCTCGGGCCCGTGCTGTTCCGGCAGACGATCATCGTCTACATCCTCTACATCGCGGTCTTCCTCGTGTGGTTCGGGCTCTTCAAGACCCGCTGGGGTCTGCGGGTGCGCGCGGTCGGCGAGCACCCGACCGCGGCCGACACGGTCGGCATCAACGTCAACAGCACGCGGTTCTGGAATGTCTCGCTCGCGGGCGCGGTCGTCGGCATCGGCGGCGCGTACTACACGCTCGACGTCGTCGGCCAGTTCGGCAAGGAGATGACCAACGGCGCGGGCTTCATCGCCCTCGCCGCCGTCATCTTCGGACGATGGGACCCCATCCGCGCGACCCTCGCGGGCCTGCTGTTCGGCTTCGCGACGAACCTGCAGAGCGTGCTCGGCATCATCGGCTCGCCCGTGCCGTCCGACTTCATGCTCATGCTCCCGTACCTCGTGACGATCTTCGCGGTCGCCGGGCTCGTGGGCGTCTCGCGCGCGCCCGCGGCCGACGGCAAGCCGTACATCAAGTCATGACCGAGATCACGCAGGAGACCTGGGACGAGCTGCGTCGTGCCGCGAACGCGGCCGTGCCGCACGCCTACGTCCCGTACTCGAGGTTCCCCGTGGGCGCCGCGGCGCTCGTCGACGACGGCCGCATCGTCTCGGGCTGCAACGTCGAGAACGCCTCCTACGGGCTGACTCTGTGCGCGGAGTGCGCGCTCGTCTCGGCGCTGCACATGACGGGCGGCGGCAAGCTCGTGGCGTTCACGTGCGTCGACGGCAAGGGGCAGACGCTCATGCCGTGCGGCCGCTGCCGGCAGCTGCTCTTCGAGCACTCGGCCGAGGGCATGCTGCTCGAGACCGTCTCGGGCATCAAGACGATCGACGAGGTGATCCCCGACGCGTTCGGGCCCCGCACCCTCGAGGCGTACGCGGCGGACTGACGCGGCCCGCGCATCCCCGCACCTCACGAAAGGACCAGCCATGGTCGAGCCGTTCGACACCGTCGACCTCATCCACCGCAAGCGCGACAAGGGTGAGCTGACCCCCGATGAGATCCGCTGGCTCGTCGACGCCTACACGCGCGGCTATGTGGCCGACGAGCAGATGTCGGCGTTCGCGATGGCGGTCTTCCTCAACGGGATGACCTCCGACGAGATCCGCGAGCTGACCCTCGCGATGGTCGCGAGCGGTGAGCGGCTCGACTTCTCCGGGCTCGGGAAGACCACGACCGACAAGCACTCGACGGGCGGCGTGGGCGACAAGATCACGCTGCCGCTCGCCCCGCTCGTGGCGTCGTTCGGCGTCGCCGTGCCGCAGCTCTCGGGCCGGGGCCTCGGGCACACGGGCGGCACCCTCGACAAGCTCGAGTCGATCCCCGGATGGCGTGCCCGCCTCTCGAACGAGGAGTTCCTCTCCCAGCTGGGCTCGGTGGGGGCGGTCGTGTGCGCAGCGGGCGCTGATCTCGCGCCTGCCGACGGCAAGCTCTACGCGCTGCGCGACATCACGGGAACCGTGGAGGCGATCCCGCTCATCGCGTCCTCGATCATGTCCAAGAAGATCGCGGAGGGCACGGCATCGCTCGTGCTCGACGTGAAGTTCGGCGGCGGCGCGTTCATGAAGGACTACGACCGTGCCCACGAGCTCGCGGAGACGATGGTGCGGCTCGGCAACGAGGCGGGCGTCGCGACGCGCGCCCTGCTCACCGACATGAACGTGCCGCTCGGCCTCGCGATCGGCAATGCAAACGAGGTGCGTGAGTCGGTCGAGGTGCTCGCGGGCGGCGGGCCCGCCGACGTCGTCGAGCTCACGGTCGCGCTCGCGCGCGAGATGCTCGACATGGCGGGGCTGCCCGACGCCGACGTCGAGGCCGCTCTGGCCGACGGCCGTGCGATGGACGCGTGGCGCGCCATGATCTCGGCGCAGGGCGGCGACCCCGACGCCCCGCTCCCGACGCCGCGCGAGTCGCACGTCGTGACGGCATCCGAGGACGGCGTGCTCGCGACGCAGGAGGCTCTGCCGTTCGGTGTGGCCGCGTGGCGCCTCGGCGCCGGCCGCGCACGCAAGGAGGACCCGGTCGTGCACGCGGCGGGGATCGACCTGCACAAGAAGCCCGGCGACGCCGTGCGCGCGGGGGAGCCGCTCTTCACGCTCCACGCCGATGACGAGGCCCGCTTCCCGCGCGCACTCGAGTCGCTCGAGGGTGCCTACTCCATCGCGCCCGCCGGCACCGCCCTGCCCGAGCGCCCCCTCATCCGCGCCCGCCTCGCCTAGCCCCTCGTCCGCGCGCCACCTCCCGGGGTGCCACTTTCCGTCGCGTGGGCGCCTCTTCACACGACCGAAACCGACACCTCGACGCAGCGCCCTGAACCGAGGTGTCACTTTCCGTCGCTCGCCGCGCTGCTGCCGCGACCTTGAATGACACCTCAGCGCGTCCAACCGCGTGACTCGAGGCGGCGCCGAACGGATGCCACGAGGCGTCCGGTGTCGGCGAGATCGTCGGCCGTCGCGCGCACCATCGACCACCCTGCGTCCTCGAGCTCGGCGAAGCGCCGCAGGTCTCGCATCCACTGGCGGCGTTCCGTGCGGTGGTGGTCGCCCTCGTAGTCGACGCCGACCCGGTAGCGGTCGAAGGCGAGATCGATCTCGGCGATGAGTGCACCGCTCGGAGAGCGCACTCCGAGGTTCGCTGCGGCAGAGGGGAGCCCGGCCTCGCGGAAGCGCAGCCGCAGATGGGACTCGGGGGGCGAGTCCGCGCGGTCGCTCACTCGCGTCAGGGCCGCCGCCCGCGTGAGCGCACCGCGGGGCCCCGGATGTCGGCGCACCATCTCGTGCAGGTCGGCGACGCGCGCGAGGGGGTCCTTCCGCCAGATCACACGGTCACCCGCCGCGACGAGGTCATGGAGCGAGAGGTAGGGCGCGAGGTCGCACCACGTGCGCTCCGGTGTGGTGACTGGGACGCCTTTGTGCGTCGTGAGCTCCGCGTCGGTGATGACGAAGTGATGACCCACCACACCCGTGAGCCTCGTGGGTCGTCGACCGTGGGGATGCGCGACGTGCAATCGGGCGTCCTCAGCGAGATCGCGGGGCAGGGGGATGCTCCACAACAATGCTGCCGTCGGTCCGCAGAAGAACGCGTCCGGCCTCAGCACCGTGGCGAGTGCGGCGCACCTCTCGACGACCGACCCCGACGGCGAGACCTCCCGGACGCCCCGGAACGGTGCGCTGACATCCGATCGCCTCAGCCGGTTCGGGTCGACGCCCATTCGGAGGGCGTCTCGGACCGCGAACGCCGGATGCGTGAGGGCGTCGGGGAGCGGGGACGGGGCAGGCACGTGCTCGAGGGTGCCGGGTTCGGCCCGTGCGCGACCGCCGGATCTGAGATCCGTGGACATCCTCGCGACGTCGGCCCTGTGGCGGGCGCGATCGAGGTGTCAGTTCACGTCGCGCGGAGCCACCCCCGGGCGACAGAAAGTGACACCTCGGGGAATCGGGGCGGTCAGGCGTCGGGGTCGCCGATGCGCTCGAGGGCGTCGACGACCAGATCCCAGAAGCGGTGTTCGTCGAGGCCCAGCGAGACCTGCGTCGTGCAGTCGGCGGGAGCGGGGCCCCGCAGATCGGCGACGGTCATGCCGAGTGTGAGCGTGCCCGAGAGCTCGACGTCGAGCGGCGCCTTCACGACCTGCAGCACCGCGGGATCGATGACGTACGCGACGGCGACGGGATCGTGCACGGGGGGCGAGGTGAAGCCCTGCGCCTGGAGATAGGTCGCGCCGAAGAAGTCGAGCAGCTCGCCCACGAACACCGCGGGCTTCGTGCCGACGGCGGCGATCCGCTCGCGCACCCGGGGTGTCGCGAGGGCCTGATGCGTGACGTCGAGGCCGACCATCGTCAGCGGCCACGACTCGTTGAAGACGATGTGCGCCGCCTCCGGATCGATCACGATGTTGAACTCGCTCGTCGCGTTCCAGTTGCCCACGTGCACGCCGCCGCCCATGAGCACGACCTCGCGCACCCGCGGCACGATGCGGGGCTCGATGCGCGCGGCGAGCGCGATGTTGGTCAGCGCGCCCGTCGGCACGAGGGTGATCTCACCCGGCTCGGATGCCATGACCGTGTCGATGATCAGCTGCACGGCGCCGCGGGGGTCGAGTTCGAGGGAGGGCTCGGGCAGCACGGGCCCGTCGAGCCCGGACTCCCCGTGGATGTCGGGCGCGAACTCGACGCTCCGCACGAGCGGCCGACCGGCCCCCTGCGCGAAGGGGACGCCCGTGATGCCTGCGATGCGTGCGACGGAGAGCGCGTTGCGGGTGACGTTCTCGATGCCCGCGTTGCCCGCGACGGTCGTGACGGCGACGAGCTCGATGTCGGGGTTGCCGTGCGCGAGCAGCATCGCGATCGCGTCGTCGTGGCCGGGGTCGCAGTCGAGGATGATCCGTCGGGGCATGCCGCCATCCTACGTCCCAGTTCTCGTATATGAAAACCTTGTTCACTGACGGAACCTGTGCGAGCATGGCGCCATGCAGGCCCCGAACGTAGCGACCCCCGCATCCGGTCCCGACCTCGCGGCGCGCGGCGCCGCCCGCATCGCCTGGATCCGATCTCGGATGCCGCTGCTCGCCGCCGCACGCGAGCACCTCGCCGAGACGCGCCCCTTCGCAGGGCATCGCATCGGCATGTCGCTGCACCTCGAGCCGAAGACGGCCGTGCTGCTCGAGACCCTCGCCGCCGGCGGCGCGGAGATCGTCGCGACCGGCAACCACGGCTCCACCCAGGATGACGTCGTGGCCCACCTGCGCGCGAGCGGTCTCACGGTCCACGGCCGCCGTGACGACACCCTCGACGACCACCATGGGAACCTCGCCGCCGTTCTCGACGCCGAGCCCGACATCCTGCTCGACAACGGAGCCGACCTCGCGGCGGGCGTCGTCGGGCGCGGTGCGACGGCGAGCATCCTCGGCGGCACCGAGGAGACCACCTCGGGCGGCGACCGCCTCCGCGGCGAGCTCGCGGGTCAGGTGCCGTTCCCCGTGATCGTCATCAACGACAGCCTCCTCAAGGCGATCGGCGAGAACAAGCACGCCGTCGGTCAATCGGTGGTCGAGAGCTTCATGCGCATCACGAACCTCATGGTGCCGGGCCGACGCTTCGTCGTCGCGGGCTACGGATGGTGCGGTCGCGGCGTCGCGCACTACCTGCGCCAGCTGGGCGGCAAGGTCGCCGTCGTCGAGATCGACGAGCTCAAGGCGTTCGAGGCCGCCCTCGACGGCTTCCGGGTCGCGGATGTGCTCGAGCTCGCCGAGTGGGGCGAGGTCTTCATCACGGCGACGGGCCGACCCGGTGTGCTCACCGAGCCGTTCTTCGCGCGCGTCGCCGACGGTGCCGTGCTCGCCAACTGCGGCCACTTCCCGTGGGAGATCGACGTGCCGGCCCTCAAGGCGGGCGCGGCATCCGTCACGCGCCTCGACGAGGCCATCGAGCGCGTCGAGCTGGCGGGCGGGCGCCACGTCGTGCTGCTCGCCGACGGGCGCATGATGAACCTCGCGGGCCGCGAGCCGAAGGGCAACTCGCTCGAGTCGATGGACCTCGGATTCCTCCTTCAGACGCTCTCGCTGGAACGGATCGCGACGGGCGCCTCCGCGCTCCCTCCCGGCGCGCAGCCCGTGCCGGACGACATCGACCGCGAGATCGCCCGGCGGATGCTCCGCGCCATGGGCGCGGAGCGCTGATCATGGCGGAGTCGCCCGATTACGCGGCCCCGGCCGTCGACAAGGCGTTCGACATCCTCGAGGTGCTCGCGGACCGCGAGGGAGGCCTCACGCAGACCGAGATCGCGGAGGCGACGGGCCGCAGCGTCAGCCAGATCTTCCGAGTGCTCGTGACGCTCGAGGCGCGCGGCTGGATCGTGCGCGACCGCGCATCCGGCGTGTACTCGTTCTCGATGGCGGCGTTCGACCTCGCGCACCGGCACGCCCCGCTGCGCGGGCTGCTCGTCGCCGCGACGCCCGTCATGCGCGACCTCGCCGCCGCCGTGCGGCAGTCGTGCAACCTCGCGGTGCTCGACGGGGGTGCCGTGCGTGTCGTCGCCCAGGTGGAGAGCCCGGCCGACTTCGGCTACCGCGTGCGCGTGGGCGCCGCGTTCCCGCTCGCGAGCGCGACCGGAACCGTGCTCGTCGCGGGCGCCGAGCCCGAGCTGCGCGACGCGCTGATCGGCGAGGTCGACCCCGACGAGGTCGCGCGCATCGCCCCCGACGGCTCGTTGCGGCGCGACGACCCGCGGGAGCCGGGCATCGCCGACATGGTCGCGACCGTGCGCGACGCCCGGGGTCGCGCTCGCGCCGCGCTCACGGTGCCCTACGTCACGACGAGCTTCTCCGGCGCCGACGCCGAGCGCGTCCGCGTGCTCGCCGTCGAGGCGGCGGTGGCGATCGCGCAGCGGCTGCACCCGTCGCGCTCCGGCAGCTGACCGGATTCGGCGTCACCACAGGATCGAGCGCGCCCGCCCGACTACGCTTGAGGCATGAGCGACGCCGCACACGCAGACCACCACGTCGTCGACGGGGTCGAGCTGCGCACCCTCCCGAAGGTGTCCCTCCACGACCATCTCGACGGCGGCCTCCGCCCCCAGACGATCATCGAGCTCGCCGAGCCGCTCGGGCTCGAGCTCCCCGCGACGGATGCCGACGCGCTCGCCGCGTGGTTCGCCGAGAAGTCCGACTCCGGCTCGCTCGTCGAGTACCTGAAGACCTTCGACCTCACGACCGCCGTCATGCAGACCGCCGACGGGCTCACGCGCGTCGCGCGCGAGTTCGTCGAGGACCTCGCGGCCGACGGCGTCGTGTGGGGCGAGATCCGCTGGGCGCCCGAGCAGCACCTCGCCCGCGGCCTGAGCCTCGACGAGGCCGTCGAGGCCGTGCAGCGCGGTCTCGACGAGGGCGTCGACCTCGTTGCGGATGCGGGCGGCAGCATCCGCGTCGGCCAGCTCGTGAGCGCCATGCGCCACCTCGACCGCGGCACCGAGATCGCCGAGCTCGCGCTGCGTCACCGCGACCGGGGCGCCGTCGGCTTCGACATCGCGGGACCCGAGGCCGGGTTCCCCGCGAGCCGGTTCGCCGAGGCGTTCGACCTGCTCGCGCGCGAGTGCTTCCCGGCGACGATCCACGCGGGCGAGGCCGATGGACTCGAGTCGATCCGCGGCGCGCTCGTCGACGGGCACGCACTGCGCCTCGGCCACGGCGTGCGCATCGCCGAGGACATCACGATCGAGTCGCAGGACGACGAGGCGAGCTACGTGAGCCTCGGCCGCCTCGCGCAGTGGGTCAAGGACCGCGGCATCGCCCTCGAGACGAGCCCGAGCTCGAACCTGCAGACGGGCGCCGTGGCGGCGTGGGGCGACGACCTGACCGCGCACCCCTTCGACCTGCTCTACCAGCTCGGCTTCCGCGTGACCGTCAACACCGACAACCGCCTCATGAGCGCCACGACGCTCACGCGCGAGCTCGCGCTGCTCGTCGACACCTTCGGCTACGACCTCGACGACCTCCTGACGTTCCAGCTCAACGCGGCCGAGGCGGCCTTCCTGCCCCTCGAGGACCGCGCGGAGCTCGTGGCCCTCATCGAGGAGGGGTTCGGCGCCGCCTGATGGATCAGCTGCCCGCTCTTCCGCCGCTGCCCGACGAGGGCGTCGTGCTGCGCGCGCGCGCGAAGGACTGGCGCGAGTCGGTCGAGATCGCGGGCCGTGCGCTCGCGGCGAGCGACGCCACCGATGCGGGTTACGCGACCGACATGGTGCGCATGATCGAGGAGCACGGCCCGTACGTCGTCGTGGCGCCCGGACTTGCCCTCGCGCACGCGCGTCCGGGTCCCGCGGTGCGCCGCGACGGGCTCGCGATCGTGACGCTCGCCGAGCCCGTGCCGTTCGGGCACCCGTACAACGACCCGGTGCGCGTCGTGCTCGCGCTCGCGGGCGCGTCGAGCGCGCGCCACCTGCAACTCGTCGCGGAGATCGCCAACATCTTCAACGACTCGGATGCGGTCGCTCGCATCGCCGCGTCGACGACCGCCGACGAGGTGCGCGAGATCCTCGGGGTGACGGCCCCGTGAAGATCCTGACGCTGTGCGGCGCCGGGATCGGCACGAGCGGCATCCTCAAGATCAACACCGAGCGCGTGCTGCAGCGCATCGGCGTCGACGCGCGCGTGGTCGCGATCGACGTCTCGATGCTCGAGTCGGAGCTCGAGGACGCGCAGGTCATCCTCACGAGTCCCGAGTTCGTCGAGGCGATCGGCAGCACCTTCGCCGACGTCATCGTCGTCGAGAACTACTTCGACACCGCCGAGCTCCAGCGCAAGCTCGAACTCGCGCTGGGCTGACTGCGAGGCGGCACGGCCGGCGCCGCGGGGTTCCGCGGCGCTACGCCAACAGCGCGCGCATGCCCGCGTCGAGTGCGGCGAGCGCCGCATCCGCCGCCGCCTGGCGCTCCGCGGCCGTACCCTCGTCGGAGCGCGTGTCGAGGTAGCACTTGAGCTTCGGCTCGGTTCCGCTCGGCCGCACGATGATCCGCGAGCCGCCCTCGAGATGGAAGCGCAGGATCTCGCTCGGCGGGAACTGCCCGAAGCCCCCCGCGAAGTCGTCGATGCGCTCCACCCGGATGCCGCCCACCTCGCGCGGGGGCTCGGCGCGCAGCCGCGCCATGAGCTCGGGGATGCGGGCGAGGTCGGCGACGCGCACCGAGATCTGTCCGGATGCGAAGGCGCCGAAGCGCTCGGCGAACGCAGCGCGATGGTCGGCGAACGTCGCCCCCGAGGCGCGCAGCTCGGAGAAGAGGGCGAGCACCTCGACGGCCGCGGAGATGCCGTCCTTGTCGCGCACCTTGTCGGGGTCGACGAGGTAGCCGAGCGCCTCCTCGTAGCCGTACAGCAGGCCGCCGACGCGCGAGATCCACTTGAACCCGGTGAGCGTCTCCGCGAAGTCGAGGCCCTCCTTGCGCGCGACGACGCCGAGCGCGGGCGAGCTCACGAGCGAGCACGCGAAGGTGCCGTGCTCGAGGCCCTGCTCGGCCGCGCGGCGTGCGGCGCGCCAGCCGAGCAACCAGCCCACCTCGTTGCCCGAGAGCCGCTCCCAGCCGCCCTCGCCATCCGGCACACCCACGGCGACGCGGTCCGCGTCCGGGTCGTTCGCGATCACGAGGTCGGCGCCGTGCTCGGCCGCGGTCGCGAACGCGAGGTCCATCGCGCCGGCCTCCTCGGGGTTCGGGAAGTCGACGGTCGGGAAAGCGGGGTCGGGCTCCTGCTGAGCCGCGACGGACACGACATCGGGGAAGCCGGCGGCCTCGAACACCCGGCGCGCGGTCTCCCACCCGACGCCGTGCATCGCGGTGTAGACGACCGTGAGCGGCTGCGGGTTCGTCGACAGCGCGGCCGTGCGGCGCACGTACGCATCGACGACATCCTCTCCCGCGACCTCGTAGGCATCGGATCGCGGGAGCTCGAGGATCGAGCCATCGGCGACGCGCGCGATCTCGGCCTGGATCTCGGCGTCGGCCGGGGGCACGATCTGCGAGCCGTGGTCGAGCCGACCGAGGTAGACCTTGTAGCCGTTGTCGGCGGCGGGGTTGTGGCTCGCCGTCACCATGACACCCGCGCTCGTGTCGAGGTGGCGCACCGCGAACGCGAGCACGGGGGTCGGCAGCAGGCGGGGGAGCAGGATGGCGCGCACGCCGGCACCCGCCATGATCTCGGCGGTGTCGCGCGCGAACACGTCGGAGTTGCGGCGGCCGTCGTAGCCGATGACGACGCTCGGCTTCTCCTCGCGCGCGAGGAGGTACGCCGCGAGACCCGCGGCCGCCTGCGAGACGAGCACGCGGTTCATGCGCAGGGGCCCGGCGCCCAGCTCGCCGCGGAGGCCCGCCGTGCCGAACGTCAGCCGCCCCGCGAAACGCTTGTCGAGCTCGGATCGCGCATCCGGGTCGCCCGCGTCGGCGCGCGCGAGCAGCGCCTCGAGCTGGGCGCGCGTGACCTCATCCGGGTCCTGGGCGGCCCAGCGGCGGGCCGCCTCGAGCGCGTCGACGGCCGACCACATCAGATCGCCGCCACGACGCGCGCGAGGAGGCCGGAGATCACCGGCTCGGCGTCCTTGCCCGCTTGGAGCACCTCGGCGTGGCTGAGGGGCTCGGGCGAGATGCCGGCGGCGAGGTTGGTGATGAGCGAGAAGCCGAGCACCTCCATGCCCGCCTGACGCGCCGCGATCGCCTCGAGCGCGGTCGACATGCCGACGATGTGGCCGCCGAGCGTCTTCGCCATCCGCACCTCGGCGGGCGTCTCGTAGTGCGGTCCGCGGAACTGCACGTAGACGCCCTCGTCGAGGTCGGGCTGGATGCTGCGGGCCACGTCGCGCAGGCGCTGCGAGTACAGGTCGGTGAGGTCGATGAAGGTCGCGCCCTCGAGCGGCGACGCCGCCGTGAGGTTGATGTGGTCGCTGATGAGCACGGGGGTGCCGGGCGTCCAGTGCTCCTTGATGCCGCCCGCGCCGTTCGTGAGGATCATCGTCGTGGCGCCCGCGGCGGCGGCCGTGCGCACGGAGTGCACGACGCGGCGCACACCGTGCCCCTCGTAGAAGTGGGTGCGCGCCCCGATCACGAGTGCGCGCTTGCCGTTCGGCAGCAGGATGCTGCGGAGGGTGCCGACGTGGCCCGTGAGCGCGGGGGCGCTGAAGCCGTGGATCTCCGTGGCGGGCACGGTCGCGACCGTCTCGCCGAGGAGGTCGGCGGCCTTCGCCCAGCCGGAGCCGAGGGTCAGTGCGATGTCGTGCTTCTCGACGCCCGTGGCCTCGGCGAGCTGCTCGGCCGCGATACGTGCGACGGCGAACGGGTCCACGTCCTCGCCGTCGAGAGGGTGCTCGTTGTGCATCCCCTCACTCTACGAGGACAGGCCCGGTTCGGACGGTCGCGCGTATCCGGTCAGCGGATGCGCGACAATTGAGGCATGCCCTACGAGTTCGAGCGGACCCAACGCATCGCCGTCCTCGGAGGGGGGCCCGGCGGATACGAAGCCGCCCTCACGGGAGCGCAGCTCGGAGCGGAGGTCACGCTCGTCGAACGCGCGGGCGTCGGCGGCGCGGCCGTGCTCACCGACGTCGTCCCGTCGAAGTCGCTCATCGCGACGGCGGGAGCCGCGACGGATGTCGGCCAGGCCGCCGATCTCGGCGTCCAGTTCTTCACGCGCACCGAGAAGGGCCGCGCCGTGCGGCCCGAGGTCACCGTCAACCTCGCGGCCGTCAACCAGCGCCTCATGCTGCTCGCGCGTCAGCAGTCGGAGGACATGAAGTCGCAGCTCGTGAAGGCGGGCGTGCGCATCGTCACGGGCGACGGCCGCCTCGACGGCACCGACCGCCTCGTCGTGTCGACCGGCAAGGGCAAGAAGCGCGTCGACTTCGACGAGGTCGCCGCCGACACGCTCGTCGTCGCGGTGGGCTCGAGCCCGCGCGTGCTGCCGAGCGCGAAGCCCGACGGCAAGCGGATCCTCACGTGGACCCAGCTCTACAACCTCGACGAGGTGCCCGAGCACCTCATCGTCGTCGGCTCCGGCGTCACCGGTGCGGAGTTCGCATCCGCCTACCTCGCGCTCGGCGCGCAGGTCACGCTCGTCTCGAGCCGCGATCAGGTGCTCCCGGGAGAGGACGCGGATGCCGCGCGCGTCATCGAGAACGTCTTCGTCCGCGGCGGCATGACGGTGCTCTCGAAGTCCCGCATGCAGTCGGTCGAGCGCTCGGGCGACGGCGTCGTCGTGACGCTCGCCGACGGACGCACGGTCGAGGGCTCCCACTGCCTCCTCGCCGTCGGCTCCGTGCCGAACACCGCGGGCATCGGTCTCGAGGAGGCGGGCGTGCAGCTCACCGACTCGGGCCACATCCGCGTCAACCGCGTCGCGCGTACCTCGATGCCGATGATCTACGGCGTCGGCGACTGCTCCGATTTCCTGCCGCTCGCATCCGTCGCCTCGATGCAGGGCCGCACGGCCGTCTTCCATGCGATGGGCGACGCCGTCAACCCCACCGAGCTGCGCAACGTCACGAGCAACATCTTCACGCACCCCGAGGTCGCGACGGTCGGCTGGTCGCAGAAGCAGATCGAGGAGGGTCTCGCGCAGGGCGAGATCTACAAGCTGCCGCTCGCCTCGAACCCCCGCGCGAAGATGGAGGGCATCAAGGACGGCTTCGTGAAGCTGTTCGCCCGCACGGGCTCGGGCACCGTCATCGGCGGCGTCGTGGTGGCCCCGAAGGCGTCCGACCTCATCCGCCGATCGCGCTCGCGGTCGAGCATCGCCTCACGGTCGACCAGCTCGCGCGTGCCTTCTCGGTGTACCCGTCCCTCTCCGGCGCCGTCACCGACGCCGCGCGCGCCATGCACATCGTCTCCTGACCCCCTGCCCCCGGGGTCCCCGCGAGCGCTACCGAATCCGGCGACGGCTGCCGGCGGGGCGACCGCGTTCGCCGGATTCGGTAGCGCTCGCGGAGAGGGAGGGGACGTCAGTCGGTGATCGTCAGGAGGAGGTGACCGGAGGAGACGGTCGCGCCGACCGTCGCGTCGATCGCACCGATCGTGCCGTCCTTGTGGGCCGTGAGCGGCTGCTCCATCTTCATGGCCTCCAGCACGACGACGAGGTCGCCCTTGACGACCTTGTCGCCCTCGCTCACGGCGAGCTTGACGATGGTCGCCTGCATGGGCGCCTTGACGGCGTCGCCGGTCGCGGTGGCGACGGCGCGCGAGCCTCCCCGGCGACGCGGGGGCGGGGGAGCGGCGACGGTCGCCGACGGGAGGAGAGCCGTCGGGAGCGACACCGCGACGCGCTTGCCCTCGACCTCGACGACGACCGAGTGGCGCTTCTCGGGGGCGGAGGTCTCGGCGAGCACGCCGCCCCAGGGCTCTAGCTCGCCCGTGAACTCCGTCTCGATCCAGCGGGTGAACACGCCGAAGCGGCCATCGGGAGCCGTGAAGGCGGGGTCGCGCACGATCGCGCGGTGGAACGGGATGACGGTCGGCAGGCCCGCGATCTCGAACTCGTCGAGAGCGCGGCGGGCGCGCTCGAGGGCGTCCTCACGCGTGGAGCCCGTGACGATGAGCTTCGCGATGAGCGAGTCGAAGGCGCCCGAGATCTCGTCGCCGGTCGTGACGCCCGAGTCGACGCGCACACCGGGGCCGCCGGGATAGCGGATGGCCTGGATCGGCCCGGGGGTCGGCAGGAAGTTGCGGCCGGGATCCTCGCCGTTGATGCGGAACTCGATCGAGTGGCCGTGCGTCTCGGGGTCCGGGTAGTCGAGGATGCCGCCCTCCGCGATGCGGAACTGCTCGCGCACGAGATCGATGCCCGTCACCTCCTCGGAGACCGGGTGCTCGACCTGGAGGCGCGTGTTGACCTCGAGGAACGAGACGGTGCCGTCGAGCCCGATGAGGAACTCGCACGTGCCGGCGCCGACGTAGCCGACCTCGCGCAGGATGGCCTTCGACGAGGTGTAGAGCAGTTCGCGCTGGGCGTCCGTGAGGAACGGCGCGGGCGCCTCCTCGACGAGCTTCTGGTGGCGGCGCTGCAGCGAGCAGTCGCGGGTCGACACGACCACGACGTTGCCCTCGGCGTCCGCGAGGCACTGGGTCTCGACGTGCCGCGGCTTGTCGAGGTACTTCTCCACGAAGCACTCGCCGCGGCCGAAGGCCGCGACGGCCTCGCGCGTCGCCGACTCGAAGAGCTCGGGCACCTCCTCGCGCGTGCGGGCGACCTTGAGGCCGCGGCCGCCGCCGCCGAACGCCGCCTTGATGGCGACCGGGAGGCCGTACTGGTCGACGAACTCGAGCACCTCGTCGGCGCCGGAGACGGGGTTGAGCGTTCCGGGCGCGAGTGGGGCTCCCACCTTCTCGGCCACATGGCGGGCCGACACCTTGTCGCCGAGGCGCTCGATGGCATCCGGCGAGGGGCCGATCCAGATGAGCCCCGCGTCGATGACGGCGCGCGCGAAGTCGGCGTTCTCGGCGAGGAAGCCGTAGCCGGGATGCACCGCGTCGGCGCCGGAGCGCCGGGCGACGGAGAGCAGCTTGTCGATGACGAGGTAGGTGGTGGCGCTCGTCGCGCCGTCGAGGGCGTACGCCTCGTCGGCGAGGACCACGTGCCGCGCGCCGCGGTCCTGGTCGGCGTAGACGGCGACGGATGCGATTCCGGCGTCGCGGGCGGCGCGGATCACGCGCACCGCGATCTCCCCCCGATTCGCGATCAGGACCTTCGTGATGCGAGGCATAGTGTCCCCAGCCTAGGGGCCGACTCTCTCGGCGCCGTTGTCGGGCGCACACAAACCCGTTCGCGAGGCTTGCGCCGGGTCTACAAGCGCGGGGCGGTCGTCACCGGTTCCAGAGGTCGGTCCACTCGACCCCGAGCGAGCGCACGAGCGTGCGCAGGAAGGGCACGCTGAGCCCCACGACGGTGTGCGGATCGCCCTCGATGCGGTCGATGAACCCCGCGCCCTTCGAGTCGATGGTGAAGGCGCCCGCGACCTCGAGGGGCTCGCCGGTCGCGATGTACGCGTCGATCTCGGCGTCGGTGATGTCGGATGCGAAGTGCACGACGGCCGAGGTCGCGCCGCCGACCGAGCGGCCGAGCAGGCCGCCTCGCGCATCGATGAGCCAGTGCCCCGAGTGCAGCACGCCCGAGCCGCCGCGCTGGGCGCGCCAGCGCTCCCGGGCGGTCTCGGGCAGGTGGGGCTTGCCGTGCACGACGCCGTCGACCTCGAAGGCCGAGTCGCCGCCGAGCACGAGCCCGTCGAGGCCTCCCTCGTCGACGAGCCGCTCGGCCACGGCCTCCGCCTTGGCCCGCGCGAGCAGCGTCACGAACGCGGCGGGGTCCTGCGGCCCGGCTGCGGCGGCCACGGCATCCTCGTCGACGTGGGAGGGCACGGGCACGGGCTCGATGCCGACGGCACGGAGCGTCGCGAGGCGAGCCGGTGAGGTGGATGCCAGGTACAGCCGCACAGGGCTCCTATGCTCGGAGGAATGGGTGACATGCAGGGCAGCGAGGTCGAGGTCGAGGCTACCAACATCGCCCACGGCGGTTATGGCGTGGCCCGGCTCGACGGGCGCGTGATCTTCGTCGCGGACGCGATCCCGGGCGAGCGTGTGCGCGCCCGCATCTCCGACGACCGGAAACCGCGCTTCTGGTGGGCGGACACCGTCGAGGTGCTCGAGGCGAGCCCGCACCGGCGCCCCCACCTGTGGGCCGAGGCCGACGTCTCACGCGACCCCGCCGAGCGTCCGGGTGGAGCCGACTTCGGGCACATCGAGCCGGCGCACCAGCGCGCGCTCAAGGCCCACGTGATCACGGACTCCCTCGCGCGGATGGCCCGCATCGAGCGCGAGGTCGAGGTCGAGGCGGTCGAGGGCCCGGCCGACGGCGGCGGATGGCGCACACGCGAGCGTCTGCACGTCGCCGCCGACGGCACCGTCGGGCCGTATGCCGCGCGCTCGCATCGCGTGATCCCCGTCGCCGAGCTGCCGCTCGGCACCGCGGAGCTGCGTGAGACCGCTCCGCTCGGCGAGCGGATGCCGGAGCACGCCGGGGGAGCGGTCGAGGTGCTCGCCCCGAGCGTCGGCGGCGCGCGCCTCATCGTCGGCGCGCAGGCGCCGAGCGTCATCCGCGAGCGCGTCGGCGAGCGCGAGTTCCGCGTCGACGACGCGGGGTTCTGGCAGGTGCACGCGGCGGCGCCGATCACTCTCACGCGCGCCGTGCAGGAGGCGATCGACGAGACCCTCTTCGATCCGCGCGCGGCGAACCTCGACCTGTACGGCGGGGTGGGGCTGCTCGCCGCCGCGGTCGGCGACCGCTTCGGCTCGTCGGTGCGCATCACCTCTGTCGAGTCCGACCCGCGCGCGACGGAGCACGCGCAGGAGAACCTCGCCGACTGGCTGGGGGCCCAGGCGGTCACGGCACGTGTCGAGCGATGGGTGAACGGCCTCGCGGACGCGTCCGCGAGCGAGCGTGCGCGCCTCGCCGCCGCGACGGTCGTGCTCGACCCACCGCGGTCGGGCGCCGGCCGTGACGTGCTCACCGCGCTCGCAGCCGTACGACCCGCGCAGCTCGTCTACGTGGCGTGCGACCCCGTCGCGTTCGCGCGTGACGCGGGGGTGCTCCGCGAGCTCGGCTACGAGCTCGCGGCGCTGCGCGCCTTCGACCTGTTCCCGAGCACGCATCACGTCGAGGCGGTCGGCGCATTCGCGCGCGCCTGATGGTGGACAAGGCGTTCCACCCCGCGCCGCGCGGCGCGCGCTACGATGAGCCGCGGGCGGCCCCCGCACCCGACCTGGAGAGAGCATGAGCACCGTGGTGGATCGATCCGAACCCGGCACCGAGGCGCGTCCCGCGCGCGTCGCGGTCGTCGACGACCACGAGTCGGTACGCGTCGGGCTCAAGGCCGCGTTCGTCGAGGCCGGGCACGACTTCGCGCTCGCGGCCCCCAACGTGCCCGAGCTCATCGAAGGGCTCGCCGGGCGCGAGGTCGACGTCGTCGTGCTCGACCTGTCGCTCGGCGACGGCTCGAGCGTGACCCAGAACGTCAAGAGCGTCCAGGCCATCGGCGCCCCCGTGCTCGTGCACTCGATCGCCGACCGCGTCGACCTCGTCCGCGAGGCGCTCGCCGCCGGGGCGGCGGGCGTCATCCCGAAGTCCGCCTCGATGCGCACCGTCGTGACGGCCGCCGCGACGGTCGCGCGCGGCGAGGTGCTCAACAACCTCGAGTGGGCGAGCGCCATCGACGCGGACCGCGACTTCGCGAAGGCCGAGCTCGGGCGCCGCGAGCGGGAGATCCTGCATCTGTACGCCTCGGGGCTCCCGCTCAAGCTCGCCGCCGAGCAGCTCGGGATCGGCTACTCGACGGCCCGCGAGTATCTCGACCGCATCCGCGCCAAGTACGTCGAGGTGGGGCGCCCCGCGCCCACCAAGGTCGACCTCCTCCGTCGGGCGGTCGAAGACGGCATCCTGCCGGGACTCGACTCCGACGGCGATGGCTGACGCGGCGGCACCGACCGCTGTCCCGCGGGGGCGGGTGGTCCGCAACCCGCTGAGCCTCGTCCGCGTCACGACGGCGATCGCGCGCACGGCCGCGGGCTTCGGCATCGCCTTCATGCTGCAGTCGGTGCCGGCGATGGCCGGGCAGCTGCCCAACATGCACCCGGCCTGGTCGGTCGCGCTCGTGGGCGCACTCGTCTCCGCGCTGGCCTTCACGGCCGTCGCCTCCGCCTTCGCGCGCTGGATACGCGTCGCGCACGTGACCTTCGCGGTCGTCTACCTCGTCGCGCTGCTCAGCTGGCCCTTCGCGGTGATCGACGACGCCGCGGCGCCGACCGAGAGCTATTGGCTCTACTACACCCTCACGATCGCGACGGCGATGGCGACCGTGGGCTTCGGCATCCGGCTGGCGACCGTGTACGTCGTCGTCGTGCCCCTCATCTACGGGCTCATCCGGATCACGCCGCCGGGCGGCGGGGTGACGATCACCCAGTCGGTGCTGGACTCGATCTATGCGATCATCCTCGGCGGCGCGATCACGATCATCACGGCGATCCTCCGCAACGCGGCCTCCTCGGTCGACCGCGCCCAGACGACGGCTCTCGAGCGCTACGGGCACGCCGTGCGCCAGCACGCGATCGAGTCCGAGCGTGTGCAGGTCGACGCGATCGTGCACGACAGCGTGCTGACGACGTTGCTCTCGGCCGCGCGCGCCGACACCGCCGAGGCCAAGGAGCTCGCGGCGCACATGGCGGGCAACGCGATCGGCCACCTGCGCGACGCCGTGTCCGAGTCCCCGCAGAACGATGCCGATGTCTCGGTGGGCGCCCTCGCGAACCGCATCGCGGATGCCGCGGTGGCGCTCTCGGAGCCCGTGCGCGTCGACGCCGACGGGGTGCGCTTCGGACGGATCCCGGTGGCGGTCGCGGAGGCGCTGTACTCGGCCGCCGTGCAGGCGATGGTCAACAGCCTCCAGCACGCGGGCGGGCACGTCGATCGCTGGGCCAGGATCAGCGGCGGCGCCGAGGATCTCGTGATCGAGGTGGGCGACCGGGGGATCGGCTTCGACCCGCACGCGGTGCCCACCGAGCGACTCGGCGTGCGCGTCTCGATCCTCGAGCGCGTCGCGAGCGTCGGGGGCGCCGCCGTGATCGACACGGCGATCGACGAGGGCACGGTCATCGCCCTGCACTGGCCCGCCGTGAAGGGGGGATCGCGATGACGATCGGCGTGCCCCGGGTGCTCATCGTGGCGCTCGCCGCGGTGTTCTCCGGCTACCACCTCGTGCTCGCGGGCTACTCGCTCACGATGGGCTACGCGAGCGAGCCGGGTGCGGTCATCGCGGGCATGATCCTCTACGCGGTCGTGACGGCCGCCGTGCTGTGGCCGACCCGCGAGGCGGGCATGCCCATCTGGCTCGCGTCGTTCTCGCTCGGTGTCGCGGTCGCGCTGCCGCCGCTCATCACGGCTGTGCTCGACCCCGCCCGGCCCGGCGGCAACGGCTACGCCACGTGGTACGTCGCGGCGATCGGCACCCTCATGACGATCACGACCGTGCGCCTGCGGCCCGGCTTCGCGTGGGCCGGCATCATCTTCCTCGTCGTGCAGACGCTCTTCTGGTCGGGGGCGGGAGCTCTCGGCACGATCGGGGTCATCGGCTCGGCGTCGTGGGTGGGCGTCGCCCACATCCTCACCAACACCCTCGCGAAGGCCTCCCGCGACTCGGAGCGCTTCGCGCAGGCCGAGCGGGAGGCGACCGAGTGGCAGGCGGCGCAGGAGGCGCACCTGCACGAGCGCCAGTTCCGGCTCGGGCAGACGAGTGTCATGGCGCTGCCGATGCTGCGCACCATCCGCTCCTCGGGCGGCAATCTGACGACCGCGCAGCGTGCGGAGTGCCTGCACCTCGAGGCCGCCATCCGCGACGAGATCCGTGGGCGCAAGCTGCTCAACGACGCCGTGCGCGAGCAGGTCATGCTCGCCCGCAGGCGCGGCACGATCGTGACCCTCCTCGACGAGGGCGGGATCGACGACCTCTCCGACGCCGACCTCGATCGCGTGCTCGGTCGGCTCGCTCTCGCGCTGCGTGAGACCTCGGCCGACCGCGTCATCGCGCGCACCGTGCCCGAGGGATCGGATGTGGCGGTGACGGTCGTCGGCCTGCGCACGGTCGACGACGAGGCGGTGACGCTGCTCGGCGGCGAGCCGGATGACGAGGTCGAGCTGTGGCTCGAGATCCCTCGCTCGTCGGGCGCCTGACCCGTCCTCGCCGCGCGCCGTCACCGAGGGCTGACCGTCGAAGGACGGTTAAAGAGGAGGGGCCGGACGTTGACGTCCGGCCCCTCGCAAGATTCGAGTCAGGGCGACAACCCGAATATCGCCCTGACTCGCCCCCACATCATCGGTCTGCTTACCCTAGACGACCGGTGATGCTGTGTAACTCGATGAGATACACCTGCTGATACACAAGTATGCGGATCCCGCGACAACCGTGTAAGTCGTCATTTCGGGGGACATTCGGGGTACATTTTCGGGTGACGTTGCCCATGTTTGAGGCCGCCGGCGGCGGTTTCCGGGGTACAAACGGCGCATTCGCTGCCCAGATGGAAAGCGTTTCCGCGTTTCGCGACCGAATCCGTCGCGAAAACCACGTTTCGCAACGGGCTCGGGATGTCAGCGGGCCCAGCGGTTCCAGTTGCCGCGCTCGAGCGGGGTACGCAGCCCGCGGCGCTCGCGCTCCCACGTGGTCATGGTGCGCTGCGACCGGCGGTGCATGCCGGCGAGCTCGTCGAGGGCGTGCTGCAGCACGGCCGTCGTGGCCGCGAGCTCCTCGGGGGTCGGGTCGCCCCCCACCACGCGGATCGCAGCGGGCAGTTCCCCGGGCGAGTCGCTCACAGCGGGATGTTCCCGTGCTTCTTGGCGGGCAGCGACGCGCGCTTGGACCGCAGCGCCCGCAGGGCCTTGATCACCACGAGGCGGGTCGCCGCAGGCTCGACGATCCCGTCGATCTCGCCGCGCTCGGCGGCGAGGAACGGCGAGGCCACGTTGTACGTGTACTCGTTGGCGAGGTGCGTGCGCACGGCGGCGACGTCCTCGCCCGCGGCCTCCGCGGCCTTGAGCTCGTTGCGGTAGAGGATGTTGACGGCGCCCTGGCCGCCCATGACCGCGATCTCGGCCGTCGGCCAGGCGTAGTTGAGGTCGGCGCCGAGCTGCTTCGAGCCCATGACGATGTAGGCGCCGCCGTAGGCCTTGCGGGTGATGACCGTGACGAGCGGCACGGTCGCCTCGGCGTAGGCGTACAGCAGCTTCGCGCCGCGGCGGATGACGCCCGTCCACTCCTGGTCGGTTCCGGGCAGATAGCCCGGTACGTCGACGAGCGTGAGGATCGGGATCGAGAACGCGTCGCAGAATCGCACGAAGCGCGCCGCCTTCTCGCCCGCGTCGATGTTGAGCGTGCCGGCCATCTGATTCGGCTGGTTGGCGATGATGCCCACCGAGCGACCCTCCACCCGCGCGAAGCCGATGACGATGTTGGGGGCGAAGAGCGGCTGCACCTCGAGGAAGTCGCCGTTGTCGACGATGCGCTCGATGACCTCGAGCATGTCGTACGGCTGATTGGGGGAGTCGGGGATGATCGTGTTCAGACGGCGGTCGGAGTCGTTGATCTCGAGCTCCGACTCGGAGTCGTAGACGGGCAGCTCCGCCTGGTTGTTGTCCGGCAGGAAGCTCACGAGCGTGCGCGCGTAGTCGAGCGCGTCCTCCTCGTCCGAGGCGAGATAGTGCGAGACGCCCGTGCGCTGGCTGTGGGTGAGCGCGCCGCCGAGCTCCTCCATGCCGACGTCCTCGCCTGTGACGGTGCGGATGACATCCGGACCCGTGACGAACATCTGGCTCGTCTTGTCGACCATGATGACGAAGTCGGTGAGGGCCGGCCCGTAGACGGCGCCTCCCGCGGCGGGCCCCAGGATGATCGAGATCTGCGGGATGACCCCCGAGCTCGCGGTGTTGAGGCGGAAGATCTCGCCGTACTTGCCGAGCGCGACCACGCCCTCCTGGATGCGCGCGCCGCCCGAGTCGAGCATGCCGATGATCGGCACGCCCGTCTTGAGCGCCAGCTCCATGACCTTGATGATCTTCTCGCCCGCGACCTCGCCGAGCGAGCCTCCGAAGATCGTGAAGTCCTGTGCGTAGACCGCGACCTGGCGGCCGTGGATGGTGCCCGTGCCCGTGACGACGGCGTCGCCGTAGGGGCGGTTGCCCTCCATGCCGAAGGCGTGGGTGCGGTGCCGCACGAATTCGTCGAGCTCGACGAACGAGCCCTGGTCGAGGAGCTCCTCGATGCGCTCGCGCGCCGTCTTCTTGCCCTTGGCGTGCTGCTTGGCGATCGCCGCCTCGCCGCTCGCGGTCACGGCCTCGTGATAGCGCTCCTTGAGATCGGCGAGCTTTCCGGCGGTCGTGAAGAGGTCGGGGGCGGCGGTTTCGTCGGTCACGGCGCCCAGCCTATCCGTCGCCCTCCCGGGGGACGGGGTTGTGCGAATCGACAAGACCCGACGCGATGCCTTGTCCGACGGCGCGGGTGCGCGGCGGCCGTACGAGGCGCCGCAGCCCCCACACGGTCACCCGCCACATCGCCTCGACCACGACGTCGCGGCTCATCTTGGAGTGGCCCGCGCGGCGCTCGCGGAAGGTGATGGGCACCTCCCGGATGCGCCAGCCGGCGTCGTGGGTGCGGATCGTGAGGTCGATCTGGAAGCAGTAGCCGCGTGAGTCGACGACCTGGTCGGCGATCCGCGCGAGCACGGGCGCCCGATAGGCGCGGTAGCCGGCGGTGACGTCGCGCACGGGGAGCCGCAGCGCGATGCGCGCGTACGCGTTGGCGGCGCGGCTGAGCAGGCGGCGCGAGGCCGGCCAGTCCACGAGACGACCGCCCGGCACCCAGCGGGAGCCGATCACGAGGCCCGTCGCGGGGTCGGCGGCGAGCTCCTCGAGCATCCGCGGGAGGGCGTCGGCGGGGTGCGAGCCGTCGGCGTCGAGCTCGACGACGACGTCGTAGCCGCGCGCGAGCGCCCAGGCGAAGCCCGCGAGGTACGCGCGCCCGAGCCCGTCCTTCGCCGCGCGGTGCAGCACGTGCACGCGCGGATCGCGCGCCGCCATCCGATCGGCGAGCTCGCCGGTGCCATCGGGGCTCGCGTCGTCGACGACGAGGATGTCGCACTCGGGGGCGGCGGACCGCACCGCGGCGACGGTCGCCTCGATGTTGAGGGCCTCGTCGTAGGTGGGGGTCACGACGATCACGCGCCCGGGACGGGGCGCTCCCACGGACGCCATGCCCCAATCCTAGAGACGGCCGCCGAGCGCGCCGTCCCGACAGGGTCCGCGACGCCGTCGCGCGTCGGGGGGAGGTTCCCCGGATGACCGACGCCGCTCATCTATGCTCCCGCCATGACCTTCGAACGGAGCCGGAGCGTCGCCGCGGCCCTGTACGAGGTCGCGTCGTCGAGCTCGACGAACACCGAGCTCTGCGCGCGCGCGGACCGAGAGGGGATGCGCGACCTGACGGTCATGCTGACCCGGTACCAGAGCGCGGGCCGCGGGCGCCTGGGGCGCTCGTGGACGGCCCCGCCCGGGGCGGCGATCGCCGCATCCGTGCTGCTGCGCCCGCGCCTTCCCGACGGCACCTCACCCGAGCCCGACCGCCTCGGCTGGCTGCCGCTCATCGCCGGCACGGCCATGGCCGCCGCCGTGCGCCAGGCGCTCCCGGGACGCGAGGTCGGCTTCAAGTGGCCCAACGACGTGCTGATCGGCGGGCGGAAGGTGAGCGGCATCCTCGCGGAGCTGCTGCCGGCAGGCACCGGGGTCGTCATCGGGTCGGGGCTCAACACGCGCATGACCGAGGAGGAGCTGCCCGTCCCGTCGGCGACCTCGCTCGCGGTGGAGGGCCTCGCCGTCGACGACGCCCTCGAGGATGCGGTGCTCGCGGCCTACCTCGAGGGCCTGCGGGCGCGCGTGAGCGCCTACCTCTCGGCGGGCGCGGACGCGGAGGCCTCCGGCATCCGCGCCGACGCGCGCGCCGGCTGCCTGACGCTCGGACGCACGGTGAACGTCGAACTTCCGGACGGCGACCTGCTGCGGGGCACGGCGGTCGACCTCGACCGGGACGGGCGGCTCGTGGTGGCAGACGAGCACGGGGCTGCGCGGTCTGTCGCGGCGGGCGATGTGACCCACGTCAGATAGAACTGGAGCATGACGCACGCGACACCCGGCGGCGTCTCCGGCGCGCCCCAGCCTGTTCAGCCGGAGGCCGTGGTGGCGCGACTGCGCTCGCACGGTCGCGCGCTCGTGCTGCCGTGCCTCGTGCTCGTGGCGGATGCCGCCGCGCTCGGCTACTTCGGCGGCACGCTCCCCGAGGCATGGCAGAACTGGCTCGTGCTCCTGGCCGCCGTGCTCGTGGCCGTGCTGCTCTTCCTCGTGCCCCTCATCGCGTGGCTCGGGCGCAACTACACGGTCACGACGCGTCGTATCGTGCTGCGCGGCGGCGTGCTCGTGCGCACTCGGCAGGAGCTGCTGCACAGTCGCGGGTACGACGTGACGGTGCGCAAGAACGGCCTGCAGGGGATGTTCGGCTCAGGTGACGTGCTCATCAACACGGGGCTCGAGCGCCCCGTCGTGCTGCGCGATGTGCCGAGCGCCAACCTCGTGCAGGCCACGCTCAACGACCTCATGGAGCTCGCGGTGAACCCGGTGGCTACCCGGCGTCAGCGGGAGCAGTCGCGGCCGGGCGACGAGACGACCGTGCTCGGTCGCCGCTGACGGGAGCGGCATCCGTCGCCGCCGTCGCATCCGCGTCGTCTGCGGGGAACACCGCGGGGCCCGTCTCGCCGCGGTGCGGCGCGAAGACCCACACCTTGTAGAAGGTGAAGCGGAAGGCCGTGCCGAGCGCGAGCCCGATGACGTTGCCCGAGATGTTGTCGGCGAGGATGCTCGTGAACCCGAGCACGTAGTGCGACACCCACAGGCACGCGAGCCCGATGGCCATGCCGCCGAGGCTCACGATGACGAACTCGCCGAACTCGCGCCACAGCTGGCGCCCGCGGTGCTCGCGGAAGGTCCAGTGCCGGTTGCCGATCCAGTTGGCGACGATCGCGAGAGCGGTCGAGGCGACCTTCGCGAGCACGGGCCCCTCGTGCAGGTTCTCGGGGGCGAGCACGGTCGCCCTCAGGAGGTTGAAGACCCCGAAGTCGATGACGAGGCCCACGAGCCCGACGACGCCGAAGCGGGCGAACTGGGCGATGAGCTTGCGCACGCGTCGTGCCTTCCCCGTCGTGGGCCGTAGGGTCGTAGAGGCGGCAGTCTAACCGCCGCGTTCGACGTCAAGCTGGGGAGGGCATCCGTGAGAGTCGGCGTCATCGGAGGCGGTCAGCTGGCCCGCATGATGATCCCTCCCGCCGTGGCGCTGGGCGTCGAGCTGCGCGTGCTCGCGGAGGCCGCGGACAGCTCCGCGGCTCTCGCCGCGACCGCCGTCGGGGACTACCGCGACGCCGAGACGGTGCTCGCGTTCTCCGCCGGCGTCGACGTCGTCACCTTCGACCACGAGCACGTCCCCCAGGAGGTGCTCGCCGAGCTCGTCGCCAGGGGCGTCGCCGTGCACCCGGGGCCGCACGCCCTCGCGGTGGCGCAGGACAAGATCGTCATGCGCGAGAGGCTGAGCGCGATCGGCGCCCCTGTGCCCGACTGGGCGCGCGTCGCGGATGCCGCCGAGCTCGGTGCGTTCCTCGCCGACCACGGCGGGGTCGCGGTCGTGAAGACGCCGCGCGGCGGCTATGACGGCAAGGGCGTGCGCGTCGTGCGCGACGCGACCGGTGCCGACGACTGGTTCGCCTCGGCGCTCGACGGGCTCCTCGTCGAGGAGTTCGTGCCCTTCCGTCGCGAGCTCGCGCAGCTCGTCGCGCGCCGCCCCTCGGGCGAGGTGCGGGCCTGGCCGCTCGTCGAGACCGTGCAGCGCGACGGCGTGTGCGCCGAGGTGTTCGCGCCCGCGCCGCGTGCGGGCGAGCTCCCGGATGCGGCTCGCACGCTCGCCGAGCGCATCGCGTCGGAGCTCGACGTGACGGGCGTGCTCGCCGTCGAGCTCTTCGAGGCCGAGGACGGGCGCCTGCTCATCAACGAGCTCGCCATGCGCCCGCACAACACGGGCCACTGGACGATCGACGGAGCCGTCACGAGTCAGTTCGAGCAGCACCTGCGCGCGGTGCTCGACCTGCCGCTCGGCGACACGCGGCCGCTCGCGCCCGTGAGCGTCATGGTCAACATCCTCGGCGGCCCCTCCGGCGAGCGGATGCCGGATCGCTACGCGCCGGCGATGGCCGACCGGCCCGAGGTGAAGCTGCACTCCTACGCGAAGGAGTCGCGCCCGGGCCGCAAGGTCGGCCACGTGACGGCGACGGGCGTCGAGCTCGACGACGTCGTCGCGCGAGCGCGCGCCGCGGCGGCCTTCTTCCAGGACTGACCCGTAGCATGGCCGAGTGCCTGAGCTGAAGCCTCTCGTCGGGGTCGTCATGGGATCCGACTCCGACTGGTCGGTCATGCAGGACGCCGCGAGCGCCCTGGCCGAGTTCGGCATCCCGTACGAGGTCGAGGTCGTCTCCGCCCACCGCACGCCGCGCAAGCTCATGAGCTACGGATCGGATGCCGCGGGCCGCGGCCTCCGCGCCATCATCGCGGGTGCCGGGGGCGCCGCCCACCTTCCCGGCATGCTCGCCTCGCTCACGACGCTCCCCGTCATCGGCGTGCCGGTTCCGCTCGCCCGGCTCGACGGCCTCGACTCCCTTCTCTCGATCGTGCAGATGCCCGCGGGCATCCCCGTCGCGACGGTGTCGATCGGCGGGGCCCGCAACGCGGGGATCCTCGCCGCCCGAATCCTCGCCTCCGGCGACGCCGAGCTGACCACCCGCCTCGCGGACTTCGCCGCCTCGCTCGAGGCGGTCGTCGAGGAGAAGAACGCGGCGCTTCAGCAGAAGCTCTGAGCCATGACGAGCGTCCTGCGCGACCCGGATCGCACCGACACCGCCTTCATGACCAAGCGGGCCTGGTGGCTCGTCGGCCTCAACCTGCTCGTGCCGGGGTCGGCGCAGGTGCTCGCCGGCAACCGCCGACTCGGGCGCTTCGGCCTCGGGTCGACGCTCGTGTTCTGGGCGATCGCCGTCGTCGGACTGGTCCTCGCGCTCGCCGCGCGTGGACTGCTGCTGTCGATCGTCACGAACACGTGGGTGCTGCTCGCGGTCGTGCTGCTGCTCGCGTTCTACGCGGTGCTCTGGCTCGTGCTGACCCTCGACACCCTGCGTCTCGTGACCCTCATCCGTGTTGCGCCTGCAGCACGCGGGTTCGTCGCGGGGCTCTCGGTCGTGGCGCTCGCCGCGGTGTCGGGCACGGCCGCGTACGGTGCGGTCTCCGCGGGTGCGGGGATCGACCTGCTGGAGAGCGTCTTCGCCCAGGGGCCGTCGCAGCCGCCCATCGACGGCAAGTACAACATCCTGCTCCTCGGCGGCGACGCGGGCCCCGACCGCGACGGGCTGCGCCCCGACAGCATCTCGGTCGCGAGCGTCGACGCCGAGACCGGCCAGGTGACGCTCATCGGCATCCCGCGCAACCTCGAGCAGGTGCCGTTCTCGGAGGGCTCGCCCATGTGGGAGGTGCTGCCGAACGGCTACGACTGCGGCCATCGGTGCATCATCGACTACCTCTACACCTACGGCGAGCTCGACTGGGCCTACCTGTACCCGGACGCCGCGGAGAACAACTCGAGCCCGGGCATCGAGGCCATCCGCGACGCGGCCGAGGGCGTGCTCGGCATCCCGATCCAGTACTACGTGCTCATCGACATGCAGGGCTTCTCGGATCTCATCGACGCGATGGGCGGCATCGACATCACCGTCGAGGAGCGGGTGCCGTACGGCGCCAACGAGAACCCGGACGGCAGCCCGCGGCGCGAGCCCGACGGATGGATCGAGGCGGGCGAGCACCATATGGACGGCGGCACGGCGCTCACCTACGCCCGCACCCGCTACGCGACGAGCGACTACGTGCGCATGCAGCGGCAGCGTCAGGTGCAGGAGGCGATGATCGCCCAGTTCACGCCGGGCACCGTGCTCACGCACTTCGTCGACATCGCCGCTGCGGGCAAGCAGGTCGTGCGCACCGACATCCCGCAGCAGATGCTGTCGTACTTCGTGCAGCTCGCGCAGAAGTCGAAGGAGCAGCCCGTCTCGTCGTTCGATCTGACGCCGCCGACGGTGGATCCGGAGGCCCCGGACTACGCCGCGATCCACGCGGCGATCCACGAACTGCTCTGGCCGCCCACGTCCACGCCGACCCCGGAGGGCTGAGAGGCTCGGGGTCCGGCGCGCCGCGGATCATCGCGGCGCCGACGAACTCAGAGGTCTGCGTGCAGCTGCCAGACCTTCTCGGCGGAGTCGCGCCAGCTGAAGGCGCGGGCACGATCGCCCGCGGCCGTCGAGAGGCGCGCGAGCGTGGCCCCGTCGAGGCCGTCGATCGCCTCCGCGAGACGCGCCGGCAGCCCCGCGGCGTCGCGCGGGACGGAGACGGCCGCGTCCGCCGTGAGCTCCACGAGGGCCGGTACATCCGTGTGCACGACGGGCAGCCCGAACGCGAGGGCCTCGAGCACCGCGAGCCCGAACCCCTCCGCGACGCTCGACTGGACGTAGGCGTGCGCATGCAGATACGCGACGCCGAGGTCGGGGTCGGGGAGCTGCCCGAGCGCCACCACGTACTTCTCGGCGAGCCCCGCACCGGAGGCGAGCTCACGCACGGCGTCGACGTCGGCGCCGACGACGACGAGCGGCAGCCGATCGCGGGTGAGGGGGAGCGCTTCCAGCAGCGCTCCGAGGTTCTTGCGCGGCTCCGTGCTCGCGACCGTCATCAGGTAGCGCTCGGGTAGCCCCAGCTCGGCGGCGCGCTCGCGGGGATCGCCCGGCGGCACGAGCGTGCTCGACGGCGCCCCCGGGATGACGCGGATGCGCTCGCCGAGGTCGAGGTGCTCGGCGAGCTCCGCGGCGACCGCGTGGCTCGGCACGACGACGGCGTCGGCGAAGCGCTCCGCGCGTGCTCCCATCGCGCGCGTCCACGACGCGAGGCGCGAGGGCAGCAGCTCGGGTGCGGTCCACGCGACGGAGTCGTGGATCGTCACGGCGACCTGGTCGCCGGGCTGGTTGACGCGGTCGTGCGCCCCGAGGGGGGCCAGGAGCGACGTCGCGTGCAGGATCCCGGTGCGCAGCGGGCGTCCGATACCGCGGCGCCAGGCGGCCGCGAGGTCGCGACGCGCGAGGGCGCTCTTGTCGAGCGTCGCGAGACCGGGCAGCAGCGCCATCACGCGCTCGTAGTCGGGCTCGGGGGAGGCGGGCACGACGCCCACGACCTCCGCTCCCTCAGGGGCGGTCGCGAGGAGCGCGCGGGTGAGCTCTCCCGCGTATCGCGACGCGCCCCCGTACGGGGAGCCGGCGAGCTCGTCGAGGGTCACGCGCAGGGTCGTCATGAGCTGAGCGCTCCGGCCTCCCAGGCCGCCTCGAGCGCCTCGCGCCAGTGCCGGGGCTCGGCGAGGCCCGCGCGCGCCCAGGCGCCGTGAGCGAGGACGGAGTACGAGGGCCGAGGTGCGGGGCGCACGAACGACGCGCTGTCGGTCGGCAGCACGCGCTCGGGGTCGAGGCCGGCGAGCTCGAAGACGGCGCGCGCGAAGTCGAACCAGCTCGCCTGACCGCCGTTGGTGCCGTGGTACGTACCTGCAGGGGCGTCGGCGTCGAGCAGCGCGACGATCGCCGCGGCGAGGTCGCCCGTCCAGGTGGGCTGACCCACCTGATCCGTCACGACGGACACCGTGTCGCGTTCGGAGGCGAGGCGCAGCATCGTGCGGGGGAAGCTCGCGCCGTGCTCGCCGTACAGCCATGCCGTGCGCACGATGTGCGGCGCGGGATGGGCCTCGCGCACGAGCCGCTCTCCCGCGGCCTTCGTACGACCGTAGGCGCCGAGCGGATCGAGGGGCGCGTCCTCCGGATACGGGGACGTCGCATCGCCGCGGAAGACGTAGTCGGTCGACACCTGCACGAGTCGGGCTCCCGCACCCGCCGCCGCGCGCGCGAGGTTGCCCGCGCCCGTCGCGTTGATCGCGGAGGCGTCGTCCTCGTGCTCCTCCGCCGCGTCGACCGCCGTGTACGCGGCGGCGTTGATGACGACGTCGACGCCGCGCACGGCATCCGCGACCGCCGCCGCGTCGGTGATATCGAGCTCCGACCGCCCGAGCGCCACGACATCGCGACCGACGAGCGCGGCCCGCAGGTCGTGTCCGAGCATCCCGCCCGCGCCGGCGATCAGGTAGCGCGTCATGCCTGTCCGGTCGCCCGGTACTTCGCCTCGGTGGCCTCCTTCTGCGGGGCCCACCACGCCTCGTTCTCGCGGTACCACCCGATCGTCGCGGCGAGCCCGGCGGCGAAGTCGCCGTAGCGCGGGAGCCAGCCGAGCTCGGTGCGCAGCTTGGCCGAGTCGATCGCATAGCGGAGGTCGTGGCCCGGCCGGTCGGCGACGAGGTCGTACGCGTCGGTGGGCTGCCCGAGCTCGCTGAGGATGAGCTCGACGACCTCCTTGTTGTTCTTCTCGCCGTCCGCGCCGATGAGGTACGTCTCGCCGATGCGGCCCTTCTCGAGGATCGTGAGCACGGCCGAGGAGTGGTCGTCGGCGTGGATCCAGTCGCGCACGTTCTCGCCCGAGCCGTAGAGCTTGGGGCGCTCGCCGCGCAGCACGTTCGTGATCTGGCGCGGGATGAACTTCTCGACGTGCTGGTACGGCCCGTAGTTGTTGGAGCAGTTCGAGATCGTCGCCTGCACGCCGAACGAGCGCACCCACGCGCGCACGATCAGGTCGCTGCCGGCCTTCGTCGAGGAGTAGGGGCTCGAGGGGTTGTAGGGCGTGCTCTCGGTGAAGCGCTCCGGGTCGTCGAGCTCGAGGTCGCCGTAGACCTCGTCGGTCGAGATGTGGTGGAAGCGGATGCCGTGCGTCCGCGCCGCCTCGAGGAGCGTGAAGGTGCCGACGATGTTGGTGTCGAGGAACGGCCGCGGGTCGTTCAGCGAGTTGTCGTTGTGGCTCTCGGCCGCGAAGTGCACGACGGCGTCGTGGCGGCCGAACAGCTCGTCGACGAGCGCGGCATCCGCGATGTCGCCCTTCACGAACGCGAAGCGGTCCTCCGGGAGGCCCTCGAGAGAGGCCAGGTTGCCGGCGTAGGTCAGCTTGTCCAGCACGGTCACCGTGTGATCGGTGTGCTCGATCAGGTGGTGCACGAAGTTCGAGCCGATGAACCCGGCTCCGCCGGTGACGAGGATGCGCATGATGGGTGCGATTCTAGGGTCAGGGCCTCGGCGCGCCCCGGGTGCGGCGCAGGATCCACGCGCTGCGCAGCCGGAGGCCGATCGACAGCACGACGCGCACCGGCCACAGGAGGGGTCCCGGGTACTTGCTCGCGAGGAAGCGCCGGGCGCTGTCGTGGTGGGCGCGCACCATGCGCTCCGAGGCCTGGCCCGTGGAGTGGGCGCCCGCATGGACGGCTTCAGCCGCCGGCTCGTAGACGTTCCGGTAGCCCGCGCGCGAGAGGCGCACCCCCAGGTCGACGTCCTCGAAGTACATGAAGTACCCCTCGTCGAAGCCGCCGATCCGGGCGTACGCGCTGCGGCGCACGAGCGCGCACGAGCCGGACAGCCACCCGGCGTCGCGGAGCCGGGGGGTCTCCTCGGCCTCCTTGCGGTACGCGCGCGTCCAGGGGTTGTCGGCCCAGATCGGACCGAGCATCGCGTGGCCGACGCCCGTCCTCAGCGACGGCACCTCGCGGGCCGACGGGTACACGGTTCCGTCGCTGTTGCGGATGAGGGGCCCGACGGCGCCGATCGCGGGGTCGGACTCGCCGCGCTCGAGCAGGACGTCGAGTGCGCCGGGGGCGAGGGTGGCATCCGGGTTCACGATGAGCACCCACTCGACGCTCTCGGGGAGGCGGGCCACACCGGCGTTGACGGCCGCGCCGTAGCCCGGATTGGCCGGGAGCGCCAGGTAGTCGGCCCCGTGCTCAGCCGCGATGCGCGCGGCGTCGCCGGACTCCGGGGCGTTGTCCGCGATGACGACCGCGAGGTGCTCTCGCGTCGCGGCGGGGAGCGAGGCGAGCAGTGCGCGGAGGACGTGGTCGGATCGGTAGCTCACCGTGACGACGCCGAGCCGAGGCGCGGGGGTCGGGAGAGGGGCGGCCATGGCCCCCTCATCGTAGCCGCGTCGGTGGGGCGCGAGCCGGGCTCCCTGCCTCCGCGGAGGGACGGGCCATACAATCGCCACTCGTGCGGGACAACAGCATCGATCGGGTCTCGGTCGTCATGTGCACCTACAACGGCGCCGACTACGTGACCGAGCAGCTCGAGTCGATCCTCGCGCAGTCGCGGCCCCCTCAGGAGCTCGTCGTCGCCGACGACGGCTCCGACGACGACACCCTCGCGATCGTCCGCACGGTCGTGGCGCGCTACCGCGACGAGAGCGTCGCGCCGCTGGACTATGTGGAGCTCACGCGCGACCGCCGCACGCAGCCCGAGCCGCTCGGCGTCGCGGGCAACTTCGAGCGCGGCCTCCGCGCCGCCACGGGGGATGCGATCGCGCTCTCCGATCAGGACGACCGGTGGCATCCGGGTCGTCTCGGGCGCCTCGTGGGCATCCTGGAGCACCGCCCCGACGTGGGGCTCGTGCACAGCGACGCGGCCCTCGTCGACGCGGACGGCGAACCGCTCGGGGTGACCCTGTTCGAGGCGCTCGGGGTGTCGCGGCGCGAGCTCGCGGGCATCGCCGCGGGGCGCGCGTTCGAGGTGCTGCTGCGCCGCAACCTCGTCACGGGCGCGACCGCGGTCGTCAGGCGCACGGTCGTCGACCGCGCGCTGCCGATCCCCGACGGGTGGATCCACGACGAGTGGCTCGCGATCGTCGCCGCGGCCGTCGGCCGCACCGCGGTGCTGCGCGATCCGCTCATCGACTACCGCCAGCACGGCGGCAACCAGATCGGCGCCGCCAAGCTGACGCTGCGCGGCAAGCTCAACAAGCTGCGCGAGCCCCGCGAGGAGCGCAACGAGAACCTGCTCGTGCGCGCCGAGGCGCTCGTCTCGCGCATCGACGACCTCTTCCCCGAGGTGTCGGCCAAGCGCCGCACCTTCGCGGTGCTCAAGCTCGATCACGAGCGCGTGCGCTATGCGCTGCCCGATCGACGCATCGGTCGCGTCGGCCCCGTGCTCGTCGAGTGGATGCGCGGCCGGTACTCCCGCTACGGTCTCGGCGCGCAGGATGTGCTGCGCGACCTCGTCCAGCCGAGCTGAAGCCGCATGGCCGCTATGCTTTCGGGGTGTTGATCCGGCCGCTCGACATCGCTGGCGCGTACGAGTTGACTCCCCGCCAGTTCGCGGACGAGCGCGGCGTCTTCCTCGAGTGGTACCGGGGTGACCTGCTCGAGGAGCGGTTCGGGGTCGGCATCGGACTGCGCCAGGCGAACACCTCGATCTCGCGACGGGGCGTGCTGCGCGGCGTCCACTACGCCGACATCCCGCCCGGTCAGGCGAAGCACGTGACCGCCACACGGGGGGCCGCTCTCGACATCATCGTCGACATCCGCGCCGGGTCCCCGACCTTCGGCCGCTGGGATGCCGTGCTGCTCGACACCGTCGACCGCCGCGCCGTGTACCTCGCGGAGGGGCTCGGCCACGCCTTCCTCGCCCTCGAGGACGACACGACGGTCAGCTATCTCGTCTCACACACCTACGACCCGGAGCACGAGCACGGCATCTCGCCGCTCGATCCGGCGCTCGCCCTCGACCTGCCGATCCCGACGGAGGAGCTCATCATCTCGGAGAAGGATCTGGAGGCGCCGACTCTGGCCGAGGCGCTCGAGCGCGGCGCGCTGCCGCAGTGGGAGCAGGCGCGTGCATACGCCGGCGGCCCGAAGGGGGGCTGAGACATGCGCGGCATCATCCTCGCCGGCGGCTCCGGCACGCGGCTCTGGCCCATCACCAAGGGCATCTCGAAGCAGCTCGTGCCCGTGTACGACAAGCCGATGATCTACTACCCCCTCACGACGCTCATCGAGGCCGGCATCCGGGAGGTGCTCGTCATCACGACCCCCGAGGAGAGCGCCGCGTTCCAGCGTCTGCTCGGCGACGGGTCGGAGCTCGGCATGCGCATCGACTACGCGGTGCAGCCGTCGCCCGACGGTCTCGCCCAGGCGTTCCTCATCGGCGAGGAGTTCATCGGGGGCGAGCGGGTCGCACTCGTGCTCGGCGACAACATCTTCCACGGAGACCACCTGGGGCTCGGGCGCCACGTCGACATCGATGGCGCCCTCGTCTTCGCCTACCAGGTCGCCAACCCGCGCGCCTACGGCGTCGTCGAGTTCGACGAGCACGGGGTGGCCATCTCGATCGAGGAGAAGCCGCTCAAGCCGCGGAGCCCGTTCGCGGTGCCCGGCCTGTACTTCTACGACAACTCCGTCGTCGAGATCGCGCGCAGCATCCGTCCAAGCGCGCGTGGCGAGCTCGAGATCTCGAGCGTCAACGCCCACTACCTCGAGCGCGGCCGCCTCAAGGTGCAGGTGCTCGAGCGCGGCACCGCGTGGCTCGACACCGGCACGGTCGAGGCGATGGTGCAGGCCACCGAGTACGTACGCGTCATCGAGCACCGGCAGGGCTACAAGATCGGCTGCATCGAGGAGTCGGCCTGGCGTCAGGGCTGGATCGACGACGCCCAGCTGCGGCGCCTCGCGGAGCCCCTCACGAAATCCGGATACGGCGACTACCTGCTGCGTCTGCTGGACACCGCGGACTGATGCTCGGCAACGTCCGCCGATCGCTCCGCTTCCTGACCACGCGCGAGCGGATGCTCTACGGCCTCATCATCGCCGCGCGCATGGTCATCGGCGTGCTCGACGTCGTGGGCATCGTGCTCATCGGCCTCGTGGCGAGCGTGCTCGCGACGCGACTGCAGGACGGCACGGCCGAGCCCGTGCAGATCGCCGGCATCGAGCTGCCCGCCCTCGACGCGACGGGCGTGCTCGTGCTCGTGGCGTGCGTGCTCGCGGCTTTCGTGCTCAAGGCGGCGCTCGCCGTCTCACTCACGCGCGTGCAGACGGGGTTCGTCGCCCGCGCCGAGACCCGGGCCGCCGCCCGCATCACCTCCGCCCTCATCGGCGGGAGCCTCGCGGATGCCAAGAGGCACTCCAAGGCGGAGGTGACGTTCGCGGTCACGGGCTCGTCGACGTTCGCCTTCACGGGCCTGCTCAACAACGTCGTGACCCTGTGCGCCGAGTCGTTCCTGCTCGTGCTCATCGTCGGCTCGCTCATGTTCGTCGACTTCGTCGTGGCGATCTTCGCCCTCGCCTACTTCGGGCTCTTCGTGGTCGTCGTGCAGCTCGTCATCAACGCCTCGCTCAAGCGCTCCGGGCGGGAGGCTGTCGAGGGCACCCTCGGCACGATGGCCGGGATCAGCGACTCGCTCGACGCGTTCCGCGAGATCGCCGTGCAGGGCAAGCAGCAGGCCTTCATCGACCGCATCGGCGTGCGTCGCCGGCAGATCTCGCATTCCGGCGCGGTCATGACCTTCCTCGCCGCGATGCCGCGCTACGTCGTCGAGACCGCGCTCATCCTCGGCGTGCTGCTGCTCGTGGGCCAGCAGGTGCTCGCCGGTGACGTCGCGACCGGCTTCGGCACGATCGGCATCTTCCTCGCGGGCGGGGTGCGCGTCATGGCGTCGCTCCTGCCGCTCCAGAGCGCCGTCAGCAACATCCGGCAGAACTCGGAGCAGGCCAATGCGGCTCTCGACCTGCTCTCCGAGCTCGCGGACGCGCCCCGCCGCGACGAGGCGCTCCACGGCGAGGTGCCCGTCCCCGACGGCCCGCTCGGCGTGAGGCTGCGGGACGTCGCGTTCCGCTACGCGCGCAGCGTCGACTCCGACACCCTCGCCGACATCGACGTCGAGATCCACCCCGGCAGCTACACCGCGCTCGTGGGCCCCTCGGGTGCCGGCAAGACGACGCTCGTCGACCTCATCCTCGGCCTCGTCGAGCCCCGGCTCGGCGTCGTGCAGATCGCGGACGTCGCGCCCGCCGCGCTGCGGGCCGCGCATCCGGGCATGGTCGGCTACGTGCCGCAGAAGCCCGGGCTCGTGAGCGGCTCCATCCTCGAGAACATCGCCCTCGGCGTGCCCGCGGAGGAGATCGATCGCGAGCGCGTCGTCGAGGTGCTCGAGGCGGCGTTCCTCACCGAGTTCGTCGCCTCGCTGCCGGATGGTCTGGACACCTCGGTCGGGGCGCAGTCCGACGCGCTCAGCGGCGGGCAGATCCAGCGCCTCGGCATCGCGCGAGCACTGTACTCCCGGCCGAGACTGCTCGTCATGGACGAGGCCACGAGCGGACTCGACGCGGGAAGCGAGGCGGCGATCGCGCGCACGCTCGAGTCACTGCGAGGCGAGGTGACGGTCGTCGTCGTCGCCCACCGGCTCTCGACGGTGCAGCGCGCCGACGCCGTGCACGTCGTCGAGGGCGGTCGCATCGTCGCGTCGGGGACCTTCCGCGAGGTCGTCGACGCCAATCCCACGGTCGCCGAGTACGTGCGGCTCATGTCGTTCGACGCGCGCGAGGGGGATGCCCGATGACCGACGAGGGGACGATCGCGTCCGAGCGTCCGCGCACCCGGCGCCGCATCCGCGCGATCTTCGTCGCGCCCCTGCTGCTCGTACTCGCCCTCGGCGCGTGGGTCTTCGCCTCGCCCGCGGGCGCGAGCCCCGACGACGACTACCACCTCATCAGCATCTGGTGCGCCGCGGGCGATCGCACCTCCCTGTGCGAGGAGACCGACAGCCCGGGCACGCGCCTCGTGGCCGAGAAGCTCATCGGCATCGCGTGCTTCGCGCGCGACTCCGCGGAGACGGCGAGCTGCCAGCGTTCGGTGCTCGAGTCGACCGAGCTCGTGGAATCGTCGCGCGGCAACTTCTCGGGCGAGTACCCGCCCGTCTACTACGGCGTCATGAGCCTCTTCGCCTCGGATGACGTGCTCACCTCCGTCGTGATCATGCGGTTCGTGAACGTGCTGCTGTTCACCGCGATCGGCTCGCTGCTGTTCGCGCTGCTGCCGCTCAACCGTCGGCGCACGCTCGTGTGGGGCTGGCTCGTCTCCGTCGTGCCGCTCGCGCTCTTCCTCATCGCGTCGAACAACCCCAGCTCGTGGGCGATCATCGGGGTCGGCTCGCTCCCGCTCGCACTCCTCGGGTGGTTCGAGGGCGAGGGGCGCCGTCGCCGGGCGCTCGGCGGCCTCGCCGTGCTGTCCGCCGTGCTCGCGGCGGGAGCGCGCGCCGACGGTGCGCTCTACACCGTGCTCGTGACGATCGCCGTCGTCGTGCTGACGGCCCGCCGCACCCGCGAGTACGCGCGCGCCCTCGTCGTGCCGGGCGTCGTCGTCGTCGTCGCGGTCGTCGTGCTGCTCACCTCGACCCAGATCCTGAGCGGCCTCATCGGCTTCGGAGGTGCGGCCTTCGCGCGCGCGCCGCTCGGCTCGGCGCACGGGTTCGCGATCGGGGCGGAGACGCCGCCCGACCTGCTCGGTCTGCTGCTCAGCAACATCCTCAACACGCCGTCGCTCTGGGCGGGGGTGTTCGGCTCGTGGTCGCTCGGCTGGTTCGACACGCCGCTGCCGTACGTCGTGTCGCTCGGGGGCGTCGCGGTGTTCGTCGCGACGTGCTTCACGGGGCTGCGCGAGCTCGACGTGCGCAAGCTCGCGGTCGTCGTCGCCACGGGGCTCGGCCTCTGGATCATCCCCGTCTTCACCCTCACGCGCGGGGGAGACCCCGTGGGCGTCGAGGTGCAGCCGCGCTACCTGCTGCCGCTCATCGTCGTGCTCGCGATGTTCGCATTGCTCACCACCCGCCCGACGAGCGCCTTCACGCGCCCCCAGACGGTGCTGCTCGCGATCACCCTCGTCGGCACCTTCGCGGTCTCGATCGTGTTCAACATCCGCCGCTACGCGTCGGGGCTCGGGGATGGTGCGAACGATCTCGGGGGTGCCACCTGGTGGGGCGACGGATCGCTCAACCCCAACGTCGCCGCCGTCATCGGATGCCTCGCCTGGGCGGGGCTCCTCGTCGTGGTCCTCCGCGAACTGGCCCGCGCGCAGCGGGTTCCCGGCCCGACCTCGATACCATCGGCCTCGTGAGCACGCTCCGCAACGCATGGGCTGTGCTGCGCCGTGAGGGCGCGTACGCCGTGCTCGCCCGCACCGTGCGCCGCGCGCTGCCGTACACGCCGACCCGCCCGAGCCTCGTCGCCTACGAGGACGCCGTCGCCGTCGACTGGCGCACCCCGCACCCGGCCGTCGCGGATCCGATCGCCCTGCCCGACGGACCGCTCACGGTCGCGTGGGTCATGTCGCCCCCGGGGCGCAACAGCGGCGGGCACCAGAACATCTTCCGCTTCATCGAGTTCCTGGAGGACGCCGGGCACACGGTACGGGTGTATCTCTACAGCACCTTCGACCCGCATACTCCCGAGGAGATCCGTGCGCTCCTCAGCACCTCCTCGTCGTACCCCGACGTCGCCGCGAGCGTCGAGCGCTACCCCGAGGGCGGCATCCCCGCCGACGTCGACGTGCTGTTCTCGACCTCCTGGGAGACCGCCTACCGCTCCTACCGCGACGGCTCCCGTGCGCGGCGCCTGTACTTCGTGCAGGACTACGAGCCCTCGTTCTATGCGACGAGCTCGGAGTCGATGCTCGCCGAGAACACCTACCGCTTCGGCTTCACCGGCATCACCGCGGGCGGGTGGCTCGCGCGCAAGCTCGCCGACGAGTACGGGATGCCCACGGAGCACTTCGACTTCGGCGCGGATCCTCGGCACTACAGCCTCGTCGAGCGCGGCCCCCGCACGAGCGTCTTCTTCTACGCGCGCCCCGAGACGCCGCGACGCGGCTTCGAGCTCGGAGCGATGGCGCTCGACCTCTTCGCGCGGGACCGGCCGCAGTACGAGATCGTCCTCGCGGGGCAGAACCTGAGCAGGCTCGAGCTGCCGTTCCCGCACCGGGTCGTGGGCAACCTGCAGGTCGGTGAACTCAACGCGCTCTACAACACGTGCGCGGCGGGCCTCGTGATGTCGCTCACGAACATGTCGCTGCTGCCGCTCGAGCTGCTCGCGGCGGGTGTCATCCCGGTCGTCAACGACGCACCCAACAACCGCCTGGTCTCCGACAACCCCTACATCGCGTTCGCCGACGCCAACCCCCGCGCGCTCGCCGACGCGCTCATCGAGGTCGTCGACCGGGCGGATGCGGCGGGCTACGCCGCGCGGGCGGCCGCGAGCGTCTCGTCGCTCGGCTGGGAGGGCTCGGGCCGGCAGTTCCTGGCCGCGTTCGAACGGAGCGTCCGTGGCTGACGTGCTCGTGCTGGGCGGCAACGGCTTCCTCGGCTCCTCGCTCGTCGACGAGCTCTCGAGCGCCGGCCACCGCGTCACCGCCTTCGATCGCTTCTCGCGACCCCCGGTCTTCACCGCGGACGGCGTCCGGGTGCTGCGGGGCGACCTCGCGGATCGCGCCGCCGTCGCCGAGGCGCTCCTCGGCCACGAGGTCGTCTTCCACTTCGGGGGGGCCACGACTCCCGCGAGCTCGGTGCGCGACCCGGGAGCCGAGGTGCGCCGCGAGGTCGAGTCCACGATCGACATGCTCGAGTCGGCTGTCGCAGCGGGGACGCGACGCGTCGTGTTCGCCTCCACGGGCGGCGCCATCTACGGCGACAAGGGCGACGCGGCGATCTCGGAGGAGATCGCCCCCGCACCCAAGTCGCCGTACGGCATCGGCAAGCTCGCCGTCGAGGGCTTCCTGCGCTACTTCGGGGAGGCCGAGGGCCTCGACACCGTCGCGCTGCGCATCTCGAACCCCTACGGCCCACGCCAGCGCCCCGACCGCGACCAGGGACTCATCCCGATCGTGCTGCGGCGGATGGCGCGCGGCGAGCCCGTCGTCGTGTTCGGCGACGGCACGATGGTGCGCGACTACGTCTACGCGCCCGACGTCGCCCGGCAGGTCGCGAAGCTCGCGGACGCCGACCATCGGCACGGCGTCTACAACGTGGGCAGCGGCGTCGGGCGCACCGTCGCGGAGGTGCTCGCGCTCGCGGCCGAGGTCGTCGGCAGAGCGCCGGTCATCGAGCATCGGGAGGCTCCTCCCGGGTTCGTGCACCACTCGCTCCTCGACGTCTCCCGCTTCGACGGCGAGTTCGGCCGCACCTCTCTCGTGGGCCTCGACGAGGGCGTCGCCCTGACCTGGCGTGCGATCGCGGGGGAGTCGTGACCGCGCCCGCCGTCACGGTGGCCGTGCTGACCTACGACGGCGAGCGCTATCTCGAGGCTCTGCTCTCGGCCGTCGAGGCGCAGGACTACGCGGGCGACGTCGAGGTGCTCGTCATCGACTCCGGCTCGACCGACGCGACCCTCGAGATCGTCGCGGCGCATCCGTCCGTGCGGCTGCACACGATCCCGAACGACGAGTTCGGCCACGGGCGCACGCGCGACCTCGCGGCGCGCCTCGCGACCGGCGAGATCGTCGCATACCTCACGCACGATGCGGTGCCCGCCTCGCCAAGCTGGCTGCGCGGGCTCGTGGAGCCCCTGCTCGAGGATCCGCGCATCGTGGCGGTCGTGGGCAAGCAGATCCCGCGCCCCGACGCGCCCCCCGTGCTCAAGTACGACATCCAGCGCGTCTTCGAGCGCCTCGGACCCGACCACGGGTACAGCGTCGCCTTCGACGGCGGCTGGCTCGAGACCGAGGCCGAGCGGGACGCGGCGGCGTTCTACTCCGATGCGAACTCGGCCGCGCGACGCGACGTGCTGACCGGCCCCGTGCCCTACCGCGATGTGCCGTACGCCGAGGACCAGCAGCTCGGTCGCGACGTGATCGACGCGGGGCTGCGCAAGGCGTACGCGCCGCGCGGGGCCGTGCTGCACTCGAACGACGTGACCTTCCGCACGCTCGGCGCACGCATCGCGGCGGACCTCGAGGGGCTCCGGAGCCTCGGGCGGCCGATCCCGCCCGTGTCACGCGCGGCGGCCCTCGCCCAGGCCCTGCGCTGGGCCTACCTGGACGCTCCGCGCATCGTCACCGACCGCGAGTACCCCGCCTCCCGCCGCCTGTGGTGGCTCGTCGCCAATCCGTGGTGGCAGCTGCGCAAGTGGGGCGCGTACCGTCGCGCGAGCCGGCTCTGACACGAGCGGCGCGACAGCGCGGCTGTGGAACAATGGACGCCATGGGTCGTACATGGGTGGTCATCCCCATGTTCAACGAAGCCACGGTCATCGGCTCCGTCATCGAGGACGTGCGACGGGTCTACCCGCATGTCGTCTGCGTCGACGACGGCAGCTCCGACGGGTCGTCGGATGCGGCGCGAGCCGCGGGCGCGGTCGTCGTGCAGCACCCCATCAACCTCGGCCAGGGCGCGAGCCTGCAGACCGGCTTCGACTACGCCCTGAGCGACCCGCTCATGACCGAGGTCGTCACGTTCGACGCCGACGGCCAGCACCAGCTCTCGGATGCCGTGGCGATGGTCGCGAAGCTCCGCGACGAGGATCTCGACATCGTCATCGGCTCGCGCTTCCTCGACGATCGCACCCAGGTCGGCTGGGCCAAGCGGCTCGTGCTGCGCACGGCCGCGCGCTACTCGCGCCTCACGAGCGGGATGGCCCTCACCGATGCGCACAACGGCCTGCGCGTCATCGACCGGGGCGTGCTGGAGCGCGTGCGCATCCACCAGAACCGCATGGCGCACGCCTCGGAGCTCATCGACAAGGTGGGGCGGCTGGACGTGCGGTGGGCGGAGCATCCGACACACATCGTCTACACCGACTACTCCCGCGCGAAGGGCCAGTCGCTGCTCAACTCCATCAACATCCTCGTCGACCTGATCTTCCGGTGATGCCATGACCCTCGTGTTCCAGATCATCGCCGGCGCGGCGATCGTCGTCGCCGGCTTCTTCTTCCTCCGCGCGGGCGGCGCGCGTCACCAGGCCATCCGCCGGGTGCTCGCGCTGCTGTTCATCGTGGCGGCGGTCGCATCGATCTTCTTCCCGCAGGCGCTCACGTGGGTCGCGAACCTCGTCGGGATCGGCCGCGGCGCCGACCTGCTCATCTACCTGCTCGTGCTCGCCTTCGTCGGGTTCGTCGTGTCGACCTTCCGCCGGTTCCGTCAGCTCGAGGCGCACCAGACCGAGCTCGCGCGCAAGATCGCGCTGCTCGAGGCGCCGAAGCCCGACGCGGACGAGGGCGCGGACCCTTCTGCTCCGGGCCCGAACGGGGCGTGAGCGCGGGGTTCTCGCAGGCGCCCGCTGGTAGCCTGAACGCCTCATGAAACTCATCTGGGCGACCCTGCGGGATCTGCTACCCCTCCTCCCGTCGGCGGCCAGACGGTTCTTCCTCTGGTACGCGGTCATCCAGAGCGCCCTCACGTTGCTCGACGTCGCGGCGATGGGCCTGCTCGCGCTGCTCATCGGCCCCATCGTCGCGGGTACCCAGCTCACGCTCCCGGTGGTCGGGACGCTCTCCATCGAGACCGCGCCGCTCTTCGTCCTCCTCGCGTGCGGCCTCATCGTGCTCAAGAGCCTGCTGAGCGTGGGGGTGAACTGGATCTCCACCCGCCGCTTCGCGCGATACGAGCTCGCGATCGGCGATCGCATGTTCCACGCCTACATCCACTCGAGCTGGGAGGAGCGCTCGAAGCGCACCGTGGCTGAGATCACGCGTATCGCCGACGCGGGGATCGCGAACACCATCATGGGGTTCCTGCTGCCGCTCGCGCGGGTGCCGAGCATGGCCCTCACCTTCCTCCTCATCCTGGCCGTGATGGTCATCGCCGACCCGCTCACCTCGGTCATCGCGCTCGTGTACCTGCTCGCCGTCGCGTGGCTCGTCAACAAGGTCGTGACGGGCCGCGCCCTCGAGGCCGGACAGGTCAATCTGTCCTTCAGCTACCGGGTCGCGAGCCTCATGACCGAGATGGTCGACGCGCTCAAGGAGCTCAGCCTCCGCGGGCGCCTCGACCAGATCGCGCGGTTCGTGACCGACAACCGCACGCACGCGGTGCGGGCTCGCGCCAACCTGAGCTTCCTGGGATCGATCCCGACCTTCGCGTTCGAGATGGCGCTCATCGGCGGCTTCCTGCTCATCGGCGTCGTCAACTACTTCCAGGGCGGGATGGTCGCGGCGACCGCCGCCGTCGCGCTCTTCGCCGCGACGGGCTTCCGCCTCATCCCCGCGATCAACGGCCTGCAGGCCGCGATCGTGCAGGGCAACGCCTCTGTGCCCGCGGCTCGCGACGTCATCGACGACCTCAACCGCATCGAGAAGGATGTCGCGGAGACGACGACGCCCGCCGACACCGCGGAGCTGCCCGAGTCGCCGCGCACGATCGCGCTCCACGACGTGTCGTTCCGCTACCCGGGAGCCACGCACGACGTGCTGCGCCATCTCGACTTCGAGATCCCGCTCGGCAGCTCCCTCGGCATCGTCGGACCCTCGGGTGCCGGCAAGTCGACGCTCATCGACCTGCTCCTCGGCCTCAGCGTGCCGACCGCGGGCGGCATCACGATCGACGAGCTGCCCCTCACCTCCGTGCTCCGCGCGTGGCGCAGCCGCGTGGGCTACGTGCCGCAGCGGGTGGCGTTGTTCGACGGCAGCATCGCGCAGAACGTCGCCCTCACGTGGGACTCCGACTACGACCGCGATCGCGTCATGGACGCCCTCGACAAGGCACAGCTCCTGAGCCTCGTCGAGAGCCGCGCGAACGGCATCGACGAGCGCATCGGCGAGCGCGGTTACTCGCTCTCCGGCGGGCAGCAGCAGCGCCTCGGCATCGCGCGGGCTCTCTACGCCGACCCCCTCGTGCTCGTGCTCGACGAGGCCACGAGCGCCCTCGACACGAAGACCGAGGACTCGGTGAGTCAGGCCATCCGCAAGCTGCGGGGCGAGGTGACCCTCATCACGGTTGCGCACCGACTCTCGACCATCAAGGACTACGACCAGATCTGCTATCTGCAGGACGGGCAGATCGTCGGCAAGGGCACCTTCTACGAGCTCGCGCGCACGGTGCCCGCCTTCGGCGAGCAGGTCGCGCTCGCCGGCCTCGCGGAGCCGCTGCGCGCCCAGCGCGGATGATCGACCGGCTGCTCGCCCGCCGCGACCGCCTTCCCCGGGTGGTCAATCGGATGATCGACCACGTCGCCGATCACCCGATGGGCCTCGCCGGGCGGATCGCCGCCCGGCGTCTCGGGAAGCCGGCGGGGCAGGATGCGACCCCGGTCTCGCGAGTCGAACCCGCTCTCCGGCGCGTGCTCATCGCGCCCGTGAACTACTCCGGGCAGGCGCGGGCCTGGGCACGGGCGCTCGAGAGGGTGGACCCCGAGCTGCGTGCCGTGAACATGGCCGTCGACGTGCCCGGCGGGTTCTCCTTCCCCGCCGATCTCGTCGTCTCCGTTCCCGTGTACAACAACGGCCGCCGCTGGCAGGACGCGCAGCTGGCCGCGGTCACCTCGGGGTTCACGCACGTGCTCATCGAGGCGGAGGAGCCGCTCTTCGGCCGTCGCTTCGGTCGTGACGCCGCGGCCGAGCAGCGGGTGCTGACCGAGGCGGGCGTCGATGTCGCGTTCATGGCGCACGGCACCGACGTGCGCCTGCCGAGCGGCCACCGGGAGCGCACGCCGTGGTCCCGCTATCGCGACGAAGACTTCTACACGGACCGGCTCGAGCGACTCGCCGTGCGGAACCGCCGCATCGTCGAGGAGTCCGGGCGTCCGGCATTCGTCTCGACGCCCGACCTCGTCGACGATCTGCCGACGGCCCGCTGGTGCCCCGTCGTCGTCGACCTCGACCATTGGCGCGCGCCCGACATCGCAGAGCACGGCGGAGCGCTGCGCGTCGTGCACTCGCCGACCAACCCCCGGCTCAAGGGCACCGACCGCGTCGAGCCGATCCTGGCGGAGCTCGAGGCGCGCGGGGTCGTGCGTTACAGCCGCATCGAGGGCGTGCCGTGGGCGCGGATGCCGGAGGCCTTCGCGCAGGCCGACGTCGTGCTCGACCAGTTCCGACTCGGGTCCTACGGCGTCGCGGCGTGCGAGGCCATGGCCGCCGGTCGCGTCGTGATCGGCCACGTCACGCCCGAGGTGCGCGCGCGGGTTCAGCGCGACAGCGGCCGAGCGCTCCCGATCGTCGAGGCCACGCCGGACACGATCGGCGAGGTGCTCGAGCGCCTCGCCGGCGATCGCGGTGAGCTCATCCGCATCGCGCGAGAAGGACGGGAGTTCGTGCGGGTCGTGCACGATGGGCGCATGAGCGCCCGCGTGCTCCGTGAGGAGTGGCTGTCGCCCGGAGCCGAGGAGGGGAAGTGATGCGCGCGGCGCTGCAGAAGGCATGGGAGGCTCTCCCGCGGCCTGTCCAGGACGCTCTCGCCATGACCGTCGACCGCGTGACCCGGGCGCCCTATCCGGAGCTGCCGATCGCCGACCCCGACGCGGACGTGCGGCTCTTCATCGCTCCGGTCAACTACGCGGGGCAGGCGTACCAGTGGTCGCGGGCGGCCGAGCGCAATCCCCGCACCTCGGGGCGCAACGGCGGCTATGCCGAGACCAACCCGTTCGGATACCCCATCGACTACCCCGTGCGATGGCGCACCATGACCCACTCGCGCCGGTGGCAGCGGGAGCAGCTCGACGCGCTCGCGACGCGGTTCACCCACGTCATCGTCGAAGCGGCGATGCCGGTGCTCGGCGGTCGTCACGGGGGCGACGTGCTCGCGCAGATCCGTGAGCTGCAGGGACGGGGTCTGAAGATCGCCATGCTCGCGCACGGCACGGACGCCCGGCTCCCGAGCAGGCACCGCGAGCAGGTACCGTGGTCGCCCTTCGTCGACGACTCGTGGGTCCCGGTCGATGTGCACGAGGAGGAGGTCCGCAAGAACCTCGACCTCATGGAGGCGGTGGGCGGCCCCGTGTTCGTGTCCACCCCCGGCCTGCTCGTCGACCTCCCGACGGCTCACCTGCTGCCCATCGTCGTCGACCCGGACCCGTGGCGCAGCGACCTCGAGCCGCTCACGCGCGAGGTGCCGCGCGTGGTGCATGTGCCGTCGAATCCGCTCATCAAGGGCACCGCCGAGATCCGCGAGGCGATGAACCGGCTCCACGAGGAAGGGCTCATCGAGTACGCGGAGCTCGGCAACCGCACGCATGCGGAGATGCCGGCGGCGTTCGGCGAGGCCGACATCGTGCTCGACCAGTTCCGCATCGGAGACTACGGCGTGGGCTCGTGCGAGGCCATGGCGAGCGGCCGCGTGGTGGTGTCGCACGTGACCGACCAGGCGCGCGGCGTCGTGGCCCAGCGGATGGGAGTGGATCTCCCTATCGTCGAGGCGGACCTCGAGACGCTCGAGGACGTGGTGCGCGGTATCGTCGCCGATCGCGATCGGTATCGCGCCGTCGCGCGTCGCGGCCCGGAGTTCGTGCGGCGCGTGCACGATGGGGAGATGTCGCGAGCCGTCCTCGAGCGGGAGTTCCTCTACCTCTGATGCGCATCACCGTCGTCACCCGCATCTACGCGCCGGAGCCGTCTGCCGCGTCGTTCATGCTCGCCGCGATCGCGAGCGCCTTCGCCGCGGACGGGCACGAGGTCGAGGTGCTCACCGTGCGCCCGCCCGCACGGCTGACGATCGCGGATCGGCCGGGAGTCCGCGTCAGACGGGCGCGGGTGCTCCGCGATCGGAGCGGATACGTGCGCGGCTATCTGTCCTACCTGAGCTTCGATCTGCCGCTCCTCTTCCGGCTGCTCGCGGGTCGGCGCGCCGACGCCTACTTCGTCGAGCCACCTCCCACCACGGGCGCCGTCGTGCGCGTCGCGACCGCCGTGCTCCGCCGCCCCTACTTCTACGATGCCGCCGACATCTGGTCCGACGCCGCGCGCATGGCGACCTCGTCGTCGCTCGTCGTGCGCATGCTGCGCGCCGTCGAGGTGTTCGCGATGCGCGGCGCCCGTCGGGCCTTCGCGATCTCGGACGGGGTCGTCTCCCGGATGCGCGAGCTCGGCATCCGCACCCCGACGACGACGATCGCGTTCGGCGCGGACGTCGAGGTGTTCCGCTTCACCCCGGCGGCCGGAGCGGCGAGCCCGTACTTCCTCTACGCGGGAAGCTTCTCGGAGTGGCACGGAGCAGAGGTGTTCGTCGACGCGTTCGCGGAGTTCTCGCGCACGCATCCGGGGCACCGCCTCGTCTTCGTCGGCAACGGCTCGGAGCGCGAGAGTCTCGCGGCGCGCGCCACACAGCTCGGGCTGAGCGACATCGAGTTCCGCGATCCCGTCGCCGGGGTCGAGCTGAACGACCTCCTCGCCGACGCGACCGCGTCCCTCGCGAGCCTCAAGCCCGGCCACGGCTACGACTACGCGTTCACGACGAAGGTCTACTCGTCGATCGCCGCGGGCTGCCCGGTCGTGTTCTCGGGCACGGGTCCCACGGGCGCGTTCATCGACGCTGCGCGCGGCGAGCACGCCGTGGGGGAGGCGACGCCGTACGACTCGACGGCCGTCGCCGCGGCGATGCGCGCCCTGGCAGACGCCCCCGTGCCGCCCGCCGCACGTCGCGAGCTCAGCGACTGGGCTCGGGAGAGCTTCTCGCTCGACGCGATCGCCCGGTCGGTCGTCGCCGAGGTCGTGCGCGACCTCGAGGAGCCGCACCCGTGAGCATCGCCGCACGGATGATGGGATGGCTCGTCGCGCGGCGCCGGCAGCTGCCCGGGTTCGTCAACCGCCTCATCGACGACGTCGCGAAGAACCCGGACGGTCCCGCAGCGCGGCTCGCGGACGTCCTGCTCGGCGGCCGTTCGTCGCGCAACGCGCCCCCACCCACCTCCGTGCCGGACACACCCATCCGCGTCTACATCGGCCCCACCAACTACGCGGCCCAGGGCTACCTCTGGGCACGTGCGCTCGAGGCGTCGCGACCCGACATCGGCGCGCGCAACATGGAGGTCGTGCTCCCGGGAGGGTTCGGCTTCCCCGCCGACTCGCGCGTGCCCGTGTCGGTCTACAACCGCGGGGCGGTATGGCAGAAGGCGCAGGCCGAGGCGATCGCCCGCTTCACGCATGTGCTCATCGAGGCCGAGCGGCCGCTCCTCGGCTCGCTCTTCCACCGCGACGTCGCGGCCGAGATCGCCGAGCTTCGTTCCCGCGGGCTATCGGTCGCCTTCATGGCGCACGGCACGGATGTGCGCTCGCCGCGGGAGCACATCGCGCGCACTCCGTGGTCGCCGTTCCATGACGATCCGGAGCACACCGCGGTCGTGCAGGCCGAGGTCGACCGGAGTCTCCGGCTCATCGACGAGCACCCCGACCTGCCGGTGTTCGTGTCGACGCCGGATCTGCTGCTCGACGTGCCGCGCGGCATCTGGTGTCCCGTGGTCGTCGACGCGCCGCGATGGACCAGTGACCGGCCGGTCCTGGAGCGGCCGGTCCCCGTCGTCGTCCACGTGCCCAGCATGGGCGGCGTGAAGGGCACCCAGCTCATCGAGCCCGCGCTCCGGAGGCTGCACGAGGAGGGACTCGTGGAGTACCGGCCGCTCTCGGGCGTGCCCGCGAGCGAGATGCCCGGCACCGTCGCGGAGGCCGACATCGTGCTCGACCAGTTCCGTATCGGCTCCTACGGTGTCGCTGCGTGCGAGGCCATGGCTGCGGGGCGCCTCGTCGTCGGCGCCGTCCCGATCGACGTGCGCGAGCTCGTCGAGCGGGTGACGGGCCGCGCCCTGCCGATCCTGGAGGCTCAGCCCGACTCGATCGAGCAGGTGCTACGCGACGTTCTCGCCGACCGCGGGCCCGGGAGAGCCCTCGCCGAGGCCGGCCCGGGCTTCGTGGCCGAGGTTCATGCGGGAGCGCTCAGCGCGGAGGCCCTCACCGTGAGGTGGATCGACGCGCGCTGACGGTCTCAGTCGTCGACACCCGCGATGCGTCGCGCGCCGTCGGGAATGACACGCGCCGGGACGCCCACCAGCAGACTGTACGGCGGGGCGACGGTGCCCTCGCGCACGACCGCTCCTGCCCCGACGATCGAGTGGTGCCCGATCTCGGCGCCCATGAGCACGACGGCGTTGGCGCCGACGTGCACGTGGTCGCCGATGACCGTGGGGCGACGCTCGGTGTCGCGCCGTCGCTCGCTCGTGCAGCGCGCCGCGGTCGAGTGGGTGTAGATGTGCGCACCGGACGAGATGTCGCACCCCCTCCCGATCGTGAGGCCGCCGCTGCCGTCGATCACGCAGAACGCTCCGATCCAGACCCCGTCGCCGATGACGGGCTCTCCGACGAGCCAGGCGTGCGGGTTGTAGGGGTTGGCCGGGATACCGTGCTGCTCGGAGAAGTCGGGCATGCGGCCCAGGCTATACTGGGCCGCTGGCCATCGACGCCTGTTCATCAAGAGAGTAGTTGGGGAGGCCGTCGTGCCCATCCGAACCCGTTCAGTCCTCGTCACCGGAGGGGCCGGCTTCATCGGCAGTCACCTCGTCGATCGGTTGATCGACGAGAACCCCCGACGGCTCGTCGTGGTCGACAACTTCTTCCTCGGGAACGAGAGCAACCTCCGCTCCGCCCGCGAGCGCCGTCCCGACCTCGAGATCCTGCGCCTCGACGCGTCCGACCTCGCGGCCATGCAGGATGTGGTCGTCGCGAACGAGGTCGACACCGTGTTCGACCTCGCGGTCGTGCCCCTGCCCACGTCGCTCAGCTACCCGCACTGGACGATGCAGACCAACATCGGCATCACGACGACCTTCTGCGAGATCGCGCGTCGCGGCCTCATCAGCCGTCTCGTGCATATGTCGAGCTCCGAGGCCTACGGCTCCGGTCGCTACGTCCCGATGGACGAGGACCACCCGCACGACGCCCTCACCCCGTATGCCGCGGCGAAGTCGGCGGAGGATCACATCATCCGGTCGTACGTGCGCACCTTCGGCATCGACGCCACGGTGGTGCGGCCGTTCAACAACTACGGTCCGCGGCAGAACCCGGGCTCGTACGCGGGCATCATCCCCATCGTCGTGCAGCGCGTGCTCTCGGGCACGCCCATCGAGATCCACGGCGACGGCGAGCAGAGCCGCGATTTCACCTTCGTGCGCGACACCGCCGACCTGACGGTCGCGATCCACGAGTCGCCCGAGTGCCGGGGGCAGGAGCTCAACGTCGCCACGGGCGTGGGAACCACGATCAACGTGCTCGTCGCGCGCATCCTCGAGATCATGGGCAGGTCCGATCACCCGGTCGTGCACACGCCCGAGCGCCCCGGGGACGTGCGTCGGCACATGGCCGACGTGTCGAAGCTCGTGTCGCTCCTCGGACGCCACCCCGCCGTGCTGAGCGAGGACGCGCTCACCGAGACGGTCGAGTGGTACGTCAAGGAGCTCGCGTGAGGCTCAACGTCCCGCTGACGGGGCAGGAGGAGGCCGCCGCCGTCGCGGAGGTGCTGGCCTCGGGCTTCCTCACGCAGGGGCCGCGAGCCGCCGAGCTCGAGCGCCTCGTCGCCCGGCGCGTCGGCGCCGCCTCGGCGTTCGCGACGAGCTCGGCCACGACGGGCCTCCACCTCGCGCTGCACGCCCTCGGGGTGGGACCCGGCGACGAGGTCGTCATCCCCGACTTCAGCTTCCCCGCGACCGCCAACGTGGTCGTCCAGCAGGGCGCCGTGCCCGTCTTCGTCGACATCGATCCGGCGACCTTCAACCTCGACCCCTCGCTCCTCGAGGCGGCGATCACGGAGCGCACGCGCGCCATCATGCCCGTGCACGCGTTCGGACTCGCAGCCGACATGGACGCGATCACCGCGATCGCGGCATCCCGCGGGCTGCCCGTCGTGGAGGACGCGGCCTGCGCGCTCGGCGCCGAGTACCACGGGCGCGAGGCGGGCTCCCTCGGCACCGCCGGCGTGTTCTCGTTCCACCCGCGCAAGATCATCACCACGGGTGAGGGCGGCATGGTCACGACGTCGGATGCGGCGCTCGCCGAGCGCATCGCCGTGCTGCGGTCGCACGGCGCGGTACGCGGCAGTCACTTCATGTCGTTCGTGGACGCGGGATACAACTACCGCCTCTCCGACGTCCACGCGGCCATCGGCCTCGCGCAGTGGGGGCGTCTCGAGCACATCCTCGAGCGGCGACGAGCGCTCGCCGCGGCCTACGACGGCATCCTCGCGGACGTCGACGGGGTCGTGACCCCCACGCAGCCGGAGGGCCTGCGCCACACCTACCAGTCGTACGTCATCATGCTCGACACCGACATCGATCGCGACAGGGTGATCGACGAGATGCGCGCTCGCGATGTCGAGACGACCCTCGGCACCTACTCCATGCACCTTCAGCCCTACTTCCGCGAGCGCTTCGGCATCGCCGACGAGGAGCTCCCCGCGGCGACTCGCGCCCACCGCAGCGCCCTCACCCTGCCGCTGTACCCGCAGCTCGAGCAGGCCGAGCTCGAGCTCGTGGCGGAGGCGCTGCGGGCGTCGATCGCGGCGGCCCGCGCATGACCGCGCCCATCACGATCGTCGACTACGGCATCGGCAACGTCGCGTCGATCGCCAACATGCTCGCGAAGGCGGGCTACGCGAGCGTGCTCTCGGCCGATCCGGACCAGGTGGTGGCAGCCGAGAAGCTCCTCCTCCCCGGCGTCGGCGCCTTCGACAAGGCGGCGATCCGGCTGCGCGAGACCGGACTGCGCGACGCCGTGCTCGACGGCGCGGCATCCGGCACCCCGGTGCTGGGCGTGTGCCTGGGCATGCAGCTGCTCATGGACGGCAGCGAGGAGGGCGTCGAGGAGGGCCTCGGGCTCATCCCCGGGCAGGTGCGGCGCTTCCCGCGCGAGGTCGACGAGCAGCTCCTGCGCGTTCCGCACATGGGTTGGAACACCGTGCACCGCACGGGCACACGCGATGCGCTCGAGAGCGTCGCGACGGGCGACCGCTTCTACTTCGTGCACTCCTACTTCGCCGACCCGAGCGACCCCGCCGACGCGCTCGCCACCACGACGCACGGCGTGACGTTCGCGTCGATGATCTCGCGCGGCAACGTGACGGGGGTGCAGTTCCACCCGGAGAAGAGCCACCGCACGGGCATGCGTCTGCTCTCGGGGTTCGCCGCATGAACGCCGCCGCGAGCCTGCAGTCCCGCGTCATCCCGGTCCTCCTGCTCGACGGGGAGCGATTCGTCAAGACGCGCCAGTTCGCCGACCCGCGCTACATCGGCGATCCCGTCAACGTCCTCAGCATCTTCAACGACCTCGAGGTCGACGAGATCATGCTGCTCGACATCGGCGCAGCCGAGCGTCGAGGCGGGCTCCAGCACGAGCTGCTCGCCCGGCTCACGACCGAGTGCTTCGTGCCGCTCGCCTACGGCGGCGGCGTGCGCACCGTCGCGGAGGCCGAGGCGCTCATCCGCGCCGGCTTCGAGAAGATCGTCGTCAACACGCTCCTCGTCGAGGACCCGGATGAGGTCCGCGC
>JAEYVF010000199.1 GCA_023432005.1 Actinomycetes bacterium
GACGGATGTCGAGCGCCACCGCCGCATCCGCCTCCGTCGCGAGCAGGGTGACGGGTTCGGCCTCGAGGAACTGCGAGTCGTGGGTGAAGGTGTAGAGCGCGGGGGAGAGCGCGGCGAAGACGACCGGCCCGCCCTGGGGGGCCTCCAGGGGGACGCCGCCGACGGTGAACCGGGCGTCGCCCGTCGTCGACACCCGCACCGCCGTGACGGGGGAGGAGGCGAAGCCCCACTCGGGGAACAGGCCGAAGCGCGTGCCGATCCGCTCGACCTCGAGCACGGCCTCGCCGCGCATGCCGCCCCGGCTCGCGGCGACCCGCACGCGGTGCACACCGTCGCGTTCCTCGTCGGCGACCACCTCGGCGTCGACGCCCGAGAACGCCCGCGCGTCGAGCATCCGAGGATCGAGCCCCGCGGCGTCGACCCCGGGGAGCGCGCGCACTTCGTCGACGCGTCCGCTCTCGAGGGCGTCGAGGTAGTCGCGCACGAATGCGGACGCCGAGAACACGGTCGCGTTCGCCACGAGCACGCCACCCGCGAGGGCGCCCGCGAGGATCACGGCCGCACCCACCCAGCCCATGACGACGCGCATGCCCACATTCTGCCGCGCCCGCGCGGCCGACCGGCCCCGCCTCGGTTAACCTGCTGGGATGCCCCGCACCGATCTCGCACCCGAACAGCGGGCCGTGTTCGAGGCGATCGAGACGACGCGCGAGCACGTGTTCGTCACGGGGCGAGCCGGCACGGGCAAGTCGACGCTGCTCGAGTACCTCGCATGGAACACCTCGAAGCAGCTCGTGATCTGCGCGCCCACGGGCGTCGCGGCGCTCAACGTCGGCGGGCAGACCATCCACTCGCTCTTCCGCCTGCCGATCGGCGTCATCGCCGACCACGAGATCGAGCAGTCGGCCGAGCTGAAGAAGCTGCTCAACGCGATCGAGACGCTCGTCGTCGACGAGGTGTCGATGGTCAACGCCGACCTGCTCGACGCCATGGACCGCAGCCTGCGGCAGGCGCGGCAGAAGCCGCACGAGCCGTTCGGCGGTGTGCAGCTCGTGCTCTTCGGCGACCCGTTCCAGCTCGCGCCCGTGCCGGGCGACGGCGACGAGCGCGCCTACTTCGCCGACCGCTACCGCTCGATGTGGTTCTTCGACGCGCGCGTGTGGGAGGAGGCCGACCTCACGATCTACGAGCTCGGCACGATCCACCGCCAGCACGAGCTCGAGTTCAAGCAGCTGCTCAACGCCGTGCGCTACGGCATGGTCACGGCCGAGATGGCCGGTCGCCTCAACTCGGTCGGCGCCCGGCCCGCGCCCGACGACGGCACGATCACCCTCGCGACCACCAACCACACGGTGACCCGCATCAACCAGTCGGCGCTCGCTCGGCTCCCCGGCCGCGCCCTCACGGCCGTGGCCGACGTGAACGGCGACTTCGGGGGCCGCGCCTTCCCGGCCGACGAGCGCCTTGAACTCAAGGTCGGCGCGCAGGTGATGTTCCTGCGCAACGACGCGGGCGGCGAGGGACGGTGGGTCAACGGCACGATCGGCGAGGTCGTGAAGATCTCCGACGACGTCACCGTCGGGATCGACGGCGAACGGCACACCGTGGCGCCCGTCACGTGGGAGCGCCACAAGTACAGCTACTCACCCGTCACGAAGCAGCTCACGAAGGATGTCGTGGCCGAGTTCACGCAGTTCCCGCTGCGGCTCGCGTGGGCGGTCACGATCCACAAGTCGCAGGGCAAGAGCTACGACAGTGCGATCGTCGACCTCGGCCAGCGCAGCTTCGCGCCCGGGCAGACCTACGTCGCGCTCAGCCGGCTGACGGCCCTCGACGGGCTCTACCTCACCCGCCCGCTGCGTCCGTCGGACATCATCGTCGACGACAACGTGCGGCGTTTCATGCAGCGCGCGAAACCGATCCCCGGGATCCAGGCCTAGAGCGGACGCGGCGCGGGCGACTCCCGCGCGAGGTGACTAGGCCGCGGCCTTCGCGCGCGCGAGGTCGTCGAAGAGCTCGGTGTTGAAGCGGTAGGCGAGCAGCACCTCGTCGATGACGCGGTCGCGCTCGGCGTCGTCCCACGCGACGCGGTCGAGCTCCTCGCGGTAGGTCTCCTTGAACTCCTGCGGGTCGGCGATCTCGTCGAACAGGTAGAAGCCGATGCCGTTGGTGTCGAAGCCGAAGCGGCGCGCCATGACCTTGCCGATGAACTGGCCGCCCGACAGGTCGCCGAGGTAGCGCGTGTAGTGGTGGGCCACGAAGCCGCCCGCCCAGCGCTCGGCGGCGACCTCGCGGATGCGCTCGACGTAGGCGACGGTCGTGGCCAGCGGCGAGATGCGGTCGCGCCAGTCGGCGCCGATGAGGAACTCGAGGTCGGCCTCGAGCGCGGGGAGGCGCGTGAGACGGGGGGTCGCGAAGTGGCCGACGATCGGGTCGTCGGCGAAGACGCGCTCGGCGGCCTCGAGGGCCTCGTAGATGAAGTAGTGCTGCACGACGAGGGCGACGTAGTCGTCGCGGGTGCCCTCGCCCTTCATGAGGTCGGTCATGAAGCCGGCGCCCTCGCTGTCGGAGTGGCCGGTCCAGGTGCGCTCGCGGAGAGCCTGGGAGAAGGGCAGCACGGACACGGGAACTCCTTGCGAGGTTAGGTTTCCCTTAGTTTATGGCTGACTGAAGGTTGGCGCTAGTCCCGACGGCGCGTCGCATCCGTCTTCGCGGCGCCGAGGCCCGTGGCGAGGAGCGCGGATGACGCGGCGAAGTGCAGCAGGTTCGCGGCGCCGTTGAGTCCGATGACGTTCACGGGCGTGCCCACGGCGAAGAGTCCGAAGAGCCCGAGCAGGAAGAGCACCGTCCCGGCGCCGACGTTCGTCGGCCGGGCGAGGCGCTCGCCGCGGACAGCCCCGGCTGTGAGGGCGACGGCCATCGCGAGATGAGCGAGGGAGAGCGCGACGCTCGTGCCGAGCTGGCCCGCGACGAGGGGGCCGACGACCGGATCGACCGACGGGTCGAGCGACACGACGAGACCCCACACCCCGGCGACGGCGAACACCGCGGCACCCGCGGCCGATGCGATCCGGTTGGGGGTCACGGGCGATCTCAGGCGTGCGGTCGCGGCTCGACTCCGAGCTTCGCGCACGCCGCGTCGTAGAGCGTGACGATCTCGCGCCGGATCTCGGGGCGGTCGCTCAGCTCGCGCGACCAGGGCAGGTGCAGCTCCGACTCCTCGTCGTCGACGGTGTAGCGCCAGGTGCCCCCGCGGTGATCGAGGTCGATCATGCGCGCCGACTGCGGATCGCGCCCCGCGAAGGCGCGCACGATCAGGATGTTGTCGTCGGTGTGGTCGTCGTTCATGTGGTGCAGAACGGCGTCGACGACCTCGGGGGAGAAAACGGTCACGTGCCCACGGTAATCCACCCGCCGCCGCGGGCGGTCTGCTGAGATGTACGCGTGGACGATGCGGAGCCGGAGGCGGGGCAGGGCACGAGCCGCCGCGACTTCCTGCGCGTCGGCGGCGCGGCCGCCGCGGGGGTCGTCGTG
>JAEYVF010000128.1 GCA_023432005.1 Actinomycetes bacterium
GGGCTCGTCTACATCGCGGTCGCGGGCGGCGTGCTCTTCGCCCGGTTCCTCGCCTTCGGCAGCGACGTGCCGACGGCGCTGTCGTTCACCTTCCTCTCCTCCCCCGTCGTGTTCGCCGCGGGGTTCATGCTCAGCGAGCCGCTCACGATGCCGCCGCGCGCGTGGCAGCGCATGGCGTACGCCGTCGTCACGGGTCTGCTCACGAGCGTTCCGTTCACGCTCGGCCCGTTCCGCAACACGACGGAGCTCGCCCTCGTCATCGGCGGTGTGCTCGCGTTCCTGCTCGGGCAGCGCCGGGCCGTGCAGCTCGTGCTCACGGGCAAGCGGCAGCTCACCCCGACCGCGTGGGAGCTCCGCTTCCGCCCCGCCGCACCGCTGCGCTTCGCGCCCGGCCAGTACCTCGAGCTCACGGTGCCCCACCGCCGACCCGACCGCGGCGGCATCCGGCGGGTGTTCTCGATCGCCTCGGAGGCGGGCGACCACGAGGTCGCCGTCGGCGTGCGCGTGCGCGAGCCCGCGTCGAGCTTCAAGCGCGCGCTCGTGGCGCTCGAGCCGGGTGCCCGCATCCGCGCCACGGGCGTCTGGGGTGACTTCACCCTCCCGCGCGACCCGAGCGCGAGGCTCGCGTTCGTCGCGGCGGGCATCGGCGTCACACCGTTCGTCTCGCACCTCGCGGCGCTCGCCGCGGCCGGGCGCGCGGGCGACGCCACGCTGCTCTACGCCGTGCGATCGGCATCCGACCTCGCCTATCGCGACGAGCTCGCCGCCACGGGATGCCGTGTCGCGGTGCTCTCGCCCGACGACCCGGGCGACCTCCCCGATGGCTGGACCTGGCTCGGCGCCGGCGCCCTCGACGCGGACACCGTGCTGCGCGCGATCCCGGACGCGGCGGAGCGCCACGTGTACCTCTCGGGGGCGCCCGCCGACGTCGCGCGCCTGCGTCGGGCACTCCGCGCGGCGGGTGCCCGACGCATCCGCACCGACGTCTTCCTCGGGTACTGAGTTGTCCCGACACCATCGCGTCATCCGCGGGAGGAGCGCAGCGCGCGCACGCCAGAGCCGCTGGTTGAGTAGCGCCGCAGGCGCGTGTAGAAACCAGCCCACGTCGGCGTCCCAGCGGTCCCGTTCGCCGTCGGCGATCTGCTTGGCACTCGCGGCATGAGAGTGCTAAAACGGATGTCAGAAAGTTGAGTCACATCGACTCATACTCGTATCCAGGAGGCACCGATGACCATGTTCTTCGACCCGTTCCGCGAGCTCGACCGCGTCGCCGGCCAGCTCCTCGACAGCCGCCAGGGTCCGCGTTTCATGCCGATGGACCTCTACCGCGACGGCGATCACTACGTGCTCAACGCCGACCTGCCGGGCATCGACCCCGGCAGCGTGGACATCGACGTCGACGGCCAGGTGCTCACCATCCGCGCCGAGCGCACGCCGCGCAGCGCCGAGGGAGTCACCTGGATCGCCCGCGAGCGCTCCGGAGGCACGTTCCTGCGCCAGCTCAACCTCGGCCAGGGCATCGACACCGCGGCGATCTCCGCGAGCTACGAGAACGGCGTGCTGAGCGTCGTGATCCCCGTGAGCGAGGCCGCCAAGCCGCGCAAGATCGCGGTGCAGACCTCGAGCGCCCCCGCCCAGGTGGAGGCCGCGGCCGTCGAGTCCTGACGCCGTAGTTCGGGCCCCGGGTGCGTGTCGCCCGGGGCCCGTATCGTGTCGCCATGTCCTCGTTCGCCGAGAAGCCGATCCTGCCGTTCACCGACTGGCGCGAGTGGGAGTCGTTCCTCGAGCACGACCCGCCCGCCGACGGCGTGCGTCTCAAGATCGTGAAGGCGAAGGCCTCCGTTCCGGGCATCACGCGCCAGGAGGCGCTCGACGTGGCGCTGTGCTTCGGGTGGATCGACGGCCAGGCGGGCGCATTCGACGACGACTACAGCCTGCAGGCCTACACCCCGCGCCGCGCGCGCAGCCCGTGGTCGCAGATCAACCGCGAGCACGTCGAGCGACTCATCGCCGAGGGACGGATGCGGCCGGCCGGGCAGTCCGAGATCGACCGCGCGAAAGCCGACGGCCGCTGGGACGCCGCCTACCGCCAGAAGGACGCGCCGGTCCCACCCGAGCTGCAGGTGCTGCTCGATGCGAGCCCCACGGCATCCGCGAACTTCGACGCCCTCAACGCCCAGAACCGCTGGGCGTTCATCTTCCGCATCACGCAGGCCGTGAGGCCCGACACGCGCGAGCGACGTGCGCGTCAGTTCCTCGAGATGCTCGAGCGCGGAGAGACGCTCTACTGAGAGTTCCCGTTCTATCGGGGCAGGAGGCCGAGGGCGCGCACGGCGTCGCGCTCGGCGGCGAGCTCGGCGGCAGAGGCCGCGAGGGCCCCTCGCACGGCATCCGTCTGCTCGAGCCCCTCGACGACCTGCCACTCCCCACCCCTGCTCGTCGCGGGCACCGAGCTCACGAGACCCGCGGGCACGCCGTACTCCCCGCGGCTCGGCAGAGCGACCGACACCCAGTCGCCGTCGGAGGTGCCGAGCACCCAGTCGCGCACGTGGTCGATCGCGGCGGATGCGGCGCTCGCCGCCGAGGAGGAGCCGCGCGCCGCGATGATCGCGGCGCCGCGCCCGGCGACGGTCGGCGCGAACTCCCCCGAGACCCACTCGGCGTCGAAGCCGACGGGCTCGCCGTCGAGCAGCACGTGCGAGGGATCCGGCACCTGCGTCGAGGAGTGGTTGCCCCAGATCGTCATGCGCGACAGGCGCCCCACCCCGACGCCGAGCTTGGCGGCGAGCTGCGCGAGGCCGCGGTTGTGATCGAGCCGGGTCATCGCCGTGAACCGCTGCGCGGGGACGTCGGGCGCGTGCCCCGCCGCGATGAGCGCGTTCGTGTTGGCGGGGTTGCCCACCGCGAGCACGCGGATGTCATCGGCCGCGTGGTCGTTGATCGCGCGCCCCTGCGGCCCGAAGATGCCGGCGTTGGCCGCGAGCAGGTCACCGCGCTCCATCCCCGCGGCGCGCGGCCGTGCGCCCACGAGCAGCGCCACATTCGCGCCATCGAAGGCCGCATCCGCGTCGTCGAGCACGTCGACCGACTCGAGGAGCGGGAACGCGGCGTCCGCGAGCTCCATCGCGGTGCCCTCGGCCGCGGCGATCGCCTGCGGGATCTCGAGCAGGCGCAAGCGCACGGGCCGGTCGCCGAGCATGTCGCCCGCCGCGATGCGGAACAGCAGGGCGTAGCCGATCTGCCCGGCGGCGCCCGTGACGGTGACGGTCGTGGGTGCGGTCATGCCCCCACGCTACGCGCGCGGGGGCATGACCGGTCGGGACTTCGGCCCTACGGGCGGCGCCGCAGGAGGAACCAGGCTCCCGCGCCGACCAGCAGCACGGCGCCGCCGATCACGATGAAGACGGGCACGAGGTCGCCGGGGCCCGACACGGTCGACGGATCGCTCGCGTCCTCGCCCGAGGGCGTCTCGCCGGCGGAGGGCTCGTCGCCCTCGTCGTCCACGGGTGCCTCCGGCGTCTCGGCGTCGCTGTCCGGGTCGGCGGTCGCGTCGACGCCCGGAGTGGGCTGCTCGGCTGCCGGCGGCGCGGCGGGCTTCGGCGCGGCGGGCTTCGG
>JAEYVF010000033.1 GCA_023432005.1 Actinomycetes bacterium
GGCGAGCACCGTGCGCCACCCCGCCGCGGCGAACTCGGCCGCGAGCGCGATCGCGAGGCTCGTGCGCCCGGGTGCACCGTGCGGACCCCAGACGGCGACGACGGTGGCAACTCGCCCGGGCGCGACCGCGACGGCGGCCGGCTCCGCGACGGATTCGTCGTCGGGCGGCGCGGGCCGGTCGCCGTCGAGCAGGGCCCAGTCCGCGGGGCCCTCGACGGGGTCGAGGATGCCGAGCCGGGCCGCGTGCCGGGCCTGCTCGGACTCGTCGACGACCACGAGCATCCGCACGCCCGCGACGTCGGCGGTCTCGATGAGGGCGTGCGTCAGGTGCTGCGGGGTCGCGGCCACGACGACGAGCTCGACGGGCAGCTGCGGCAGGCGCGCTGCGAGCTCGTCACCCCCCGAGCACCGCAGAAGCACCTCGTGCCCGTGGTGGCGGGCGGATGCCGCGAGACGGTGCTCGGCGTCGAGCTCGACGGCGAGGGCGACGCGCACCTCAGCCGCCCAGCGGCAGGCCGGCGGGGACGACGGCGAGGGCGTCGCCGTTCGCCTGCGCCTGCAGCACCCGCGCGACGCGAGCGCGCGGCACGAGCACCTCCACGGCGCCGGCGTCGCCCGACGAGACGAGACGGTCGTCCTCGACGACCTGCACGACGACGGCGTCGGGCACGAGCACGACGGGAGCCCCGAAGCCGCGACCGTCGGAGTCGGCGGGCGACACCCACACGTCGACGCCCGCGCCGGCGCGCACGGATGAGCTCGCGGGCGACGCGAGCTCGAGCACGAGGGCCGTCGAGCCCACCCCGGCGGTATCGCCGACGGCCGTGCGCGGCAGCAGCTCGCCATCGCGCACGGGCCGCACGACGACGAGCCCGCCCTCCGGGAGCTCGTCCGCGCCCAGGTAGATGTCGTCGGCTCCGTCGAGCGACACCGAGCGCTCGACGAGGTCGCCGCGATCGATGCGCTCGCCGGGACTCAGCGCGGACGCGGCCGCGTAGACGGTCGTGCGGGCGTCGAGCGCGCCGACGAGCGCCACGACACCCGCCACCGAGGCCGCGACGAGCACGACCCCCACGACGAGCCGCATGTCGAGCGCCCTCGTGCGGCGCCTGGATGTCGTGGCTGACACGCTGCCTCCCTTCGGCCGCGTCGCGCGGCGGGCCCATCGTGCCCCGGGCGCCCGCATCCCGCGCGGAGTTATCCACAGCGGACCGCCGTCCGGGAGCGATCGCACGCGGCTCCGCGCATAATCGGGCCATGACAGCGGATGCGGCGCGCGGACTCGGTCGGTTCCTGACCGTCGCCGACACCGCCGAGGTTCTCAACATCTCAGTGGGGCAGACGTATGCGCTCGTGCGCAGCGGCGAGCTGCCCGCGATCAAGCTCGGCGCCCACGGGCAGTGGCGCGTCGAGCGCGAGGTGCTCGAGGCCTACATCGCCGCCCGCTACGAGGAGACCCGCCGGGCGGGCCTCTGGCATCAGGCGGAGTTCACCGACCTGCCCGAGCTCTTCGCCTGAGCCGCGTCAGGCGCGCACGCACAGGAGCGCGTCGAACGGCACGAGCCGGATGCGGCGCACGACCGCGTCGCGCCGCGCCTCACCCGGGTCGTGCTCGGCGAGGTCGAGGTGGTCGCGCGCGACGCGGTCGATCGTGCCGTGCACGACGCCGATGCGCGTGCGCAGCTCGACGCCCGCGCGCCGACGGCAGAGGTCGCGCAGCACGAAGCCGAGCCCGAGCCGCGCCGTGAGCTCGGGGAGCGCCTCGACGGATGCGGGGCGCAGCCCCAGCTCGAGCTGGGCACCCGCGGGCAGCACGCAGGCGACAGCGGGGAGGGGGACGACGAGGGTGCGGGTCGTCGAGCCGACGGCGGTCTCCCCCGCGATCCAGTCGCGCCCCGCGGACTCGACGCGCAACGCGAATGTCTCGCCGTCCGCGAGCACGAGGGTCACAGCATCCGCCCGTCCCATCGCGAGCACGCGCTCGCGCAGGGCTAGGCGCCCCAGGCGCAGGCGCTCCTCCTCGGCCGCGACACCCTGCTGCTCGAGGTCGAGCTCGTGCTCGAGTTGGCTCTCGATGTCGGCGAACAGCTCGTCCCAGCGCACGGCTGCGACGGTAATGCCGCGCGCGGCGGCGGCGTCATAGTTCTCCACAGAGCGGGGAATCACCTCGACACGAGAAAGCTTCATGTGACAAGGTGAACCGCGTCCCCCGTTCGGGGGCAGACGACCCGGGGCACTGGAGGGGTGGCATGCGCGGAGGTGAGGCGGCGGTCGACGGCAGCACGGCACGGGCGATCGCACCCCGCAGGAACGACGAGGAGCTCTTCGGTCGCCAGCCGGCCGGCACCCGCGAGCTCCCCGATCCGCGCCCGCTGCTGGAGAACCTCACCCGATGCGTCATCGAGATCATCGCTGGCGCACGCGATCTCGAGCAGATCGCCCGCTGGGTCGACGACGCCGTCTACACGACGCTCCTCAAGCGCGTCGTGGTGTCGGCTCAAGCGCGGCAGGCCGCGCGGCGACCGGCCGCCCGACCGGTCTTCACCCTCGGCACGGTGTCGCTGTGCGAACCCCGTGACGGGGTCGTCGAGGCCGTCGTCACCGTACGCGGCCGCGCGCGCACGCGGGCCGTCGCCATCCGGCTCGAGGGCCTCGACCGCCGCTGGCGGGCGACCGCGATCCACGTGCTCTGACGGGGGCCGAGCTCGGCCCCCCTCTCGAGACTACCGCTTGCGCTCCTGAGCGCGCCGCTGGGCGCGGTTCTGAGGCGCCTGCTGAGGAGCTCCGCCGTCGACGCGCTGCCCGAAGGCGCCGCGCTCGGCCGGGGCCTGCGCGCGCGTGGCCTGCTGTGCGCGCGCCGTCGCGGCGCGCTGCACCTGGCCGCGCTGGTTGCGCACCTCGACCTCGCCCGAGGCATCGTCGCTCGGCGCCGAGTAGCTGAGGTTCTGCTGCGGCTGATCGGCCGTGAGGCCCTTCGCCGCCACACGCGCCTGACCGTCGGCACCCGTCACCTCGACCTCGAGGTTGAACAGGAAGCCGATCGACTCCTCGCGGATCGCGTCCATCATCGACTGGTACAGCGCGAAGCCCTCGCGCTGGTACTCGACGAGGGGGTCGCGCTGCGCCATAGCGCGCAGACCGATGCCGTCCTTGAGGTAGTCCATCTCGTAGAGGTGGTCGCGCCAGCGGCGGTCGATGACCGACAGCACGACACGGCGCTCGAGCTCACGCGTGGCGGGCGCACCCAGCTGGTCCTCGCGGCGCTGGTAGGCGATGCGCGCATCCGAGAGCAGCTCCTCCTTGAGCACCTTCGCCTTGAGGCTGCCCTTCGAGCCCGCCTCCGAGAGCACCTCGTCGATCGTGATCGACACGGGGTAGAGGGTCTTGAGCTCCGCCCAGAGCGCCTCGAGATCCCAGTCGTCGCTCGAGCCCTCGGCGGTGTGCTCGTCGACGACCTCGCCGACCACGTCGGTGAGGAACTTCTGCACGCGGTCGTGCAGGTCGTCGCCCTCGAGGATGTGGCGTCGGTCGGAGTAGATCGCCTCGCGCTGACGGTTCAGCACGTCGTCGTACTTGAGCACGTTCTTGCGGATCTCGGCGTTGCGCGACTCGACCTGCGACTGGGCCGAGCGGATGGCGCGGGTCACGGCCTTCGACTCGATCGGCAGGTCGTCCGGCGCGCCCCGCATGAGCATCTCGGCCGCGCCCGTGTTGAACAGGCGCATGAGGTCGTCCTGCAACGAGAGGTAGAAGCGGCTCTCGCCCGGGTCTCCCTGACGGCCCGAGCGACCGCGCAGCTGGTTGTCGATGCGGCGGGACTCGTGGCGCTCCGTGCCCAGCACGTAGAGGCCGCCGGCCTCGCGTACCTTCGCGGCCTCCTCCTCGACGCGGTCCTTCACCGCGCTGAAGACGGCATCCCACTCCGCCTCGTACTCGTCGGGGGTCTCGACGGGGCTGAGCCCGCGCGCGTTCATCTCGGCGACGGCGAGGAACTCGGCGTTGCCGCCGAGCATGATGTCGGTGCCGCGGCCGGCCATGTTGGTGGCCACCGTGACGGCGCCGAGGCGGCCCGCCTGCGCGATGATGGCGGCCTCGCGCGCGTGGTTCTTCGCGTTGAGCACCTCGTGCTTGACGCCGCGCTTGGCGAGCATGCGCGAGAGGTACTCGCTCTTCTCGACGCTCGTCGTGCCGACGAGCACCGGCTGGCCGGTGCGGTGGCGCTCGACGATGTCCTCGACGACCTGCTCGAACTTGACCTGCTCGTTCTTGTAGATCAGGTCGGGCTGGTCCTTGCGGATCATCTCGCGGTTGGTCGGGATGGGCACGACGCCGAGCTTGTAGGTCGACATGAACTCGGCCGCCTCGGTCTCGGCGGTACCGGTCATGCCCGAGAGCTTCTGGTAGAGGCGGAAGTAGTTCTGCAGGGTCACGGTCGCGAGCGTCTGGTTCTCGGCCTTGATCTGCACCCCCTCCTTCGCCTCGATGGCCTGGTGGATGCCCTCGTTGTAGCGGCGGC
>JAEYVF010000041.1 GCA_023432005.1 Actinomycetes bacterium
CGTGCGTCACGACGGCGACGACGGGCGCGGGCTCGACGGCGGTCGGCCCCGGCGCCGCCGGCTGCAGTGCCGCGATGCCCGCGGTCGTGGCGAGGGCCGTGAGCACGGCGAGGCCGCCCGATGCGAGCCCCGCGCGCATCCCGAGCAGGCCCGCGCGCGAGAGCACGACGACGCCGCTCACGATCGCCGTGAGGGCGGCCGCGGCGAGAGCCACGAGAAGCAGGGTGAGCAGGCCGGACATGCCGGATCCTCCGGGTGGGGGCGGGGTGCCGGCGGGGACCGGCGCGGGGGTGGCACCACGGTAGCAGCCCCCCGTGCGGGGGACAACGCCTCAGGCGCGCGGCGCGGGGAGCAGCCCGAGCTCGGCGAGCTGCTCGGCGAGCTCCGCTCCGTCGACGCCGTACACCCAGGGCGCGGCGCCGTCGTGCGACTCGCGCTGCGCGCGCCCGCCCGCGAGCACGGCTTCGCCCGGGGTCAGCTCTCGGATGGCGACCGCGGCGACGCTCGACGGGTGCGCCTCCGCGAACTCCTGGTAGCGGATCTCGTCGTGCTGGCCATCGTCGCCCACGAGGAGCCATCTCACGTTCGGGAACTCGGTCGCGAGGCGTGCGAGGTTCTCCTGCTTGTGATCCTGGCCGCTGCGGAACCAGCGGTCGGGCGTCGGCCCCCAGTCGGTGAGCAGGAACGTGCCGCGCGGGTAGAGGTTGCGCGAGAGGAAGCGGTCGAGCGTGCGCACCGTGTTCCAGGCGCCCGTCGAGAGGTACACGACGGGGGAACCCGGATGCGCGGCCATGAGCCGGTCGTAGAGCACCGGCATCCCGGGCACGGGCCTGCGCGCGTGCTCGTTCACGACGAAGGTGTTCCACCCGGCGAGCAGGGGCCGCGGGAGCGCCGTGACGACGACGGTGTCGTCGATGTCGGACACGAGGCCGAAGCGCACATCGGCGCCCACGACGAAGACGGGTGCCTCGATGGCATCCGCGCCCTCGAGCGTCAGCAGCACCGACGACCACCCGGCCGCGAGCCCCGCCTCGACGCGCGCGTCGATGACGCCGCCGCGGTCGGCCCGGATGACCTGCTCGACATCGCCGGCCTGCACGCGGATCTCGGCGGCCCCCACGGGAACGCTCGTGAAACTGCGCCACCCGCGGATGCTCGTGTACCTGTCGGGCGCGCGGCGACCGGGCTTCACGAGCACGACGCGGCCGAGCACGCGCACCCACCCGTCGCCTCCGTAGCCCGGGAACGGCACGATCGTCGGCACGAGGCCCCGGCGGCGTCCACGACGCTCGCGGAAGCGGTGGATGCGGTCCTCGAGGCGGGCCGCGAAGTGGTTGCGGCGGCGCGTCGCCGGGGCGGCAGGCGATGCCTCGGCGGAGGAGTCCATCCGTCCAGTGTGTCACGCCCACCTTCAGCATCGATCAAGGTCGCCAAGGACTAGAATCGCGACGACGACGAGGAGTGAACCCGTGCCCGAGACCCTGTCAGCAGCCCGCGATATCCACGCGAGCCTGATCCGCAACGAGCCGATGCAGGCGCGCAGCACCGCGCGGCTCGCGGCGCTCCTCGACGCCGCCGCCGCGGTCGTCGCCGAGATCGGATACGAGCGCCTCACGACCGCCATGGTCGCCGAGGGGGCGGGCGCCTCCATCGGCACCGTGTACCGCTACTTCCCCGACCGCATCGCGGTGCTGCAGAGCCTCGCGGCGCGCAACGAGGAGCGCCTCACCGAGCGCCTGCTCGCCGTCGTCGCCGAGCCGCAGCACGCGGATTGGTTCGCCGGCCTCTCGGCGTCGTTCGACGTGCTCGTCGAGTTCTTCCGCACCGAGGTCGGCTTCGCGTCGCTGCGGCTGGGAGACGTGCTCGACCTGCGTCCCGCCGAGGGCGAGCCGCGCAACTCGGTGGTCGCGCGCACGATCTTCGAGGCGCTCGCGGAGCGCTACGGCGTCGAGGACGGCGAGCGCGCCCGCGCGGGCTTCGAGCTCGCGTACGAGGCAGCCGACGCCCTCGTGGCACGGGCCTTCTCGCGCGACGTCGACGGCGATCCCGTGAAGCTCGACGCCGCGCGCGCCGCGATGCGCGCCGTGCTCGCCGAGTACCTGCCGATTCCCGCGCGCTGACGCGCACGACGCATCGTCCGCCTCCCTAGCGGGTCGGCGTCACGATCCGCAATGCCCAGCGTCGGTGGGCCTCCATACGGTTGAGTGGAGGTGGACCGCGCACGCCCGCGTCGGTCCGGCGAGGGGCGGGCATGATCGAGTTCCGGTCGGTGACCAAGCAGTTCCCGGATGGCACGGTCGCGGTCGACGACTTCAGCCTCGTCATCCCCGCCCGCAAGACCACGGTCTTCGTGGGGTCCTCGGGCAGCGGCAAGACCACCCTGCTGCGCATGATCAACCGCATGGTCGATCCGACCTCGGGCGCGATCGAGATCGACGGCGAGAGCGTGCTCGACCGCGACCCGGTGAGACTGCGTCGCGGCATCGGCTACGTCATGCAGAACGGCGGCCTGCTGCCCCACCTCACGGTCGTCGACAACGTCGCGACCGTGCCCGTGCTGAACGGCGTCTCCCGGCGGGAGGCACGCGAGCGCGCGCTCGCGCTGCTCGACACCGTCGGTCTCGACCGCTCGCTCGCGAAGCGCTACCCCAGCCAGCTCTCGGGCGGCCAGCAGCAGCGCGTCGGCGTCGCCCGGGGACTCGCGGCCGACCCCAACATCCTGCTCATGGACGAGCCGTTCGGCGCCGTCGACCCCATCGTGCGCGACGAGCTGCAGCAGGAGACGATCCGCCTGCAGCGCGAGCTCGACAAGACCGTCGTGTTCGTCACGCACGACATCGACGAGGCCTTCCTGCTGGGCGACCAGGTCGTGATCCTCGAGGAGGGCGCGAAGATCGCGCAGATCGGCTCGCCGTCCGAGATCATCGAGGCACCCGCGAGCGAGTTCGTCGCCTCGTTCATCGGCGCCGACCGCGGGAAGAGGGCGCTGCGTCCCAAGGCAACCCCGCGCGGCACGGTGCTCGTCGATACCGCGGGCCGCACGCAGGGGGTGCTCGTGGAGGGCGGCGCATGACCTGGGTGCTCGCCAACCTCGATCTCATCGCGCAGCTCGCTCTCGAGCACCTGCGGCAGAGCCTGCTGCCCATCGCGCTCGGCTTCGCCCTCGCGATCCCGCTCGGCTGGGTCGCCTTCCGCTACCAGCTCACCCGCGGCGTCGTGCTCACCGTCACGGGGCTGCTCTACACGATCCCCTCGCTCGCGCTCTTCGCGCTGCTGCCGCCGACGCTCGGCATCAGCTACCTCTCGGAGGCGAACCTCATCATCGCCCTCACGATCTACGCGGTCGCGATCATGGCCCGCTCGATCGCGGATGCGCTGGGCTCGGTCGACCCCGCCGTGCGGCAGGCGGCCGTCGCGATGGGCTACGGCTCGTGGCGGCGGTTCTGGACGGTCGAGTTCCCGCTCGCGGGCCCCGTCGTGCTCGCCGGGCTGCGCGTCACGGCGGTCTCGACGATCGCGCTCGCGACCGTCGGCATCCTCATCGGCGTCGACAACCTCGGCTACCTCTTCACGAACGGGCTGCAGCGCCGCATCATCCCCGAGGTACTCGCGGGCGTCGTCGCCGTCATGGCGATCGCCCTCGTCGTCGACGCCCTCCTCGTGCTCGCGGGCCGTGCGCTCATGCCGTGGGCGCGTCGTGAGCGCGGGCGTCGCGCCGCCCGGATCGCCCTGCCCGCGGGGGGTGCCGCGTGAACCTCTTCGCCGACGCCCTCGCCTGGATCCTCAGCCCCGAGCGGGCCACCGGATCGCATCCGCTCGGACAGGCCGTCGGCGAGCACCTGCTCTACACCTTCGTCTCGGTGGTCATCGCGGGGCTCGTCGCCATCCCGCTCGGCTGGTGGATCGGGCATACGGGCCGCGGTCGCGAGATCGCGGTGGCGATCTCGGGCGCCGCGCGCGCCGTCCCGTCGTTCGGTCTGCTCGTGCTGCTCGTGCTCGTGTTCGGAGTGCTGCACAAGCCGGAGGCCGCGGTCACGGCGTTCGTGCTGCTCGCGATCCCCTCGATCCTCGCGGGCGCGTACTCCGGCTTCGAGGCGATCGATCGCCGCGTCATCGACGCGGGGCGCGCGATGGGAATGACCGAATGGCAGATCCTGTGGCGCATCGAGATGCCGCTCGGCCTGCCGCTGCTCATCGGCGGACTGCGGTCGGCCGCCCTGCAGGTCGTGGCGACCGTCACGATCGCCGCGTACGTCAACCTCGGCGGCGTCGGCTACTACATCATCCAGGGGCTGCCCCTCCGACGCTTCGACCAGATCCTCGGCGGCGCCCTCATCGTCGTCGCGCTCGCCCTCGTGCTCGACGCGCTGTTCGCGCTCGTCCAGCAGCTCGTCGTCCCGCGCGGGGTCGCCGCGGGACGCACCCCCGACGTCCGTTCGACGCCATCCCGGCGCCGCTCGGCGGTGGAATCTGCCACCACGTAGAGAAGAGAGAACGACATGTTCACAGCACGGAACAAGGGCCGGCTCGCACTCGGTGCGGTCGCGGTGGGGGCGGCATTGGCCCTCTCAGGGTGCGCTCCCGGGAACCCGCTCGACTCGGGCGGCACGGATCCGGACGGCGCCGGCTCGACCATCGTCATCGGCTCGCAGGCGTACTACTCGAACTAGATGATCGCCGAGATCTACGCCCAGGCGCTCGAGAACGCGGGCTTCGAGGTCGAGCGTCAGTTCAACATCGGCCAGCGCGACGCCTACCTGCCCTCGCTCGAGGACGGCTCGGTCGACCTATTCCCCGAGTACACGGGCAACCTGCTGCAGTACTACGACCCCGAGACGACCGCGACGACCTCCGAGGACGTCTACGCGGCGCTCCAGGAAGCGCTGCCCGACGGGCTCACGGTGCTCGACCAGTCGCCCGCGACCGACCAGGACTCCTACAACGTCACCAAGGCGTTCGCCGAGGAGCACGGGCTCACGAGCCTCGACGACCTCGCCTCGGTGAGCGAGCAGCTCGTGCTCGGCGGGCCGCCGGAGCTCGAGGAGCGCCCCTACGGCCCGAGCGGCCTGCAGGAGAAGTACGGCGTCACCGTGCAGTTCCAGGCGACGGGCGACACGACCGTCGAGGACCTGCTCGCGGGCACCGTCAACATCGCCAACGTCTACAGCGCCGACCCGCGCATCCAGACCGACGACCTCGTGACGCTCGACGACCCGAAGGGCCTGTTCCTGGCCTCGAACGTCGTGCCGCTCGTGAGCTCCGACGTCGCCGACGAGATCGCGGATGTCATCAACGCCGTGAGCGCGAAGCTGACGCCCGAGGGGCTCGTCGCCCTCAACGTGCGCTCGACCGTCGATCAGGAGTCGACGGGCGCGATCGCGACGCAGTGGCTCAACGGGCAGGGGCTCATCTAGGGCCCGCCGCGCTCACTCCTCCGGCAGCTCGATCGTGTTCGCGTCGCCGTCGCCCGGGTGCGCCCAGTGCCGCGCTTCCGAGCGCTCGAGCAGCTTCTTCACGACGACGACCGCGATGAGGAAGAGCACGATGACGCCGACGAACACGTAGCCGGCCCAGTGCAGCTGCTGTGCGAGCTCGCGGTAGGAGCCCGCCGCGACCGAGCCGACCGTCACGTAGGCGAACGCCCACAGCACGCACGCGGGCGCCGTCCACGAGATGAAGCGCCGGTAGCTCATCGTGCTCATGCCGACCGTGAGCGGCACGAGCGAGTGCAGCACGGGAAGGAACCGCGAGATGAACACGGCGATGCCGCCGCGCCTGTCGACGTAGTTCTCGGCGCGGCGCCAGTGGCTCTCGCCGATGCGCCGTCCCAACCGGGAGTGACGGATGCGCGGGCCGAAGAAGCGCCCGAGCGCGAACCCGATCGACTCTCCCGCGAGGGCGCCGAGGATCACGACCGTCACGAGGGCCGCGTACTCGAGCGGGCTGTCGACGGCGGTCGCTGCGACGATGACGATCGTGTCGCCCGGCACGATGAGGCCGATGAGCACGGAGGTCTCGAGCATGATGCCGACGCCCGCGAGCAGCGTGCGCAGCACGGGGTCGACCGACTGCACGGCGTCGAGCACCGCCATGAGGAGTTCGTTGAACCAGCTCACGCCGCGCTGCCGCCTCGCGCGTCGGGCAGGGGGCGGCGCAGCGCATCCATCCGAAGGCGCCAGCGCGAGAGCCGACCCGGCTCCTCAGCCGTGGCGGGCGGCCCGCCCTGCCAGGCGGTGACGATGCGGATGCCGTGCAGTGCGTTGAGCGCCCACACCTCGAGGCCGTCGAGCTCCTCGGGGCGCACCCGGCGCTCCTCGACCGGCACGCCGAGGGCCGTCGCGAGGGCGACGACCGTGCGCTCGGTCGTCGACGGGATGCGAGCGAGCGCGCGATCGACGACGGCGAGGGTGCCGCCCTCCCACCACACGATGCTCGTCGTGGAGCCCTCGACGACGTGACCGTCGTCGGTCACGAGCACGGCCTCATCCGCCCCGCGCCGCTGCGCCTCGGTGCGCAGCCGCACCATCGACGCGAGGTCGGGGCCCTTCACGGTCGGGGCGGTGCGCGGGTCGCGGCCCGTGTGGGTCGTCAGCACGAGCGATCGCTGCAGGACGGGAGCCTCCCGCAGCCGGAACAGCAGCTGCGGCATCCCGAGCTGTTCGCGCAGCTCGACGCGGGGGAACCACGCCCCGTGGCGCGGGATGCTCGCGATGGCGGCGGCCCAGAAGGCGTCGAGCTCGAGGTCGCGCGCGCGGGACCGCGGGATCGAGGTGAGGAAGCGCTCGCGGTGCACGTCGAGCCCGCGCACCGCGCCCTCCTCGACGAGCCATGAGTCGGCGACCTCGACGGTGGCGGGGGCGACGTCGCAGTCCTCGCGCGCCACGAGCTCGCCGCGCTGCCACACCGAGGTGGTCGCCACGGGGGCGGAGGAGGGCGCGCTCATAGGATCAGGCTATGCGTCTCCGGCTCCTGCGGCATCCGCTCGGCGACGGATTCGACCCCCGTACCCTCGTCTCATCGCTGTACCCCGAGGGTGACGTCTTCTGGCTCGACTCCGGCCCGGGCGGCCGCGCCTTCCTGGGCACCGGCAAGCGGGTGATCGCCCCGACGGGCGAGGTGCTCGCGACGCTCCGGGCGGAGCTCGCCGTGCTGCGGACCGGCGAGCCGCTCGGGGCCGTGCCCCTGGGCCTCGTGGGTTGGCTCGGCTACGAGCTGCGCGGCGAGACCGTCGGCATGCCCGTGGCCGAACGGGGGCCGCATCCGGATGCCGCGTTCCTGCGCGTCGACCGGCTCGTCGCGGTGGAGGGCGACGGCTCCGCCTCGCTCCTCGCCCTCGGCACCGCGTGGGACGGCGAGCTCGCGGCGTGGCGCGACCGCACCGCGGAGGTGGTCGAGGAGCGCCGCGAAGCGCCGCGTCTCGAGACCACCGCCGCGGCAGGGCTCCGCGGGTCTCGACACACCGCCCTGGGGGCGGCACTCGACCAGCGGGGCGTGCACTGGCACGACACCCCCGAGCGCTACCTCGCCAACATCGCCGCGTGCCGCGATGCCATCCGCGAGGGGGAGGCCTACCAGCTGTGCCTCACGACCGAGGCCCGCGTCGCGGGTGCCTTCGACGCACTCGAGGTGTTCGACGCCGTGCGCGCGTCGAGCGCGACCCACCACGGGGGCCTGATCCGGATCGGCGGCACGACGCTCGTGTCGGCCTCTCCCGAGCGCTTCCTCGAGGTGACGCCCGACGGCGTCGTGCGCACGAGCCCCATCAAGGGCACGCGCCCGCGCGGCGCCGAGCCCGCCGAGGACGCGCGTCTCCGCGCCGAGCTCGTCGAGAGCGAGAAGGAGCGCGCCGAGAACCTCATGATCGTCGACCTCATGCGCAACGACCTGTCGCGCGTGTGCGAGACGGGCTCGGTCGCCGTGACGCGCCTGCTCGAGGTGGAGTCGTACGCGCATGTGCACCAGCTCGTGTCGACGATCGAGGGCCGCCTGCGCGACGGCCTCGGCGCGGTGGATGCCATCGCCGCGTGCTTCCCGGCCGGCTCGATGACGGGCGCGCCGAAGCGCCGGGCGATGGAAGTGCTCGAGCAGCTCGAGGCCCGCCCGCGCGGCCCGTACGCCGGCGCCTTCGGCTACCTCGCCGCCGACGGCTCCGCCGACCTCGCCATGACGATCCGCACGATCGTGCTCGACGCGGAGGGCGCATCCGTGGGTGCGGGCGGCGGCATCACGGCGCTCTCGGAGCCTGCGGCCGAGCTCGCCGAGGCGCGCCTCAAGGCCGCCGCGCTCCTCGCCGCGCTCGGCGCGTGAGCCACCGCGTCTCCGCGTAGGCTCGGGGGCCATGGCTGTCGGCGCGACGATCCACACCTTCACCGTGAGCCTCGCGGATGTCGACCGCGGCGTCTACGAGGAGCTCGCGCTGCGCGTGGCGCAGCATCCGTCCGAGACGGCGGTCTACATGCTCACGCGTGTGCTCGCCTACTGCCTCGAGTACGAGGAGGGCATCGCGTTCACCGAGGGCGTCTCCGCCACCGACGAGCCCGCCGTCGTCGTGCGCGACCTCACCGGTCTCCTCACCGCGTGGATCGAGGTGGGCGCCCCGGATGCCGCGCGTCTGCACGCGGGCAGCAAGGCGGCCGGGCGCACGGCGATCTACACGCACCGCGACCCCGCGAAGCTGCTGCCGCAGTGGGCGGGCAAGAGGATCCACCGCGCCGACGAGATCACCCTGCACAGCTTCGATCCCGGGTTCCTCGACGACGCCGTGCGGGCCCTCGAGCGCCGCAACACGATGACCGTCTCGGTGACCGAGCGGCAGCTCTACCTCGAGCTCAACGGCACGACGCTCAGCACGAGCGTGCACGACCAGCCCATCGAGTGACGGCTCGCGCGAGGGCGGCACAAGATGCGCCCCGCGAACGTTGACTACTCTGTAAAGGTTGCAATCCCGAGAGGCAGAGCGTCAGTGACCCAGCACGAGCAGACCGGCGACGACCACGGATACGACTTCCGCCGCATACAGGAGCGTTGGCTTCCGGTGTGGGACGAGCTGAAGCCGTTCTCCACCGCCGACGCCGACGACAAGCGCCCGCGCAAGTACGTGCTCGACATGTTCCCGTATCCCTCGGGCGACCTGCACATGGGTCACGCGGAGGCGTACGCGCTCGGTGACATCATCGCGCGCTACTGGCGACTGCAGGGCTTCAACGTGCTGCACCCCATCGGCTGGGACTCGTTCGGCCTGCCGGCCGAGGGGGCCGCGATCAAGCGCGGCATCGACCCCCGCGAGTGGACCTACGACAACATCGCCCAGCAGCGCTCCTCGATGCGCCGCTACGCGACGAGCTTCGACTGGGACCGCGTCATCCACACCTCCGACCCGGAGTACTACAAGTGGAACCAATGGCTGTTCCTCAAGCTCTTCGAGAAGGGCCTCGCCTACCGCAAGGCGAGCTGGGTGAACTGGTGCCCCTTCGACCAGACGGTGCTCGCCAACGAGCAGGTCGTCGACGGCCGCTGCGAGCGCTGCGACAACCTCGTCACGAAGAAGAAGCTCACGCAGTGGTACTTCAAGATCACCGACTACGCCGACCGGCTGCTCGACGACCTCAACCAGCTCG
>JAEYVF010000109.1 GCA_023432005.1 Actinomycetes bacterium
CCCAGAGAGGCACCTTGCCGCTCGGCCTCGGCGACACGACGACGGCGAGCAGCAGCGGCGCCCGCAGCGGCTTGCGCGCGAGCTTGTCGGCATCCGCGCCGCTCGCGCCCGACGCCTCCGCGATCGCCCGCCCCACGCGCTCGCGCGCCTCGCCGCGGATCGCGATGACCCGCCACGGGCGCAGCGCCGCGTGGTCGGCGATCGTGCCGGCGACCTCGATCGCCCGCAGCAGCTCCTTGTCGCTCGGAGCCTCGTCGCCGACCGAGGAGTGGGACCGCCGCCGCAGCATCGCGTCGGCGACGGAGCCCTTCGGGGCCATCAGTGCCCCGCGGAGGAGCCCTCGCCCTCGGCCTGGAAGCCCAGGGAGAGCGAGTTCATGCAGTAGCGCAGCCCCGTGGGGGTGCCGAAGCCGTCGTCGAACACGTGGCCCAGGTGGCCGCCGCAGTTCGCGCAGCGCACCTCGGTGCGCACCATGCCGAGCGAGGTGTCCTCGATCAGCTCCACGGCGTCGGGGTTGACGGAGTCGTAGAAGCTCGGCCAACCGCAGCCCGAGTCGAACTTCGTGCCGCTCTTGAACAGCTCGGCGCCGCACGCCGCACACGTGTAGAGGCCCGCGCGATGCTCGTCGAGCAGCTCACCGGTCCAGGCCCGCTCGGTGCCCGCCTGCCGCAGAACGCGGTAGCGGTCCTCGCCGAGCTCCTCGCGCCACTGATCCTCCGACTTGGTGACGTTGTAGCCCATCGCCTCCCCTTTCCTCGCACATCCTAGGTACCCGGTGCGGGCACCCGCTGGGTGCAACGTCGCGGGACGACGCACAGTTCCCGGATGATGGCCGCATGACCGAGGCCACGCGCGACTGGTACCTGCGGGCCGCCCGCGAACTCGCCGCGACCTCCGCGCGGCAGGTGGAGTGGTGCCTCGGCGTCGCCCACGACGAGCGCATGCTCGCGCTGCTCGACGGGTTGCCGCGCCCGGCCCGGCAGCCGTCGCTGCTGTTCGCCGTCGCGGCGTACCTCGGCGCGCCCGAGGCCCCCTACCCGGTGTGGGCGGATGCCCTGCTCGCGCGCGCCGGGGACCTCGCCCGCGAGCTCTCGCGGCGCCGCGTGCAGACGAACGAGCCGAGCCGCTGCGTGCCGCTGGTCGTGGCGCTCGCGCGCATTCCGGGCCCCCTCGCCCTGCTGGAGCTCGGCGCGTCCGCGGGGCTGTGCCTGCTGCCGGATCGCTACGGGTACCGCTTCCTCACCCCGGATGGCGGCGCGGTCGAGCTCGGCGACGGGCCACCCCGGCTCGAGGCGCGCCTCGAGGCGGGTCTGCTACCGGCGACCCTCCCCGACATCCGCTGGCGCCGCGGCGTCGACCTCGCGCCCCTCGACGCGAGCGACCCGGACGACCGGCGCTGGCTCGAGGCCTCGCTGCCGCCCGACAGGGCCGACCGCCACGAGAGGCTGCGTGCAGCGCTCGCGACGGCCGCCGCGGATCCCGTCGACCTCGTCGCGGGCGATGCGCTCGGCGCCCTCTCGGATGCGGTGTCCGACGCCCCCGGGGACGCGACGCTCGTCGTCGCGTGCCTCGGGACCGCCGTCTACCTGCCGCCCGGGGACCGGGCACGTCTCCTGTCGGCGATCGCCGAGGTCGGCGCGCGCGCCGTCACGTTCGAGGCCCGCACGGCCGTACCCGAGGTCGCCGAGCGCTGGGCGGCGCTCGCCGCGGAGGGGCGTGCGGATGCCGAGGCCGGCTTCGTGCTCGCGCTCGACGGCGAGCCCCTCGCCTCGGGCTCGCCGCACGGCGATCGCCTCGATGCTGTGCGACCTCCCGCGGGTCGCACGGGCGGGGCGGCGTCGCGCTCGTAGGCTGACCGCGTCGGGCCCGAAGACGCCGGGGAGGTGCTGCATGTCCGCGAACACGGGAGCCGCTCGCGTCGCACCGGCGGATGCCCTCGACCCGTTCTCGGTGCGGGTGCTGGAGTTCGAGGACGCCTGGGCCGCGCGCACGGGAGCCAAGGCATCCGCGATCCGCGCCGAGTTCGACATCGCGCCCGCACGTTACTATCAGCTTCTGTCGGCCATACTCGATTCGCCGGCGGCGCTGCGCCACGACCCCCTCCTGGTGCGACGGCTGCAGCGCGTGAGAGAGGCACGGGCGACCGCCCGGGCGTCCCGGACCTTCCGCATCGACACCCAGGACCCGACCGACTAGATGGCCAGCTTCCCCCGCGACCGCTTCGACGACATCCCCGGCGGCGTCGACCGCGTCGGCGCGCACCGTGCGCCCGGCAGGCGCGGCCGCGGCTGGATCGGATTCGCGTGGGCCGTGCTCGCCACCGCCGCGCTGACCGTCGTGGGTCTCTTCGTGCTCTCGACGTTCGACCCGAACTTCAAGCTGCCCTTCGCGCAGGACACGCCGACGCCGACCCCGACGCCGACCGTCGTGCAGACGGCGGAGCCGGTCACCGACCCCGCGACGGTCGACCCCGCCTACCTCGCCACGCTCTCGCTCGCCGTGCTCAACGGCACGCCCACGCAGGGTCTCTCGAACATCGCGGGCGACCAGATCGCCGCAGCCGGGTGGCCGAACCCCAGTCGCGCCGCGGCATCGAACACCGAGGAGGCGACGACGATCGTCTACTTCTCGAACCCCGACGACGAGGGCATCGCACGCGGCATCGCCCAGCTCGTGGGCGCGAGCGACGTGCAGCTCTCGGACGCCTTCCCGGTCGCCGCGATCACGATCGTGCTCGGCGCCGACTACGTGGCGCCGGCTGCGGGCTGACCCGCCCTCCGGGGCGCCCGGTCGCCGTCCGTGGGCCCCGGTGTTACACCGATGTTTAATCTGCGTTGAATCTTCCGCACGGGGCCCGTTTTCGGGGTCTCCGCCCGGATCGCGGCCCTGTCGGATCGCTAGCATCGCCCCATGCCCGGCCCTCCCCGAGGCCGGCGCACGTGAGACGAGCACAGCAGGGAGCACGACGATGGCCAACGGAACCGTGAAGTGGTTCAACGCGGAGAAGGGCTTCGGCTTCATCACCATGGACGGCGGAGACGATGTCTTCGTGCACTACTCGGCGATCGACATGCCGGGCTACAAGGTCCTCGAGGAGGGCCAGTCGGTGACGTTCGAGGTCGGCACGGGCGCCAAGGGTCCGCAGGCCGAGACCGTCCGTCCCGTTTGAGCGGCGGCACCCCCGCCCTCCCGGACGCGCCGACGCCGAGCGGCCGTCGGCCGCGCCGCTCCGCCTAGCATGTGGCACATGACTTCGAGGGGGCGCGCGCTGACGGGCGCCCTCGCGCTCGTGGCGGGGCTCGCGCTCGCGGGCTGCACGACGCCCGTCGGAGCCGATCCCACCTCGACGCCGACGCCGAGCTACACCTCCGATTACGAGACACCAGCGCCCGTCGTCTATGCGCCGCTCACGGGCCTCCCGGTCGAGGACCCCGCGAGTCTCGCGCACGCCTCGCTCGCGGCGAAGGTCGACAACCACTGGAATGCGCGCCCGCAGGTCGGGCTGCAGTTCACCGACATCGTGTTCGAGGAGCTCGTCGAGGGCGGGCTGACCCGCTACGTCGCGGTCTGGCACTCGACCGTGCCCGCCGAGATCGGTCCGGTGCGCTCGATCCGCCCGATGGACCCGGACATCATCTCGCCGCTCGGCGGCATCGTCGCGTACTCGGGGGGTCAGCAGCGGTTCGTGCAGCTCATGCGCTCCACGCCCGTCTACAACGCCATCCACGGCCAGTCCGACACCGACGCCGTCATGTACCGCACGAAGAGCAAGCAGTCCCCGCACAACGTCCTCGTGCTCGCGCCCGAGCTGATCGCCATGCATCCCGACATCGCAGCGCCCGAGCAGCAGTTCGCCTTCGCGGATGCCGTCGGCAACGCGACGGGCAGCCGGGAGGGCGCGCCCGTCGCGGGCGTCGACCTCGTGTTCGGGGGATCCGCGCATCCGTCCTGGCGGTGGGATGCCGCATCCGCCCGCTGGCTGCGCTCGCAGATGGGCGAGCCCGACCTCGACTCGGCGGGCGCCCAGCTCTCGGCCGTCAACGTCGTGATCGTGCGGGTGCCCGTGTCGAACGACGGCGGCGTGCCCAAGACCGAGCTCGTCGGCGCGGGGGAGGCATGGGTGATGTCGGGCGGCGGCATGGTGCACGCGAGCTGGGCGAAGCCCGACCGCGACAGCCCCATCCGCCTCGTCGACGACACGGGGGCCGTCATCCGGCTCGCGCCCGGCAACAGCTGGGTCGAGCTCGTGCCGCTCTCGGGGTCGGTCACGCCCATCCCTGCGGGCTGATCGACCTCGCGCCGGAGCCCAGCGCACGGAAGCCGCGTGCGCCCTCCGCGGACAGCCGCGCCTCGGCTTGCACTCGCCCCGGCCGAGTGCCAGACTGATTCCTGGCACTCGCACTCAGTGAGTGCCAAATCACTGTGGATCACGTCCGGGAGGGACGACACTAACCCATGGCTAAGATCATCGCTTTCGACGAGGAGGCCCGCCGCGGCCTCGAGCGCGGCCTCAACACCCTGGCCGACGCCGTCAGGGTCACCCTCGGGCCGCGCGGACGCAACGTCGTGCTCGAGAAGAAGTGGGGAGCCCCCACGATCACGAACGACGGCGTCTCCATCGCCAAGGAGATCGAGCTCGACGACCCGTACGAGAAGATCGGCGCGGAGCTCGTCAAGGAGGTCGCGAAGAAGACCGACGACGTCGCCGGTGACGGCACCACGACCTCGGTCGTGCTCGCCCAGGCGCTCGTCCGCGAGGGCCTGCGCAACGTCGCGGCCGGCGCCGACCCCATCAGCCTCAAGCGCGGCATCGAGAAGGCCGTCGCGGCCGTCGAGGCCGAGCTGCGCAACAACGCCAAGGAGGTCGAGACCAAGGAGGAGTACGCGGCGACCGCGTCCATCTCCGCCGCCGACCCCGAGATCGGCGCGCTCATCGCCGAGGCCATCGACAAGGTCGGCAAGGAGGGCGTCGTCACCGTCGAGGAGTCGAACACCTTCGGCACGACGCTCGAGCTCACCGAGGGCATGCGCTTCGACAAGGGCTACCTGTCGGCGTACTTCGTGACCGACCCGGAGCGCCAGGAGGCGGTCTTCGAGGACCCGTACATCCTCATCGTCAACGGCAAGATCTCGAACATCAAGGATCTGCTCCCCATCGTCGACAAGGTCATCCAGGCGGGCAAGCAGCTGCTCATCATCGCCGAGGACGTCGACGGCGAGGCCCTCGCGACGCTCGTCGTCAACAAGATCCGCGGCATCTTCAAGTCGGTCGCCGTCAAGGCCCCCGGCTTCGGCGACCGCCGCAAGGCGCAGCTGCAGGACATCGCGATCCTCACGGGTGGCCAGGTCATCTCCGAGGAGGTCGGCCTCAAGCTCGAGAACGCGACCCTCGAGCTGCTCGGCCAGGCGCGCAAGGTCATCGTCACCAAGGACGAGACCACGATCGTCGAGGGCGCCGGCTCCGCCGAGGCCATCGCGGGCCGCGTGAAGCAGCTCCGCCAGGAGATCGACAACACCGACTCCGACTACGACCGCGAGAAGCTCCAGGAGCGCCTCGCCAAGCTCGCGGGCGGCGTCGCCGTCATCAAGGCGGGTGCGGCCACCGAGGTCGAGCTCAAGGAGCGCAAGCACCGCATCG
>JAEYVF010000113.1 GCA_023432005.1 Actinomycetes bacterium
CGTCGCCCTCTACCTCGTCGACCGCGGCTGGCGCGTCGTCGTCTACTGCCAGGAGCAGGGCGACGGCCCCGTCGAGACGGATGTGTGGCGCGGTATCGAGCGCGTGCGGATCCCCGTCTCGCGCGACGGCTGGCTCGGCACGGCCGAGTTCGACCGACGTTCGATCCGCCACGCCGTCGAGACCGGCGAGCTGTGCCTCACGTTCGGCTACAACACCGCGGTCTTCAACCTCGCGCAGCGCCGGCGCGGCATCCCGAACGTCATCAACATGGACGGGATCGAGTGGTCGCGTGCCCGCTGGGGCAAGCTGCGGCAGGCGATCCTGTACGTCAACGAGCGCATCGCGTGCTGGATCGGCGACGCGCTCATCGCCGATCACCCGGAGATCGAGCGCTATCTCTCGCGCAAGGCCCGACGCGAGAAGATCACGACGATCACCTACGGCGCGCACCTCGTGAGCTCGGCCCCCGTCGAGCCGGTCGCCGCGCGTGGCCTCGAGCCCGGCGGCTACCTCACCCTCGTGTGCCGTCCCATCCCCGAGAACTCGATCCTCGAGCTCGTGACGGCGTTCTCGGCGCGCCCGCGTGGCGTGCGCCTCGCGATGCTCGGCGACTACCGACCCGAGGACGACGCGTACCATCGCGCGGTCGTCGACGCGGCGAGCGACGAGGTGGTCTTCCTGGGCTCGGTCTACGACCCCGCCGAGCTCGCCTCTCTTCGCTATCACGGCCTCGCCTACCTCCACGGCCACACCGTCGGCGGTACCAATCCGTCCCTCGTCGAGGCTCTCGCCGCCGGCAACCCCGTCGTCGCGCACGACAACCCCTACAACCGCTGGGTCGCAGGGGATGCCGCGCTCTACTTCCGCGATGTCTCCGAGGCGACGCAGCGCATCGACGCGCTCCTCGCCGATGCGTCGCTGCGCTCCCGGCTCGCGGCCGCGGCGCGCAGCCGGCACGAGGAGGAGTTCACCTGGGAGCACGTCGCCGGGCAGTACGAGGAACTCCTCGCCCGCACACTCGCCCGCGTCATGGAGAAGGGGGCACGCGCATGATCCGTGTCGGAGTCGTCGGACTCGGCAAGATGGGGTTGTCCCACCTCTCGATGATCCGGGCCCATCCCGACGTCTCGGTCGATGCCATCGTCGACGCGACGGGCTACATCCTCGACGTGCTCGGCAAGTACACGGGGTTGCGCACCTTCCCCGACCTCGCCTCGGCGCTCGACGCGGTCGAACTCGACGCGGTCGTCATCGCGACGCCCACGCGCTTCCACGCGCCGCTCGTGCGCACCTGCATCGAGCGTGGGGTGAGCGTGTTCTGCGAGAAGCCGCTCACGCTGTCGGCAGCCGAATCGGTCGAGCTCGCGGAGCACGCCGCGGCTGCGGGCCTCGTCACCCAGGTCGGCTACCACAACCGCTTCGTCGCGGCCTTCCGCGAGGTCAAGCGCCTGCTCGACGTCGGGGCCATCGGCCGCGTCACGCACATGCAGGCGGAGGCATATGGCCCCGTGGTCCTCCGGGCCAAGGGGTCGACTTGGCGCAGCAAGCGCACGGAGGGCGGAGGCTGCCTGTACGACTACGCGGCGCATCCGCTCGATCTGCTCTCCTGGTACGCCGGTCCGCCGCGCGCGGTCGGGGGGACGGTCCTCGGCTCCGTCTTCTCCGAGGACACCGAGGACGAGGTCTTCGCGACCTTGTATTACGACTCCGGCATGCATGCGCAGCTCTCGGTCAACTGGTCGGACGAGTCATTCCGCAAGATGACGACCCGTATCACGGCGACCGGCACCGCCGGACGCATCGAGGCCGATCGTCAGGAGGTCCGCGTGTACCTGCGCGACACCGCCCCCGAGATCGAGGGCTATCGCACGGGCTGGAACGTCAAGTACACGACCGAGCTCACCGATCCCGTGTGGTTCTACCTCCGGGGCGAGGAGTACAGCGCGCAGCTCGACGCCTTCGTGCGCCGGGTGGAGGCGCGCGAGGTCGAGGGCCTCAACTCCTTCGCGAATGCGGCCGTCACGGATCGCGTGCTCGAGCTCCTGACGATCGACGCGGCTCGCGGGCCGGTCACGACCGACGACACGGTGGTCGCGCCGCCCGACCCGGGACGCCGCGGACGGCGGGGGAGGAGGGGCTGATGGATCGTCTGCTGTTCGGGGACAACCAGTTCTTCGGCGTCAATCACATGTCCGAGGAGAAGGCCCGCGCCCAGGCCATGCGCTTCCAGGAGCTGGATGCCGTCATCGAGGTGCTCGACGCCGCCTACGACGAGGGCATCACGACCTTCATGTGCACGACGCACGACCGCGTGGCCCAGATCGCGGAGCACGTGCGGGCGCATCCGGAGCGCTACGCGGACTTCACCTTCTTCCCCTGCATGCCGTACGCGCACAAGTACGCCGACGCGGTGACCGAGGCCGGGATGCTCGGCGCCCTGCGCCGCTTCATGCCGGAGGAGGGGCTCGTCAACGCCATGATGCGCGGGGGCCGGTCACTCGCGACGAAAGACGTCGAGGGGATCGTCACGCTCCTCGTCGACGCCGAGATGGCGATGTTCCGCGGTCTCCGCACCCCCGTCGTGTGGCTGCAGAACGTCGTCGTCGATCTGCTGCTGGGCCTCGGCTTCACGGATGCCTTCCGGATCTTCGCCGACCACGTGCGGCGGCGCTACGGCGCAGAGCCGGGGTTCATCACGATGAATCTCCCGATGCTGCTCGAGACGCTCGCGCAGGCGGGCGTCGAGAACCCCCTCGTGTGCGCCAACATCAACAAGATCGGCTTCCGCATGTCGGGAGGCATCGATGCCTACCGGCGCGCGCTCGACGAGCGGCCGTTCCGCGCGGTGGCGATGTCCGTCTTCGCCTCCGGCGCGATCCCGCCGCGCGAGGCGATCGAGTGGATCGCGGAGCAGCCGGGTATCGAGTCGATGGTCTTCGGCGCCTCCAGCCGGGCGAACATCCGCGCGACGCGGGAGCTCGTCGACGAGCTCTTCCCGGCGCGCGCATAGCGCCCACGGGGGTCGGCGAGGCGGCTGCCCTCGCGGGGCTCAGCGTCGCGCCGGCTCCGCGAGGTGCTCGAGCGCGGCGTCGCGGATCGCCGCCACGGTCTCGCTCCACGACGTCGTCAGCGGGGCGTGCGCTGCGGGCGTCTCGGGGATGCGATCGAGCGCCATCGCGATGTCGCCGACCGAACGCGGGTCGAAGTAGTCGTCCGCGAGACCGAGCTCCCGGAAGACGGGGATGTCGCTCGCGAGCACGTGCGCGCCCATCGTCCGCGCCTCGACGAGCGGCAGCCCGAAGCCCTCGTCGAGCGAGGGGAAGACGAATGCCCGCGCGTGCCGGTACAGCCACGCGAGCTCGGCGTCGTCGATGCGGGAGAGGACTGCGACGCGGCTGTCGTCGGCAGGGACGAGCTCACCGAGTCCGTCGGGTTGCCCGACGACGAGCAGCCGCGTCGAAGAGGAGGTCGTGGAGGCGAGGAAGGCTTCCACGAGGCGCGCGAGGTTCTTGCGCACGTTGAGCCGGCCCACGACGAGCAGGTAGGGCTCGTCGCCCACGCCCTGCGGTCGCCGTTCGCCCGCCTCGAGCAGCTCGCGCGGCGTGTGGAGCCCCACGGCGTGCACGCGCCCCGCGGTCTCGGGCCACAGCCGCTCGATGCGGGCGGCCTCCGTGCGCGAGCTCGTGAACACGAGGCGTGCCCGCCGCAGGAGCGGTCGGATGCCGGCGAGGTACGCGCGCTCGACGGGCAGGAACCACTCGGGGTGCTCGACGTACATGGCGTCGTGCACGAAGGTGCACGAGAGCGCGCCCCCGCGTCCGCGCGCGGAGAAGTTCTGCGCGAGCAGCAGGTCGTGCCCGGGCGCGTGGCGGGCGAGCGATACCGCGGCGAGGGCGTGGATGCGCGCCCACCGCGGCACGGGCCGCACCTCCGCCTCGATGCCGAGCCCCGCCAGGACCTCGCGCAGCGGCTCGACCTGGGCGGGGCGCGCCGTGAGCGTCACGCGGTCGTCGGGGAAGTCCTCGGCCCACGTGCGCGCGATGCTGCGCACGACGTTCCGAAGCGAGGTCGGCCCGTCGAACCACCAGTAGGTGTCGAGCAGCACGCGCAGGGTCGGCATGGTCAGACCTTCCGCGCCGCCGCGCTCCGTGCGTCGATCGCGCGCAGCTCCCGCCACCATCTCGCGAGCACCGCGAGGAGGACGAGCGTGTGGGCCGCGAAGAGCAGCGTGTACACGACGAGGAACGCCTCGCGCCATCCGAAGAGCAGGAAGGCGAGGCACACGATGCCGTAGTCGGTGGGGAGGGCGACGAGCGTCTGCAGCAGACCCGAGCCCTCGCGCGGACGCGCGGGGGCGATGTCGGCCGCGGATCGGCGCAGCTGGTCGACGAGCATCATCCCGAAGAACAGCACGACCGAGACCGTGAGGTACCCGAGGGGCACGAGCAGGAACGCCTCGCCCGGCGCCCCGCCGAAGCGCACGAGCGACACGAGCACGACGATGTGCAGGACGCAGGTCTTCGTGACGTCGACCATGTGGTCGAGCCATTCCCCGGCACGACTGCCGCCGCCGCGCAGGCGCGCGAGCTGGCCGTCGGCCGCGTCGAAGGCGTAGCCGAGCACGAGCAGGGCCGCGATGACCCCGCCGAGCCACCAGACGGGCTCGACGAGGGCGATGATCGCGAGAGCGGATGCCGTGAGGAGGGCGCTCACCCCGGTGACGCCGTTGGGGGTCGCGCCCACGGTGTAGGCGCCCGCCGCGATGACCCGGCCCATGCGGCGATTCACCCAGCGCGAGTACGGCGGGGCGCCGCGTCCGGGCTTCTGCGCGGTGGACAAGCGGCCGAGCGTCTCCCGGAACGACGGGCGTGCGGTGTCGATGCTCTGCGTCGTGGTCATCAGTACGCCCCCGTCGGGCGCAGGATGATCCGCACGGTGCGCCAGAGGATGAGCAGGTCGCCCGTCAGCGACCAGTTCTCGACGTAGTAGAGGTCGAGCCGCACGCTGTCCTGCCAGCTGAGGTCGGACCGTCCGTTGATCTGCCACATGCCCGTGAGCCCGGGCTTGATGTAGAGGCGCCGCAGCACGTGGTCCTCGTACTGCTCGACCTCGCTCAGCAGCGGCGGACGGGGGCCGACGAGGCTCATGTCGCCCACGAGCACGTTCCACAGCTGCGGGAGCTCGTCGAGCGAGTATCGGCGCAGCACGCGGCCGGGCGCCGTGACACGGGGGTCGTCGCGCAGCTTGAAGAGCACGCCGCTGCCCTCGTTCTGCTCCTGGAGCGCGGCGAGCCGGGCTTCCGCGTCGAGCACCATCGAGCGGAACTTGAACATCGGGAAGGTCCGCCCGTTGCGGCCCACGCGCTCCTGCCGGAAGAACACCGGACCCCCGTCGTGCCGCTTGATGATGATCGCGAGAGCCGCGAACAGCGGGGCGAGCGCGACGAGGGCGGCCGCCGACACGACGATGTCGAACACGCGCTTGACGACGTGCTTGCCTCCCTCGTAGTTCGGCAGCTCGACGTGCATGAGGGGGAGGCCCTCGGCGGGGCGGAAGTGGATGCGCGGACCCGCGATGTCGGTGAGGCGCGACGCGATCATGAGCTCCGCGTCGGTGCGCTCGAGCTCCCATCCGACGGTGCGGATGAAGTCGCCGCCGCCGCGGGGCTGGCCGGCGATGATGACCGTGTCGACGCGGTGCCGGCGGATGGTCTCGCCGATGGCGTCGAGGGTGCCGAGCACCGGGACGGCGCGCTTCCCCGGCACCGTCACCTCACGGCTCGCCGCGGAGCGCCCGAGCACGACGCCGACGGGCCGGAACGCCGAGGCAGGATCGCGCGCGATGGCCGTGAGCACCTGCTGCACCTCGGTGCGTCGGCCCACGACGACCGTCGCGTTGGTGCCGATGCCCATGCGCCGCAGTTGCCGCAGGGCACGGCGGGCGAGCCAGCGCCCGAGCACGAGACCGAGGAGGCCGAGCGGGAACGCGAGGAGGAAGAAGCCGCGCGCGACGTCGACCTTGAGGAGCAGGAGGATGATGGCGACGACGCCGAAGACCGTCGTCGTCGCCGAGACGACCTTGCGGTACTCGACGGGACCGGACCCGATGATCCGCAGATCGCGCGAGCGGTAGCCGCCGAGGCCGAGGAACCACGCCACCGCGATGGCTCCGCCGATGAGCCAGTAGTCGGTCATGACGCCGGCGACGTCGATCTCGGGCGCGCCGGTGCCGAAACGCGCCAGGAGCGCGAGGCCGACGGATGCGGCCACGATGACCCCGTCGAGCACGGCCAGCGCGCTGCGGTAGTGGCGCATGGCGCGCCTGCCGGGGCTGGCCTGCGCGTTGGAGCGCGCGGGCGCGACGGCGAGGGAGAGGCGGGAGTCGGCTGCACCGACCCAGGGGTGCGCCGCGCTGCTCATCGCTCGGGAACGGGGTTCGAGCGACGCAGCCGCGGGGCCACGTCAAGGGCGGATGGGAATGCGGGATCGCGGGAGGTGGTGGAGTGCACGGGTACCTGCTTGGGGGGAGGAACAGGCAGGCTCACAGGGAGCTGTCGTGTGGACGGTGTGGGGG
>JAEYVF010000115.1 GCA_023432005.1 Actinomycetes bacterium
GATGCGGGGCTCGGCTTCGCCGCGGTCGGCGGCCCGCTCGCGGCGCGGCGGCGGCAGGCGCTCCTCGAGCTCGCGGGCTGCATCCGCCAGTTGGGCGGCGTGGGCGAGCCGGTGCTCGTCGAGGGCGGCGCCTACCCGGGGGCGTGGGTGGAGAGCACGGCGTCGATCTCGGTCGAGGTGCTCGCGCGGTTCGCGCCGGCCGTCGCTCGCGAGACGCACCTGCGCGTCGCATCCCTCGCCCGCGACGACGGCCTGCTGCCCTACAAGGTGACGGATGCCGGCCCCGCTTTCAGCCAGATCCAGATGGTGACGCCGCTCGCGCGCACGGTGTGGAGCGTGTTCGGGCTCACGGGCGGCACAGATGTGGCGTACCTGCGCACGATGTACGACGCGATGGCGGCCAACGACGCGTGGCTCGCGCGGCACCGCGACACCCGCGGCACGGGCGGCGTCGAGGCGTTCTGCACCTTCGACACGGGGCACGACGCCTCACCTCGCTTCTGGGGAGTGCCCGACCGCTGCTACCGCGGCGAGGCCTCGCTCGTCGACCCCGCGCATCCGGAGCTGCCGTTCGTGGCGCCCGACCTCACGGCCAACGTCGCGGCGCAGCGGCGGTACCTCGCGCGGATCGCGGCGGCGCTCGGGGAGGACGGCGGAGGCTGGCGCGAGCGGGCCACGGCGTCGACGGCGGCGCTCGGGGCACAGTGCCTCGCCGAGGACGGCCGCTACTACGACCGCGACGCGCACGGCGAGCTTCGGCGGATCGTGTCGGACGTCATCCTGCGCGTGTACGAGGCCGAGCACGGCGACGACGCCGAGTTCGCCGCGGCGCTCGAGCGCGACCTGCTGAACACGCGGCGGCTCCTGTCGGTCGCGGGGCTCACCTCGCTCGCCATGGACGACCCGCGCTTCTCGGGCGACGCGAGCGTCAACTCGTGGGGCGGTCCCGTCAACCTGCTGTCGATGATCCGAGCCGCGCACCCCTTCGAGTTGCACGGACGCGTCGCCGAGCACGCGCTCGTCGCGACCGCGACGCTCACTTCGCTCGCCGTCGCCGACCGCTTCCCCCAGTGCCTCGACCCGCACACCGGCGAGGCCGGTTACACCGAGGCGTACTCCCCCGCGCTGCTGTTCTTCCTCGACCAGCTCGAGCGCTCGTGCGGCATCCTGCCCCGGCCCGACGGCGAGGTGTGGTTCTCAGGGCTCACGCCCACACGGCTCGAGCACGGGGCGGCGGCGGATGCGGTGGCCGCGTCGCGACGGGTCGGCTCGGATGAGTACGTGATCGCGGGTGATGACGCCCGGGTCGTCGTGTCGCGAGACGGCGTGCAGATGCTCGAGTTCCCGCGCGGGTGGCGGGTCGTGGCGGATGCGGCGGGCGAGCCCGTCGCGGTCGTGGGGCTCGCGGCGGGGGTCGTCGCGGGCGAGCTCGTGACGGGCGCTGGGGCGATGCGGTTCGAGTTGGGGCCGAACGAGCGGGTGGAGTTGGCGACGGGGGCGCGGGTGGCGCCCGGGTTCGTGGCGCCGCGGGTGTGAGGGGAGCCGCTTCACCGCTGGTCGAGTGCGCGCGGACGCGCCCTCCCGGCACGGCGCGCGGCTACTCAACCAGCGGGGTGCCGTGAAAGGTGCTCCGCCAGCAGCGCCGTCAGCCCCGTGCGCTCGGTGCACGCGTCGAGACGGAACGAGCGCGCGAGGGCGCGCGCCGCATCCGGGGTCACCCCGCGGAAGCGCGCGGCGAACTCCCCCGCCATCGGCTCGGCGAGCAGGATGTGCCGCACGAGCACCGCGACGTGCGGCTGCCGCCCCCACGGCCAGGGCGCGTAGTCGGGCCACTCGCGCTCGAAGAGGGTGTGGATGGGGTCGATGACGTCGCGCACGCCCGCATCCGATCCGCCCCACGAGTCGATGCCCAGGCGGCCCTTCTTCTCGACGAGGTCGCCGACGAGCTCGCGGTAGGGCGAGTCCGGGCGCGCGCAGACGAGGCCCTGCAGGCCGATGTCCTTATAGGTCCAGAGCGCCCAGCTCGCGCCGTGCTCGCGGTAGATCTCGAGCTGGTCGCGCAGCAGCTGGTAGCGCCACACATCCTGCGAGCGGTCGCTCGAATACACCGGCCCGAACTCGCCGATCCAGATGGGCGTGCCCGTCTCGCGCATGTAGGCCGTGCGACGCAGGAAGCTCTGCTCGATGACCGAGCGGTCGAAGTACTCACCGCGCGTGACGCCCGGGTACTCGGTGGCGCTCGTGATGCCGGGCAGCGCGTAGTCGTGGGCTGTGTAGACGACGTTCGGCAGCGGGTTCGCGGCGTCGAAGCAGGTGAAGTCGGTGGAGTACTTGTTGCCGTCGAGGAACAGCACGTGCCGCGGGTCGATCGCCCGGATCGCCTTCTCGAGCCGCGCGTAGAAGGCCGGCAGCACCTCGCCGGTCGGGTCGCTCGGCTCGTTGATGGGGTTGTAGCCGGCCACCTCGGGCCGGTCCTTGTAGCGATCGGCGAGCGCCTCCCACAGGTGCACGACGCGGTCCTGGAAGTGCGGATGCTGCCAGAACTCGGCGAGGTGCGTGGGGTTGTCGGAGTGCCAGTGCTGGTTCTGCCGCCCGGGCAGCGCGTGCAGGTCGAGGATCGAGCGGATGCCGTGCCGCGCGAGCAGCGTGACGACGCGGTCGAGCTGCGCGAACCCCGACTCCTTGAGCTCGAAGGGTCGCGCGTCGTCTTCGAAGTGGCGGTAGTTGAAGGGGATGCGCACGGAGTCGATGCCGATCTCGGCGAGGCGGGCGGCATCCGCGTCGTCGATGAAGTCGGTGAGGAACTCGTCGAAGAACGCGTCGTAGCTCTCGCGGCCCATGGCGTCGAGCAGCAGGCGGCGGATGCGCTCCTCGTTGCCGGGGTAGCCGGTGATGAAGTTCTCCATGTTCATCCAGCCGCCGAGGCCGACGCCGTGGAGTTCGACGGTGCGGCCGTCCTCGCCTGCGAGGCGGGTGCCGTCGACGCGGATCCAGTCGAGGGTCATGGTGTCCTTCCGGTGGGTGCGTGGTCTGTCAGAGCTCGAGCTCGGCGGGGCGGGCGAGGCCCCGCACGGCGGCGGTGGGCCACTCGGGGTCGGCGGTGAGCACGCGGATGCCGTCGTCGTCGACGATCACGGTGTCCTCCACCTTGGCCCCGCGCGCGCTCGGATTCCAGGCGAAGGCCTGGCCGGCGCGGATGATGTCGTGCGTCGCGGGGGTCGCCTTCGGGTCGCGGCCGAGGTAGCCCGTGGGGCCGCCCTGGTGGTGGCGGGTCCACTCGTCGGCGTCGAAGCCGTGCCGCGGGTAGGAGGCGCGGATGTCGGCGAGGGCCGCGGAGAGCGGGCGGCCAGGGCGGGTGGCCGCGAACGCGTCGGCCTCGACCTCGAGAAGGCGCGCGGCGACATCCGTCTCGGCGGTGTCGGTGGCGGGGTCGGCGGGGCCGAAGCGCACCCAGCGCGTGAGGTTGACGACGAGGCCGTCGCGGCG